>NZ_JAXOFX010000002.1:0-484680 GCF_034427655.1 Robertmurraya mangrovi
TGGTAGTAAGCTAAAGAAGGAGATCATTTAGCCTAAAGGCTCATAGCTTAACTTAGTAAAGAAGCCGAATATAGCTTCTCTTATTAAAGATGCCTAAAAACAACCTATATACCAATGTTGAGTGGGGCCTTGACAGTTTCGTTCATATCAGGAGGCTCGACTTCCTCCCCGAGGAAAGCAAGTGCCTGGACCGGAAATCAACGGACAAAATTACAAGAACGAAAAAATACCAGCAGCAGATCCCTTTATTATTGAAGTAAACCATACCAAACAAAATGTTAAGTAAACTTGACATTTTGTTTAGTATGGTTTACATTATAATTACTAATAATTGGAACAGGAGGTTTATATGTTAAAAAATCGTGTCCGTGAGCTCAGAGCCCGTTTCAATTTAACTCAAGGGGATTTAGCAAAAGAAATGGGAGTTACAAGACAAACGGTTGGTTTTATTGAGAAAGGTGATTATGCACCATCCATTACACTGGTATTAAAAATGGCTGAAGTTTTCAATGTAAGTGTCGAAGAAATATTTTGGTTAGAAGAGGTGAATAAAGATGAGTGAAAAGGTGTTACGCTCGCCTATTTGGTCTTTAATGTTTATCTGGCTTGCAGGATCCATCTATCTTTTTTTAACAATCTATGAAATAACTGAACTATCAAACCTTGCCATTGGAATCCTTTCTATATTTAGTTTACTAGTGCTGATCTTTACACTAGTGTGGTTCGCTTTAATTGCTAAATTTAATAAAAAGAATCCAAAAAGGAAGATTTCTATCTTTTCTATTGTTCCTGTGGAGTTTAGAGAAGAAGATGAGGGAATGCAGTGGTTAACGAATCGAGCATGTAGGAAGGTATATATGTTTTTCTACTCAGCATTACCGCTCAGCTTTCTATTACTCTTTTTCCTTGATGATATTAAAGGTTTACCGGTAATTATTATCATTGGTTTAGCTACAGGTCAGTATATTATTTATTGGTCTGAAATTCGAAAAGCCAATTCTTAAGTGAGGTGCTCTATGGTTTGGGAATATGTATTGGTCTTTGTATTGGCTGCCATTCCTTGGATTGAGATCGCTGCTGTTATCCCGTTAGCCATTATTAAAGGATTACACCCGTTTTGGGTAGCTGTACTATCTTTTACTGGAAATTTTATCACGGTACTGTTATTCGTATTGCTCTTTGACCGTTTTAAAAAATGGCGTGAAAGAAAGAGAGAAAAAAGTCAGGAAAAAACGTCCTCCCGTTCAGAACGAGCACGAAAAATTTGGAATAAGTACGGACTGCCTGGTTTGGCTCTGGCCGCACCGCTTCTAATTGGAACCCATATTGCGGCTGGTATCGGTATGTTTCTTGGTGCTAAAAAACAATGGACGACGATTTGGATGACAATTAGCTTAGCTTTATGGAGTAGTATATTAGCCATTGGCTCCTACTATGGTTTAGGTTTTATCGATTTTATTAGATAGCGGAGGAAAAAGAAATGAGTTGGTATATGTGGATAGCTATATTAGTGCCCATCATTGCTGGTACATACCAATCTTCAAAGAAATTCAAGAAAAACTAGCTGCCCTAATATTAGAGCAGCTTTTCTTTTACTTTAATCCACTTGCAAGAGTTTGAAGCATTTCTTGTTTATTATCTTCGGAAGAATTGTTCCAAATGACCTCAAATAATACGCCTAAACCTGGTAACATTTTTTCTTCACCATTTTGAATAGCATCTACGATCGTGTCTTTAAGCTCATCTTGTGAATTGCCACTAACATTCTGGATAATTGCATTTCTTAAATTTAAGTTCACTTCATCTGCACCCCTTATCTATTTACTGAAAGACTCTTTAGTTACCTTTGAAATATACTCTCTCTACACAAATTGAAAGAGTTTCGTTAATATCTTTTCTATTTTTGGATTTATTATGTATATGAGTTAGGCTATAATAAGAAAATTGATTATATGTAAAATGAAATGTATTGGTAAAGGAGAGAAGATGTTGAAACACATTACCTCTGCGAAAAATCCTCAAGTAAAAGAGTGGAAAAAATTATTAACGAAAAAAGAAAGAGACAAAACGGAAACTTTTTTAATAGAGGGTATTCATTTAGTGGAAGAAGCACTAAAGGCAGATAAAGTATTAGAAATTATCATAAGTGAACAGAGCCATTTCATTCAAAAGATTAATTTTGGTGATACACCGGTAACTACTGTCACAGAAGAAATTATTAAGACATTATCCGATACAGAGTCTCCTCAAGGGGTATTTGCTGTTTGTGAACAAGAAAAAATAAACCTGAATGAAATTACAGGAAAGACATTCTTACTACTAGATGCTGTCCAAGATCCAGGTAACTTAGGAACGATGATACGGACAGCTGATGCAGCAGGAGTGGATGTTGTTGTCGTGGGCCAAGGTAGTGTGGATCATTACAACCCTAAAGTACTTCGTTCGGCACAAGGAAGTCACTTTCACTTGCCTGTTTTAAAGGGAGATTTATCGGAGTGGGTGGAAAAGTTAAAAGATGAAGGAACACCCGTTTATGGGACTGCATTAGAAAATGGTCAAGTATATACGGAAACTACTCCTAGTCCCACGTTTGCCTTACTAGTTGGTAATGAAGGGAACGGTGTAAATAAAGAATTACTGGATCAAACGACTAAAAATTTATATATACCGATCCATGGAAAAAGCGAATCACTTAATGTTGCAGTTGCTGCAGGAATTTTGTTATATTACTTAAGAGCATAAAAATGGGCTATAAATTTTGTAAAAGCGTTTGATATGAAGGGAATTATATAATATAATTTATTCAATTTCACAATTGCATTTATGCAATAAACGCAAAAATTGCATACGAAAAGACTAAGACGGAGAAAAGTAACTTACTGTATTTTTAAAGGGAGAAAATGCCTAGACTGAAAGCATTTTCATTAAGAAAGTAAGCGAAGTTCACCTCCTGAGTCGGCATCGGGACCATTCTTGTAATGTAAAGATGCATCGGAACAATCCGTTATCCAAATGAAGTGAGCACATCAACATTCTTTTTGTTGTGTGTTAATAAGGGTGGTACCGCGAAAACAAAACCTCGTCCCTTTTTTGGGATAAGGTTTTTTTTATTTGTCTATTTTAAGATGGTTGTTGATGATTTAGTTATTATATTAACCATCTGAGTTGATTGGAGCGGAGGGCACTTGACTCCTGCGGGAAGTAGAGGGAATGGGAGACCCCACAGGCGGTAACGCCGAGGCTCCCATCCAGGAAGAATTCGCCTTTTGAAAAAATCGGCTTCTGGATTTTTTCTTTAATTCTTCCAACTCCCCGCGGAAAGCAAGTGCCTGGAGCGGAAATCAACGGGTCACTTTAACGAACCCAAAGAATAAAGGAGGAAAAAACCATGCAAGATCGTTTAAAAGAACTTCAACAAGAAGCACTTAATAAAATCCAACAAGCGTCTGACCTTAAAGAATTGAACGACGTACGTGTTTCTTACTTAGGGAAAAAAGGACCCATCACAGAAGTATTAAAAGGAATGGGAAAGCTTTCAGCTGAAGAACGTCCTAAAATGGGAGCACTCGTCAATGAAGTAAGAGACGAAATTTCCGCAGCTATCGAACAAAAACAGCAAGTATTAGAAGCAGAAGCGGTAGAAAAGCAACTCGCTGGTGAAACCATTGATGTTACCCTACCAGGCCGCCCTGTTAGCAAAGGTAACCATCACCCACTAACTCGAATTATCGAAGAAATTGAAGATCTATTCATTGGAATGGGCTATACGATTGCAGAAGGTCCTGAAGTAGAAAAAGATTATTACAACTTTGAAGCATTAAACCTACCTAAAGGTCACCCTGCTCGTGATATGCAAGACTCATTTTACATTACAGAGGAAATTCTTCTTCGCACACATACATCGCCTATGCAAGCTAGAACGATGGAGAAAAACGAGGGTAAAGGCCCAGTAAGAATTATCTGTCCTGGAAAAGTGTATCGCCGTGATAACGATGATGCGACACACTCACACCAATTCATGCAAATTGAAGGATTGGTCGTTGATGAAAATATTCGCATGAGTGATTTAAAAGGTACATTAGACGTATTTGCGAAAAAAATGTTCGGAGAAGACCGTGAAATTCGTCTTCGCCCAAGTTTCTTCCCATTCACTGAGCCTTCTGTAGAAATGGACATTTCTTGTAAGATTTGTAGCGGAAAAGGCTGTAGCGTATGTAAAGGTACTGGCTGGATTGAAATTTTAGGTGCAGGAATGGTTCATCCGAATGTACTTGAAATGGCTGGATACGATTCGAAAAAGTACACAGGATTTGCGTTTGGTATGGGTCCAGAGCGAATTGCGATGTTGAAATACGGTGTAGATGATATTCGTCATTACTATACGAATGATGTACGTTTCTTAAAGCAATTTCACATTCACGAATAAGGGTTAAGATAGGAGGAATAAACATGTTTGTTTCATATAAATGGCTACAAGATTATGTAGACTTATCAGGAATTACAGCAAATGAGTTAGCTGAAAAGATCACCAAAAGTGGGATTGAAGTCGAAGGTGTAGATGTACTAAATGAAGGCATGAAGGGTTTAGTTATAGGACACGTATTAGAACGTGAACAACATCCAAATGCTGATAAACTAAATAAATGTTTAGTTGACGTAGGAGACGAAGAACCTGTTCAAATTATTTGCGGTGCACCAAACGTCGATAAAGGCCAAAAGGTTGTTGTTGCAAAAGTTGGAGCTGTGTTACCTGGTAATTTTAAAATTAAAAAAGCAAAGCTACGTGGTGAAGAGTCAAACGGAATGATTTGTTCTCTTCAAGAGTTAGGAGTTGAGAGTAAGCTAGTAGCTAAGGAATTCTCTGAAGGAATCTTTGTTTTTCCGAATGAAGTGACCGTTGGGGAAGATGCTCTAGCTGTACTTAACAGAGACGATCAAGTTTTAGAATTAGGTTTAACACCTAACCGTTCGGACTGCTTAAGCATGCTAGGAGTTGCTTATGAAGTAGCAGCTATTTTAGGGAGAGAAGTGAAGCTTCCTCAACCGGAAGTCGCTACATCAAATGAAAAGGCTTCTGACTATATTGAAGTAAAAGTGGAAGCATCTGAAGATAATCCATTATATGTGGCAAAAGTGATTAAAAACGTTAAAATTGCTCCATCACCAGTATGGATGCAAACAAGATTGATGGCAGCAGGTATCCGTCCTCACAATAATGTGGTTGATATCACAAACTATATTTTGATTGAATACGGTCAGCCATTACATGCATTTGATTACGATCGTCTAGGCTCAAAGGAGATTTTAGTTCGCCGTGCTCAAGCTCGTGAAGAAATGGTTACTTTAGATGACGCAAAACGTGTGTTATCGGAGGACCACTTAGTGATTACAAATGGTCAAGAGCCAGTTGCTCTAGCAGGTGTAATGGGTGGAGCAAACTCAGAAGTTCAATCTGATACAACAACGGTTCTATTAGAGTCAGCGTACTTTAAAGGTGCAACCGTTCGTAAAGCTTCAAAAGACCATGGCTTAAGAAGCGAAGCAAGTACTCGTTTTGAAAAGGGAGTAGATCCTGATCGCGTTCGTGCTGCTGCTGAGAGAGCGGCTGAATTACTTGCTCTTTATGCAAATGGTGAGGTGCTAGAAGGTTCAGTTGAGGTTGATACTTTAACGGTAGAACCGGCTGTGGTTTCTATTACTTTAGAAAAAATTAATCGCGTACTTGGTACGAACATCACTACTGATGAAGTTAAATCTATTTTCAACCGTTTACAGTTTGAAGTGAGTGTAGAAAGTGATGAAGTTACGGTAACAGTCCCAACTCGTCGTGGCGATATCACAATCGAAGAGGACTTAATTGAAGAAGTGGCACGTATTTATGGCTATGACAATTTACCAATGACATTACCGATTGGGGCTTCAACACCAGGTGCTTTATCTGAATACCAAAAGAAACGTCGTGTCATTCGTCGTTACTTAGAGGGTGCCGGCCTTTACCAAGCTGTGACTTACTCTCTAACTAGTGAGGCAAAAGCGACTCAATATGCGATTGAAAAGCGTGAGCCAATTCGCTTAGCAATGCCAATGAGTGAAGATAGAAGCATGCTGCGTTTAAGCATTGTGCCACAATTACTTGAAGTACTTAAGTACAATGTTGCTCGTCAAATGGATAGTGTAGCTGTTTATGAAACAGGTACGGTATTCTTATCGACGAATCAAGATGAGTTACCTGAAGAGCGTGAGCATTTAGCTGCAGCAATTACAGGGCTATGGCATCTACACCCATGGCAAGGAGAAAAGAAAACCGTTGATTTCTTCGTGTTAAAAGGAATATTAGAAGAAATGTTTGCCACTCTTGGATTAACCAATTTAGTTGAATACAAACAAGCTTCTATTGATGGTATGCACCCTGGTAGAACAGCAGAAGTATATCTTGCAGGTCAAAACATTGGGTTCATTGGTCAAGTACACCCAACGGTTCAAAAAGACTTAGATTTGAAGGAAACTTATGTATTCGAAATCTCGCTAAAAGCTCTGTTAGAAACAGAAACAGCTCCATTACAATATGAAGCCATTCCTAGATATCCTTCTATTACAAGAGACATTGCTTTAGTGGTTAGTAAGGAAATTGTCTCTGGAGAATTAAAAGGAATTATTGTTGAAGCAGGCGGAGATTTATTGAAAGAAGTTTCTGTGTTCGACCTTTATGAAGGTGAACGTATGGAAGCGGGTAAAAAATCAATTGCCTTCTCATTAAGATACTACAACCCTGAGAAAACTTTAACAGATGAAGAAGTAACGAAAGCACATGATAAAGTGTTAAAAGCGGTTGAAGAAAAAACAGGTGCGGTTTTAAGAGGATAAAGCAATTAGGGACTCTCATTTTATGGAGAGTCCCTAAATTTTTCGAAATTAGAAATTAAGGGTGCATTTTTTATTATAAATTTATCTCCTAACTAATTTCATCGCTTTTTCCGTATTAGCAAAATGAAGTTTAACGAAATTGGGTAGCACTGCTTCGCCTTTTTCTTTAATTAATCTTGCTGCGGCAACATCTACTTGCGCACCAGCTCCTTTAGGTAAAGTAAACCCAGCATTTTTAGATAGATTTTCAAAGTGACGGACAAAAGCATACCTTGCAAGAATGGAAGCAGCAGCGACGGAGAGATGGACTCCTTCTGCTTTTGTACTAAAATAAACGTCCTCTCTTTGAATACTCTTTTGTCCCTTTAAGTATCCATAATAGACGTCTTTCTGAGCAAATTGGTCAATTAAAATGGCTTCAGGCTTTACAGGTTTAATTTTATTTAATACGTGTTCGATCGCTTGGTTATGTAAAAGTGCCTTAAGCTTTCCTTGAGACATCCCTGATTTTTGGAGTTTATTATATTTTTCATTATGTAGAGTCAATAAGCTATGTGGAACAATGTCCTTTATTTGTTTGGCTATTGAAATAATTTTTTCATCATTTAATCCTTTAGAATCCTTTACACCTAGTTCTTTCAGTAAAGGAATGTCTTCTTTTTTTACGTAAGCTGCTACTACAGTTATAGGGCCAAAAAAGTCTCCAGTCCCTACTTCATCTGAACCAACAACAGACAAGTTTGCAAAATTAGCAGGAAGCTGATTTTGAACTGCTTTGGTTTTCTTAGTTTCTTGAGACGTTTCAGTTGTCCCCCATCTGCTTGCTTCAGCTTCACTTCCTCCCCCTTGAAATAATACTTTTCCTGATTTATAAGCTGTAATGGAACAGTTGGAAGTCTTAGCTGCAAAAACCGCTCCAGGTGGCAATTTACTGATTAGACTGTTTTGATAAGAAACCTTCATTTTTTCAATTTCATTCGTCGTTAATTTTAAAACTACATGACTCATTTTTTTTTGTACACCCCAATGTTTATAAATTTTTAAACAGACAACTCATGCATGACTTAAAGATTAGATCCGCAGTCCTCAAGCAAAATCTGATGATTTTTGACATCCTTTGACTTCCCACTATAGTATGTTCATGTTATGATTATGTTTAGGATTCGTTTGAATGGGGGCAAAGGGGTTGACAGAAATAGATAAAACGCGCACAACTGTTGATATTTACGGACAGCAATATGCGATAATAGGCACTGAAAGTTCAAGTCATGTTCGACTTGTAGCCTCTTTGGTCGATGATAAAATGCGTGAAATAAGCTCTAAGAATCCTTCGCTCGATATAACGAAATTAGCCGTTTTAACAGCTGTTAATGCTGTAAATGATTATATAAAATTAAAGCAACATTATGAACGGCTTGAAAGCGAATTAAAAAGAGTAAAGGACTGAAAATAAAAGTCATGCTAGATCTCGCCATCATCATTATTTTATTTTTTGGATTTTTAATAGGTTTAAAAAGAGGGTTTATCCTCCAGTTTATCCATCTTGTTGGATTTATCATTTCTTTTATTATAGCTTATATGTATTACGATAAGCTTGCTCCAAAGCTTACCCTTTGGGTGCCTTACCCGAATATCGGGAATGACTCAATAAAATTACTTTTTGAAAATACTAACTTAGAAGATGCTTATTATCGTGCAATTGCATTTGTTGCTATCTTTTTCGTTGCAAAAATTGCACTTCAAATTATCGGAAGCATGTTAGATTTCGTTGCTCACTTACCAATATTAAAAACATTGAATGTTTGGGCTGGTGGAATTTTAGGGATTATTGAAGTATATCTAATCATCTTTATTTTACTATATATTGCAGCGCTGCTTCCAATTGGAGCCATTCAAGTATACTTAAATGATTCAACCTTAGCAAAAGGAATTATTGAACATACTCCCATTATGTCAAATCAAATTAAAGAACTATGGTTTGAATATATCGCTGCCTAAAACTTCTCTTTAAAGAGAAGTTTTCTTTATGAGCATAGGTTTTTAAGTTGAATTGAAAACCTTTTAAAATCCTAAACGTATATATGGACATACTAGAAGCTAACTGAGTTAATAGAGTAGATGACTTTTATATTGTAATCACAGGCAGGTGTGAAATAGATGAATATAAACAAAAAAGATGTAATCCGTTTATTAGAAACAATCGCGATCTATTTAGAATTAAAAGGGGAAAATACCTTTAAGGTAGCTGCGTTTAGAAAGGCGGCCATTGCTCTTGAAACAAATGAAAATAGTTTGGCTGAAATAAATGATTTTACTACGATATCAGGGATTGGGAAGGGAACGGCAGCTGTAATTCAAGAGTTTATAGATGAGGGCACGTCTACTGTATTAAAAGAACTACAGCAAGAAGTACCACAAGGTTTAATTCCGTTACTTCAGCTTCCTGGCTTAGGTGGTAAAAAGCTTGCAAAGTTAAACCAAGAACTTGGAGTAGAAGACATAGCTGATTTAGAAAAAGTATGTCGTGAAGGAAAAGTTCAGCAACTAGCTGGGTTTGGAAAGAAGACCGAAGAAAAAATCTTAGCAGCTATTATGAATGCTGGGACTAGACCGGAAAGACTTCCTTTAGCTTATATGTTACCAGTGTCTGAGATGATTGAAGATGTCATTAAAGATATGAAGGATATTGACAAATTCTCTCGTGCAGGTAGCCTAAGAAGAATGAAGGAAACGATAAAGGATTTAGATTTTATTATCTCTACAACTAATCCAGCTTCGGTAAAAGATCAGCTACTTGAGCTGGCTAATATTAAAGAAGTGATTGCTGCTGGAAATACAAAAGTTTCTGTTACCCTTGGTTTGGACTATGATGTTTCCGTCGATTTTCGTATTGTTACACCAAAAGAATTTGCTACTACCCTTCATCATTTTACTGGATCCAAGGATCACAATGTTCGAATGAGACAACTGGCAAAAGAACGTGGGGAAAAAATAAGTGAATATGGTGTGGAGAATACGGAAACTGGAGAGGTAAAAACTTTTCAATCGGAAGAGGAGTTTTACCAATATTTTGGTTTGCCATTCTTTCCACCGGAAATTAGGGAAGACGGAAGAGAAGTTGATGACTACAAAACCGATATGGAACTAATCTCCATTGAACATATAAAGGGAGACCTTCATATGCATTCTACTTGGAGTGACGGTGCTCACACGATAGAAGATATGGTAGAAGCATGCCGGAAACGAGGATATCGTTATATGGCCATTACCGATCATTCACAATTTTTAAAAGTGGCAAATGGGTTAACTCCAGAAAGGCTAAGAAGACAAAAAGAGGAAATTAGAATATTAAATGAGAAATATGATGATATCACCATTTTATCAGGTGTAGAAATGGACATTCTCCCCGATGGTACGTTAGACTATGATGATGAATTATTAGCAGAATTAGATATTGTCATTGCTTCTATTCACTCATCTTTCTCCCATTCAAAAGAGAAAATAATGGAGCGCCTCAAAACTGCTTTGGTAAATGCTCATGTCGACATCATCGCCCATCCAACGGGTAGAATCATTGGTAGAAGAGAAGGCCATGAAACGGATATTGATATGCTAATTGAGCTAGCAAAAGAAACAAACACAGCACTAGAACTGAATGCTAACCCATACCGCTTAGACTTAGCCCCTGAATACTTAAGAAAAGCTCAGGAGGCGGATGTAAAGATTGTAATTAACACAGACGCCCACAAACTTGATACACTAGTACATATGGAAATAGGTGTATCCAGTGCTAAAAAAGGCTGGATCAAAAAATCCTCCGTCTTAAATGCCATGGAAACGGAAGAATTGTTGGAGTTTTTACATCGGAGATAACAAAGTCTTTAATTGAGGCTGAATAATAAAGCTTTTTGGCAACCTGACTATAGATTACTGAGTTGATTGGAGCGGAGGGCACTTGATTCCTGTAGGGATAGATGGTACGGGAGACCCCACAGGCGGTAACGCCGAGGAGGCTCCCGGCCATCCCTACGGAAAGCAAGTGCCCGGAGCGGAAATCAACGGGCAAAAATTAAAAGTTATTAAATATAGACAGTATTTTTATATAGAGCATTAAAGTGTTAAATGAAAGGGAGGGACCTCCATGCAAGAACGTGTTTTAAAAGTATTGGAGTTCATAAAAGTTAGAGAACAGCTTCTTGAACATGTTTCTTCATCATTAGGAAGGGATAAAGCCTCAAAGCTTTTACCATCAACTAACTTTGAAGAAGTCGTCCAAAGACAAGAAGAAACAGACGAAGCAGCAAAAGTACTACGAATAAAAGGAAATGTTCCCTTAGGTGGAATTTTCGATATTAGACCACAAATAAAAAGAGCTTCCATCGGTGGAATGTTATCCCCACACGAATTAATGCAAGTGGCGAGCACCATCCACGCAAGCCGTATGATAAGAAAATTTATTGAAGATTTATCTGAACAAGGTATGGATGTTCCCATTTTAGTTGGATTCGCTGACCGCATCATTGTTCTAGCAGAATTGGAGCAATCCATCAGAATAGCCATTGATGACAATGGAGAGGTTCTAGACTCTGCAAGCATCACATTACGTTCTATTCGTAACCAACTCCGTACAAAGGAAGCAAGAGTAAGAGAAAAACTTGAAAGCATGATTCGCTCTTCAAATGCACAAAAAATGCTTTCTGATGCCATTGTAACAATTCGAAATGACCGTTTTGTTATACCGGTAAAACAAGAGTATCGGGCACATTATGGCGGTATCATACATGACCAAAGTTCCTCTGGACAAACTTTATTCATTGAACCTCAGGCAATCGTCGAGTTAAATAATGACTTACAAGGTTTACGTATGAAAGAACAAGAAGAAATTGAAAAGATTCTTGTTGAGCTTTCCGGAAAAGTTGGAGAGTGGAACGGAGAACTTGAAACCATTGTTGAAGTACTGGCTGAACTTGATTTTATGTTTGCAAAAGCACGATACGGAAGTAGAATAAAAGCTTCAAAGCCAAAAATGAATAATGAGGGTAGGATTGTCCTTTTCAAGGCGAGACATCCTTTAATTTCAATTGATGAAGTGGTTCCAAATGACATCGTTTTGGGTAAAGATTTTTCAACGATTGTCATTACCGGTCCAAATACGGGTGGTAAAACGGTAACATTAAAAACGGTTGGTCTGTGTACATTGATGGCACAAGCAGGATTACATATTCCTGCCTTAGATGGCTCTGAAATGGCTGTATTTAGCTCCGTATATGCTGATATTGGTGATGAACAATCGATTGAACAAAGTTTAAGTACGTTCTCCTCTCATATGGTTAACATTGTTGATATATTAAATAAGGTTGATTTTGAAAGCTTAGTTTTATTTGATGAGCTAGGAGCAGGAACAGATCCTCAAGAAGGAGCAGCGCTTGCTATTTCCATATTGGATGAAGTTCATAATAGAGGGGCAAGGGTCATTGCTACCACACACTACCCTGAACTAAAAGCTTATGGCTACAATCGTGAAGGGGTTTCAAATGCGAGTGTAGAATTTGATATTGAGACATTAAGTCCAACCTATAAACTTTTGATAGGTGTACCAGGTCGAAGCAACGCTTTTGAAATTTCCAAACGACTTGGATTGAAAGATAAAGTAATAGATAAAGCACGAACTTATATTGGTGCAGATAGTAACGAAGTAGAAAGTATGATTGCTGCTTTAGAAGATAGTAAACGTCAAGCTGAAAAAGAACTTGAAGAAGCGCATGATTTCTTGAAACAAGCAGAAAAGCTGCATAAAGACCTTCAAAAACAAACAGTGGAATACTATGATAAGAAGGATCTTTTACAAGAAAAAGCAGAACAAAAAGCATCAGAAATTATTGAAAAAGCTAAAGCTGAAGCGGAAGAAATCATCCGTGAGTTAAGAAAGCTAAGAATCGAGAAGAATGCTGAAGTAAAAGAACATGAACTAATCGATGCAAAAAAACGTTTAGAAGAAGCCGTGCCAAAAACGACAAAATCGAAAAAAACTGTAGGTAAACAAACATCACAAAAACGTACTCTAAAACCTGGAGATGAAGTAAATGTCTTAAGTTTTGGCCAAAAAGGACATTTAGTGGAAAGAGTGTCTGACAGTGATTGGCAAGTACAAATCGGAATTTTAAAAATGAAAGTAAAAGAATCAGATTTAGAATTTATCAAGAGTGAAAAAGTGGTTGAAACTAGACCAATGGCAACTGTGAAGGGGAAAGACTTCCATGTTAATCTTGAACTTGACTTAAGAGGAGAAAGATTTGAAGATGCTCTCTCAAGAGTAGAAAAATACGTGGATGATGCACTGTTAGCTGGATACCCAAGAGTTTCCATCATACATGGTAAAGGAACGGGGGCTTTAAGACAAGGCGTTCAAGAATATCTACGTAACCATCGTTCTGTCAAAAAGATTCGCTTTGGAGATGCCGGAGAAGGTGGGACAGGGGTTACCATCGCTGAGTTAAAATAAGATGATAAATATTTATAAATAGGGAGAAAACGATGATGAATTTTTGGGAGAATGAGTTCATTCAAACAGCCGCTTACTGTAGCGTCGTGATTCTTTGTATGATAGTTTTCTTAGCCATTTTTGAACTTGTTACAAAGTATAAAAATTGGGATGAAATAAAGAATGGAAATGTTGCTGTTGCTATGGCGACCGGCGGAAAAATCTTTGGGATTGCCAATATCTTTAGACATTCTATTTTGCAGCACGACACGTTATTAAACATGATTAGTTGGGGAGTATTTGGATTCTTTTTATTGTTAATTGCCTATTTCATATTTGAATTTTTAACACCAAAATTCAATATTGATGTAGAAATAGAAAATGACAACAGAGCGGTTGGTTTAATATCCCTAATCATCTCGATCGGACTATCGTTTGTAATCGGAGCGGGAATTTCTTAAGGAGAGAACTCGATTGGAAAAGTTAGCTAAAATTTTGCTCATCCTATGTGGGGGATTTTTTGCCCTTGGTTTAATATATTTGCTCTTTTTTGCATAAGAGAAGGAGTCTCGGCAAAAAAACATATTACAAAAAGTCGCTAGTATTCAATTGGCGACTTTTTTCTAATTAGTTAGTCCTAAACCGAATAGATAAATCGTATCAGGTTGTGATTGTAACAAATTGTTCACTATATTATAATAAAAAGAGAACAGTTTGAATGTTCTAAAAATTATCTAAAAAGGGGGTTAATCAATGTCAGATTTAAAACCATGGCTGAAAAATTATCCGGATGAAATCCCTGCTACGTTATCCTACACAAATGAGCCGGTGCAAAAGTATTTAAAAAACACAGCCGAAGAGTTTCCAAATAAAGTCGCTATTCACTTTATGGGGAAGGAATACACGTATCAAGAGGTATATGAGCAGTCATATAAGCTTGCTGGGTATCTTCAAGATCTTGGAATTGAAAAAGGAGACCGAGTAGCTATCATGTTACCGAACTGCCCTCAAGCTGTTGTAAGCTATTATGGAATACTGATGGCTGGTGGAATCGTTGTTCAAACCAATCCTTTATATATGGAACGAGAGCTTGAGTATCAAATGAAAGACTCTGGAGCGAAAGCCATTGTAACGATGGATATCTTATTCCCTAGGGTTACAAAGGTGATGGCTAACACCGAACTTAAACACGTAATTGTAACCGCTATCAAGGATGCCCTTCCATTCCCAAAAAATTTAATTTACCCTTTTATACAGAAAAAGCAGTACGGCATATCTGTTACGGTCAAACATGAAGGAAATCATCATCTACTAACGGAAATCTTAAAACAACCTAATCGAAAATTAAAAGAATTAGAGTTTGATTTTGAAGAAGATTTAGCTCTTTTACAATATACAGGAGGAACAACTGGTTTTCCTAAAGGAGTAATGCTTACACATAAAAACTTAGTAGCGAATGCTACGATGTGTAATGCTTGGCTTTATAAGTGTAAAAAAGGTGAAGAAGTGGTCTTAGGAATTCTTCCATTTTTCCATGTATATGGAATGACAACGGTGTTAATCTTATCCGTTATGCAAGCACAAAAAATGGTCCTTCTTCCAAAGTTTGATCCAACGACAACACTAAAAACCATTCAAAAACAGCGTCCAACTTTATTTCCAGGGGCACCTACTATTTATATCGGTCTACTTAATCATCCAGATTTACAAAAATACGATCTATCTTCTATAGATTCATGTATCTCAGGTTCAGCTGCACTCCCAGTAGAAGTTCAACAAAAGTTTGAAGAAGTGACAGGTGGTAAGCTTGTTGAAGGATATGGTTTGACAGAATCATCCCCAGTTACTCATTCGAACTTCCTATGGGACCGTCCAAGAATAAAAGGTAGTATTGGAGTACCTTGGCCAGATACGGAGGCAGCCATATTTTCATTAGAAAATGGCGAACGACTGCCTGTTGGTGAAATTGGTGAAATTGCTATAAATGGTCCGCAAATCATGAAAGGTTATTGGAATAGACCTGAGGATACAGAGCAAACACTAAGAGATGGATGGTTGTTAACGGGTGATCTCGGTTATATGGATGAAGAAGGTTATTTTTTCGTAGTAGACAGAAAGAAAGACATGATTATCGCTGGTGGCTATAATATCTATCCGCGTGAAATTGAGGAAGTCTTATACGAACATCCTGATGTACAAGAGGTAGTGGTAGCGGGTATTCCTGATCCGTACAGAGGTGAAACGGTTAAAGCGTATGTTGTTCTAAAAGAAGGGGCAAAATTAACAGAAGATGAATTGAATAAGTACGCACGAAAGTATTTAGCAGCGTATAAAGTACCAAGATCTTATGAATTTAGAGAAGAGCTGCCGAAAACCGCTGTAGGGAAAATTTTAAGAAGAGCATTAGTAGATGAAGAAAAGAAAAAGTTGCAAAATGATGAAGAGAAACGGGCTTAAACTTTATGGTAGAGACCGATTCAATCGGCTCTAATTTTTTGTGCAAAATAAACTTGTCCTAGATGGCCGGTAATGACATAATGAGTATAGTTTTTATATGAATCTCTCCTTGACAGATAGGGGTTGTAATACTATTATAAAAATATGAATGACGATTCATTCATTTCAACTCAAAATATCATAAAGCTCCCAAAGTTCTTGAAAGGAGGGACAGAACTTGAAGAAAAATAAACCTAAGTATAAGCAAATTATAGATGCAGCGGTTATCGTTATCGCGGAAAATGGCTACCACCAAGCACAAGTTTCCAAGATTGCAAGACAAGCTGGAGTTGCTGATGGTACCATCTATCTCTACTTTAAGAATAAGGAAGACATACTTATATCTCTCTTTCAAGAAAAAATGGGAAACTTTGTTGAAAAAATAGAAGAAAAGATTGCAGGAAAAGATACAGCGGCAGAGAAATTATTAATGATGGTTGAAACGCACTTTCACATGCTGTCAGAAGATAAGCACCTGGCAATCGTAACCCAGCTTGAATTAAGACAGTCCAATAAGGATTTACGTTTAAAAATCAATGATGTTTTAAAAGGATATCTAAAACTAGTAGATAGCATCTTAATTGAAGGAAAAGAAAGTGGAGAATTCTCTGAAAATCTAGATGTTCGCTTAGCTAGACAAATGATATTTGGAACAATGGATGAAACCGTAACATCATGGGTTATGAACGAACAAAAGTATAATTTAACTGCTTTAGCAGGCTCTGTTCACCGTTTGTTATTAAACGGGTGTGGAAAAGGATAGCAGCAGTGTTTCTATCTCAGGGGGATTTTTTAGACAAAGCCTTTATCTAATAGGAGGGATAAAAGTGGAATATTTGAAATGGTCCTATAAGGATTTGATAGCTACAATCACAATTGAACGTCCACCAGCGAATGCTTTATCAAATGGTTTACTGAGAGAAATTTCAGCTGTACTGGATGAGGTAGAGAATAACGACGAAATTCGTGTTATATTAATTCATGGGGAAGGCCGATTCTTCTCTGCTGGAGCGGATATTAAGGAATTCACTACAGTACAATCGGATGAGGAATTCTCTAAACTTGGTGAATATGGTCAAAATCTTTTCGAAAGAATGGAAAAATTCCCAAAACCTATTATAGCAGCGATTCATGGTGCAGCACTTGGAGGCGGTTTAGAATTAGCAATGGCTTGCCACTTCCGCTTAGTCACAGAAAGTGCTAAACTTGGATTACCAGAGCTTCAACTTGGATTAATTCCAGGCTTTGCTGGTACACAACGCCTGCCTAAATATGTTGGTGTGGCTAGAGCAGCAGAAATGCTATTTACGAGCGACCCAATTTCAGGACTAGAAGCTGTTCAATACGGGTTAGCAAACCACGCTTTCCCTGAAGAAGAACTTCTAGACAGAGCATATACAATGGCGGCAAAAATAGCGAAAAAGAGTCCTATTTCCATTAAGGCAACTATTGAGCTATTAAACTACTCTAAAAACGAAGAGTTCTATCAAGGTGTAAAAAGAGAAGCTCAACTTTTTGGAGAAGTATTTGGATCAAATGACGGCCAAGAAGGAATCTCTGCTTTTATCGAAAAAAGAGAGCCTAACTTTACTGGCAAGTAAATGATTAATCTACCTGAATTTAAAGAGAGCTTACAAAAAGTTCTATGTGGGCTTTCTTTAAAATAAATTTTTTTAATCTTTCGAACTGAAGAAATGTTTGATTATTTAGGAGGGGAAATACATGAACATCTATGTTTTAATGAAAAGAACTTTCGATACTGAAGAAAAAATCACTATTTCTGGCGGGAAAGTTAATGAAGACGGTGCAGAATTCATCATCAACCCTTACGACGAATATGCAATCGAAGAAGCAATCCAAGTTCGTGATGCACAAGGCGGAGAAGTAACTGTTATTTCTGTAGGTAACGAAGAAACAGAAAAACAACTTCGTACAGCATTAGCAATGGGTGCAGATAAAGCAGTATTAATTAACACAGAAGATGATCTTGATTATGCAGATCAATTCACTACAGCGAAAATTTTAGCTGAATACTTAAAAGATAAAGATGCTGATTTAATTATTGGCGGTAACGTAGCAATCGACGGCGGTTCTGGTCAAGTTGGACCTCGCGTAGCTGAGCTATTAGATATCCCTTATGTGACTACTATTACAAAGCTTGAAATCAACGGAAGCACAGCAACAGTTGTTAGAGACGTAGAAGGCGATTCTGAAGTTATCGAAACTAGTCTACCTCTTTTAGTAACAGCTCAACAAGGTTTAAACGAGCCTCGCTATCCTTCTTTACCAGGGATCATGAAAGCGAAGAAAAAACCTCTTGATGAGTTAGAGCTAGATGATCTTGATCTTGAAGAAGATGATGTTGAAGCAAAAACGAAAACAATCGAAATCTACTTACCACCTAAAAAAGAAGCTGGAAGAGTACTTGAAGGTGAATTAGCAGATCAAGTGAAGGAACTAGTAAATCTACTTTATACTGAAGCTAAAGTTGTTTAATTTAAGAGTTTAGGATTTTAATAAAGACCTATTATCAAAAATTAATTGCACTCGGGGCAATATCTTATGCGAATAGAGTCGTGAATAATTACGCAGGGGGTAAAACAAAATGGCTAGAAAAGTATTAGTGTTAGGCGAAGTACGTGACGGTTCATTACGTAATGTGTCTTTTGAAGCAATTGCTGCTGCAAAAACAGTTGCTGAAGGCGGCGAAGTTGTAGGTGTTTTACTTGGAGAAAGTGTAAGCGCTTTAGGAACTGAGCTAATTCAATTTGGTGCGGACCGTGTGGTTGTTGTTGAAGATGCAAAATTAAATCAATATACTTCTGATGGTTATGCTCAAGCATTAGTAGCTGTCATTGATAGTGAGAGCCCAGAAGGATTAGTATTTGGTCACACTGCACTTGGTAAAGATCTATCTCCAAAAATTGCAGCTAAATTAAATTCTGGTTTAATTTCAGATGCTACAGCTGTAGAAGAAGCTGGTGGAAACGTTGTGTTCACTAGACCAATCTACTCTGGTAAAGCTTTCGAAAAGAAAATTGTTACTGAAGGATTAATCTTTGCTACTGTACGTCCAAATAATATTGCTCCTTTAGCAAAAGATGAGTCAAGAACAGGCGATGTATCTTCATTATCAGTAGACATTAAAGATCTTCGTGCCATCATTAAAGAAGTAGTTCGTAAAGCTAGTGAAGGTGTAGACCTTTCTGAAGCGAAAGTTGTTATTGCTGGTGGCCGTGGTGTGAAGAGTGAAGAGGGCTTTGAACCATTAAAAGAGCTTGCTCAAGTACTTGGTGGTGCAGTTGGAGCTTCTCGTGGTGCATGTGACGCAGAATACTGTGACTACTCACTACAAATCGGTCAAACAGGTAAAGTTGTTACTCCAGACCTTTACATTGCTTGCGGTATTTCAGGAGCGATTCAGCATTTAGCTGGTATGTCAAACTCAAAAGTAATCGTAGCAATCAACAAAGACCCTGAAGCGAACATCTTTAAAGTAGCTGACTACGGTATCGTTGGTGACTTATTCGAAGTAGTTCCAATGTTAACGGAAGAATTTAAAAAATTAAAAGTTAATGCTTAATTGATAATAACGAGCGGTTTTGCTACCGCTCGTTATCTTTTTGTTATGTATGTCGAATAATGTTTATTTGTGTCGAATAAACGATATATTGAGAAATTCGATGATATATTACTCAAATTCGATGATATATTTTAAAAAAAGATGATATATAAACCAAATCCGATGATATATGCAAAAGTGAATGTATCTATTGTAATGAGAAAAGGTCATAACTCTAGATTTCAGAGTAAATTATAAGTAAAGAGCAATATTTTTGTAAAAAAATCAGTCCTATGCTAATTTTTAAACGTATAGATATCTTATAAAAGGTAAAAATACGTTCGAAACATATTATTAGCATGATTTAACAATCGATGATATACTGACGTTAGATTTTTAGTAATTATTTAGGAGGCATGTGTATTATGGCTATTACAAACGCTACTGATCAAACATTCTCAACTGAAACTGGTTCAGGTTTAGTTCTTGCAGACTTCTGGGCTCCATGGTGTGGTCCTTGTAAAATGATCGCTCCAGTTCTTGAAGAGTTAGATGGAGAAATGGGAGATAAAGTTAAAATCGTAAAAATCGATGTTGACGAAAACCAAGAAACTGCTGCAAAATTTGGAGTTATGAGCATCCCAACTCTACTTGTAATGAAAGATGGAGAAGTGGTTGATAAAGTGGTAGGTTTCCAACCTAAAGAAGCTTTAGCTGACCGTTTAAATTCTCACCTATAATAAATCACTCTATGATCTGAGAAAACCTCCCAACATTTGGTTGAGAGGTTTTTTTATTTTAAGAGTTCTTCCCTCTCAAATAAGCTCCCTAAATTGTTAGATGATTCTTGTTTTCAAAAGTAGGATGTTTAGATTAAAATAAACACTAGACTCTTGATGGTAGATTTCAGATGGATTGATACCATTTTTATATAATAAAATGATTTAAAAAGTTTTTAGCCTGAAGATCAATATAGCAAAGGGTAACAGGGGGTGTAAAATACACATGAATGATACGATTAAAAATAAGTTAGCTTTTCTCCCTGATCAACCAGGGTGCTATTTAATGAAGGATAGACAAGGAACGATTATATATGTAGGGAAAGCAAAAGTGTTAAAGAATCGTGTGCGTTCCTATTTTACTGGCTCACATGATGGAAAAACGCAAAGATTAGTAAGTGAAATTGAGGATTTCGAGTATATTGTCACCTCTTCCAATATAGAAGCACTTATTCTTGAACTTAATCTTATTAAAAAACATGACCCGAAATATAATGTCATGTTGAAGGATGATAAGACTTATCCGTTTATTAAGTTAACGGCAGAACGTCATCCTAGATTAATCACAACTCGTAAAGTAAAAAAAGATAAAGCGAAATATTTTGGTCCGTATCCAAATGTTACCGCAGCAAATGAAACGAAAAAGTTACTAGACCGTATTTATCCGTTAAGAAAATGCTCTACTCTTCCAGACCGTGTTTGTCTTTATTATCATCTTGGTCAGTGTCTCGCTCCTTGTGTGAAAGAGGTGGAAGAAGCCACATATAAAGAAATGGTCGAAGAAATAACTAAATTTTTAAATGGCGGCTATAAAGAGATAAAAAAAGAGCTTACGGAAAAAATGGGAAAAGCAGCAGAAGAATTAGATTTTGAACGCGCGAAAGAATATCGTGATAAAATTGCTCACATTGAAGCAACGATGGAGAAGCAAAAAATGGCTACAACTGACTTTACTGACCGTGATGTATTCGGCTATGCGGTCGATAAAGGCTGGATGTGTGTCCAAGTCTTTTTCGTAAGGCAAGGTAAACTAATTGAACGCGATGTCTCCATGTTTCCTATATACGATGAGCCAGATGAAGAGTTTTTAACATTTCTCGGGCAATTTTATGAAAAAACGAATCACTTTAAACCGAAGGAAATTCTACTTCCAGCAAATGTAGATGAATCTGTAGCAGAGGAATTTTTACAAGTAAAAGTGATAAAGCCTCAAAAGGGGAAAAAGAAAGATTTAGTAAGCTTAGCTGAAAAAAATGCTTCAATCGCCCTTAAAGAGAAATTCTCACTAGTTGAAAGAGACGAAGAACGTACGATTAAAGCTGTCGAGCAACTAGGGACACAGCTAGGAATCTATACACCCCATCGTATTGAAGCTTTCGATAACTCAAATATTCAAGGGACAGACCCTGTATCGGCAATGGTTGTATTCATTGATGGGAAGCCCGCAAAAAGAGAATATCGAAAATATAAAATTAAATCAGTTAAAGGTCCTGATGATTATGAATCAATGCGCGAGGTTGTCAGAAGACGTTATTCTCGTGTTTTAAAGGAAGAGTTACCCATTCCCGATTTAATCATGATTGATGGGGGAAAAGGACATGTAGAAGCAGTGAGAGATGTTCTTGAGAATGAGCTAGGTTTAGATATTCCATTATCAGGATTAGTAAAAGATGACAAGCACCGTACATCTCAGTTGTTATATGGAAATCCACTTGAGATTATTCCTCTTGAGAGAAATAGTCAGGAATTTTATTTATTACAAAGAATTCAAGATGAAGTTCACCGCTTTGCGATTACGTTCCATCGACAGTTAAGAGGAAAAAATGCCTTTCAGTCCATATTGGATGACGTGGATGGAATCGGAGAAAAGCGTAAGAAACTTCTATTAAAACACTTTGGTTCAATTAAGAAAATGAAGGAAGCCAGTTTAGAAGCCTTAACTGACTTAGGTTTACCAAAAAATGTAGCTGAAGAACTATTAAGAAAATTACAAGAATAGCATTGTCACTCGAAATAGGCTATGCTATAATGAATGAAAATTTCATATTCACTTTTAAGTTAAAGTGAAGGTAGAGGTGCGAACACCAATAGTAATAGCTTGGAGAATGATGAGATTCTGCGAAGAGCTGTCAAAGGGGATGTTTGCCGAAGTGGAGATAGAACTCATATCTAACTCTGCTGGTTCTGCATTGAATAAATGTAGGATTGTCAAGACAAGGCCGTCTTGGAGAGCTATCTCACTGTGTGAACGTACTATTGTATTTTTTTACGTTTTTAAGCACAGCAATGAGATAATTCTCATTGCTTTTTTTGTGTTCATTTAAATTTTTTGTTCACGTTTGATATTAGTGCTTATTAGATTTAATTTGCTTGTTCATTTTGTAGGTCTTCTAAGGACACTATAAATATATAGCAACAAGTTGTTTATCAGGGTACAACGAACGCTACATAAAAGACGGCCAATCATGAGATTACAGAAAGAAGGGGAAACTGTGGGAATAATCGTCCAAAAATTTGGTGGAACATCAGTTGGAAGTGTAGAGAGAATTTTAAATGTAGCAGAAAGAGTAATCGAAGAAAAGAATAGAGGCAACAATGTTGTTGTCGTTGTATCAGCTATGGGGAAAACAACGGATCAGCTAGTAAGCTTAGCAAAAGAAATTTCTTCTAGTCCAAACAAGCGTGAAATGGATATGCTTCTTACAACAGGGGAGCAAGTGACTATTTCTTTATTAGCAATGGCATTACTAGAAAAAGGCCATGATGCTGTTTCCTATACTGGCTGGCAAGCAGGGATTAAAACAGAATCGGTGCATGGAAATGCTCGAATTTTAGATATAGATCCTACTCGTGTTCAAAGCGAATTAAATCAAGGAAGAATTGTCATTGTTGCAGGATTCCAAGGACTTACAGAGAGCGCGAACATTTCCACTTTAGGGCGCGGAGGTTCTGATACTACCGCTGTCGCATTAGCAGCTGCTTTAAAAGCGGATAAATGTGATATTTACACCGATGTAACAGGGGTTTACACGACTGATCCTAGATATGTGAAAACGGCAAGAAAGCTACTATCCGTTTCATATGATGAAATGCTAGAACTAGCGAATCTAGGTGCAGGTGTCCTACATCCAAGAGCCGTAGAATTTGCAAAGAACTATTCATTACCGCTTGAGGTTCGCTCAAGTATGGAGAGAGAAACGGGTACAATCATCGAGGAGGAAGTTAAAATGGAACAAAATTTAGTTGTCCGTGGAGTGGCATTTGAGGATGAAATTACAAGAGTAACGGTACTTGGATTGCCTCATTCATTAACAAGTCTTTCAACCATCTTTACCACTTTGGCTAAAAGCCATTTAAACGTAGATATTATTATTCAAAGCACGACGAATGAAAAAACAAATTTATCATTCTCTATCAAAAGTGAAGATTTAGAAGAAACTTTAGCTGTTCTAGAGAACAATAAAGAGAGTCTACAATACGAAGGCATTGAATCTGAATCTAACTTAGCAAAAGTATCAATTGTCGGATCTGGAATGATATCCAATCCAGGAGTAGCAGCTGAAATGTTTGAAGTTTTAGCGAACAATGACATCCAAGTAAAAATGGTAAGTACTTCAGAAATTAAGGTCTCAACCGTTGTTGAAGAAAGCAAAATGCTTCAAGCAGTAGAAGCTCTTCATGAAGCATTCGAATTATCTGGAAAAGCGGTTCATTCTTAAAAAGTAATTATTCTACAAGGTACTTTTTTGATGAAAATTGTTGTTTGTAAAAAATTTTGAAACACTGAGTGGATTGTAGCGGAGGGCACTTGACTCCAGCAGGAAATAGAGGAAAGGTCGAGACCCCACAGACGGAACGTCGAGGAGGCTCGACTTCCTCCCTGCGGAAAGCAAGTGCCCGGAGCGGAAAGGAACGGACAACATTCAGGGGGAAATTATAATAAGTTTGCTTTATTATAAATAATCAATTTTACTTTTAACCAAAACAAAAAGCTTTCAGTTATAAGTTGAAAGCTTTTTGTTCTTAATCAAATTAACCTAAGTGATCCTTATTATCCCATTTAACTGTAAAAGTGACTTTTTTAGAACGCTTTTTTGGATGCTCATAAGCTTCTGAAATAACATTGCGCTGCATTTCAATTTGCTGAGCCAAAAATCCAGCCTCCAATTGGAAATGAGCTTCTTGGTTTTCCTTAAGTCTACGCGTAATGTATTCACCAGTTAATTCACATTCTAATTCATTCTTTAATTCATTTTCGAATATAAGAGTTCCCCAGCCTGCTTTTTGGAAAAAATCAATAATTTGATCATGGGATTCTAAAGGGTATTTTCGCGCAAGGCTTTTACCAGCCCAATATAAAATAGATGAAGTATCTTTTCCAAGTATATCAGGAATGAGTACATCTCTTATCAGCTCATATCCAAATGCCGAAACAGTAGCAGTTGGTTCTTTTATTTCATTAGAGTTCATATGTAAAATAATCTCCCCTCTTTCTACTATTCTATTATATACAATTAATAAATTTTTACGCATAGTAATGAGAAAAAAAGAGGCGGACAAACGATAGTAAAAATTGTTATTTCAATATACTTCAATTTGTGGTTTCATTAAGTAGAGCACCATGTTGTTTACTTTTTTTGTAATATCAATATATCAAAAAAATTTAAATTTTATATAACATTTTATGTATCCGTTTTCTTGACGGTAAGTAATGTTGGGAGTAAAATGAACATGTCACATAATTGTAAGAAAATGTTGAACGTTTTTCTTAACTGATGAGTTAGTGTATCTTCTGTAATGGGTAATGGGGAGGAGAACGAGCGCATCTGTTTTAATTTTTGAGGGGGGTAAATATATGGCAGGTAATCGAGAGTTTTTTTATCGCAGATTGCATTCTTTGCTAGGGGTTATTCCAGTAGGTTTATTCCTAGTACAACATCTTGTAATCAACCATTTTGCTACAGGAGGAGAGGAGTCTTTTAATAAAGCTGCACACTTTATGGAAAGTCTACCATTCCGTTATGCTTTAGAAATTTTTATTATTTTCTTACCTTTATTGTTCCACGCAATTTATGGGCTTTATATCGCTTTTACTGCTAAAAACAACACTAGTAAATTTGGATTCTTTAGAAACTGGATGTTTAGACTTCAACGTATATCAGGTGTTATTACATTAGTGTTTGTAACTTGGCACGTTTGGGAAACACGTATTGCTGCAGCATTTGGAGCTGAAGTGAACTATCAAATGATGGAGAACATATTAGCTAATCCAATTATGTTCTGGTTCTATGTGCTTGGTGTTGTTTCTACTATTTTTCACTTTGCTAACGGACTATGGTCATTCATGGTTAGCTGGGGAATTACAGTATCACCTAGAGCTCAAGTGATTTCAACTTACGTAACAATCGGTATCTTTATTGCACTTTCATTTGTTGGTATTCGTGCATTATTAGCGTTCGTATAAGAATGATAGAAATTAAGTTTTATAGATAAATATTTCTAGAAATGATCGGAAAATTTGATGGACTAAGGATTAAAGGAGTGAGTCACGATGGGTAAAGGAAAAGTTATTGTAGTCGGTGGCGGTTTAGCCGGCTTAATGGCGACGATTAAAGTGGCAGAATCAGGACATCCGGTAGAGCTATTCTCTTTAGTACCGGTAAAACGTTCTCACTCTGTTTGTGCCCAAGGTGGTATTAATGGAGCGGTAAATACAAAAGGTGAAGGTGACTCTCCATGGGAGCACTTTGACGATACAGTTTATGGTGGAGATTTTTTAGCAAACCAACCACCTGTTAAGGCTATGACTGAAGCAGCACCTGGAATCATTCACTTATTAGACCGTATGGGAGTTATGTTCAACCGTACTCCAGAAGGACTATTAGACTTCCGTCGCTTTGGTGGAACACAGCATCACCGTACAGCATTTGCTGGTGCGACAACTGGTCAACAGCTTCTTTATGCATTAGATGAGCAAGTTCGTCGTCATGAAGTGGCTGGTCTAGTGACGAAGTATGAAGGTTGGGAATTCTTAGGTTCTGTTGTAGACGATGAAGGTGTCTGCCGTGGTGTCGTTGCTCAAAACTTAACTTCAATGGAAATTAAATCATTCCCTGCTGATGCAGTAATACTTGCAACTGGTGGTCCTGGTATCATCTTTGGTAAGTCTACAAACTCAGTTATCAATACGGGTTCTGCTGCATCCATTGTGTACCAACAAGGTGCATATTATTCTAATGGTGAGTTCATTCAGATCCACCCTACAGCGATTCCTGGTGACGATAAGCTTCGTCTAATGAGTGAATCAGCTCGTGGTGAAGGTGGACGTGTATGGACATATAAAGACGGTAAGCCTTGGTACTTCCTTGAGGAAAAATATCCTGCGTACGGAAACCTAGTACCTCGTGATATCGCAACTCGTGAAATCTTTGATGTATGTGTTAATCAAAAATTAGGTATTAACGGCGAAAACATGGTTTACCTTGATTTATCTCATAAAGATCCTAAAGAGCTTGATATTAAGCTTGGTGGAATCATTGAAATTTATGAGAAGTTCATGGGTGATGACCCACGTAAATTACCAATGAAAATCTTCCCTGCTGTTCACTACTCAATGGGTGGATTATGGGTAGATTACGATCAAATGACGAACATTCCAGGTTTATTTGCTGCTGGTGAGTGTGATTATTCACAACACGGTGCAAACCGACTGGGCGCTAACTCATTATTATCTGCTATCTATGGTGGTATGGTTGCTGGACCGAAAGCACTTGAGTATATTAGCGGACTTAAGAAGAGTGTTGATTCTATTTCATCTTCTTTATTCGATCGTTTTGTTAAAGAAGAAGAAAACAAATGGAACAAGGTTATGTCGCTTGATGGAAATGAAAATGCATATGTACTTCATAAAGAGCTTGGTGAGTGGATGACTGATAACGTTACTGTTGTTCGCCACAATGACAAGCTATTAAAAACAGACGAGAAAATCGTTGAGCTTTTAGAGCGTTATGAAAACATTAACATTAACGATACAGCTAAATGGAGTAACCAAGGTGCAATTTTCACTCGCCAATTACAAAACATGCTTCAATTAGCTCGTGTAATTACAATCGGTGCTTACAATCGTAATGAAAGCCGTGGAGCCCATTATAAGCCTGAATTCCCTGATCGTAATGACGAGGAATTCTTAAAAACTACAATGGCTAAATTCGTAGATGCTAAATCAGCACCAGCATTCCACTACGAGGAAGTTGATACTGGTTTAATTGCACCACGTAAACGTGATTACTCTAAAAAGAAAGGGGATAACTAAAAATGTCTGAAAACAAAACAGTACGTTTTATCATTACACGTCAAGATAGTCCTGACGCTGCCCCTTATCAGGAAGAATTCGAATTAGCTTATCGTCCGAATATGAACGTAATCTCTGCTTTAATGGAGATTCGTCGTAATCCGGTAAATAAATCAGGTAATAAAACAACTCCAATCAACTGGGACATGAACTGTTTAGAAGAAGTTTGTGGTGCATGTTCAATGGTTATTAACGGAAAGCCGCGTCAATCTTGTACAGCGCTAGTTGATCAGTTAGAGCAACCAATTCGCTTAGAGCCAATGCGTACATTCCCAGTTGTTCGTGACTTACAAGTAGATCGTAGTCGTATGTTTGATTCACTTAAAAAGGTTAAAGCATGGATTCCAATCGATGGAACTTATGATTTAGGACCTGGACCACGTATGCCTGAGAGAAAACGTCAATGGGCATATGAGTTATCTAAATGTATGACTTGTGGAGTATGTTTAGAGGCTTGTCCGAACGTTAACAGTAAATCTAACTTTATTGGACCTGCTCCATTATCTCAAGTTCGCTTATTCAACGCACATCCAACTGGTGAAATGAACAAGCCAGAACGTCTACAAGAGATTATGGGAGATGGAGGACTTGCGAACTGCGGTAACTCTCAAAACTGTGTTCAGTCTTGTCCAAAAGGTATTCCTTTAACAACGTCAATCGCTGCTCTTAACAGAGATACAACAATCCAAGCTTTCAGAAACTTCTTTGGAAGCGACCAAGCATAAAACAACAAAAGCCTCCTACTTATGGAGGCTTTTGTTGTTTTCAAAAAGCAAATTCTCAGAAAAATATATATGATTATAAGCTTGTCTAATAATTTTTTGTTTTTAAGAGAAAATATAACTAGTCTAACTTGGAGGGAGTACACATGAGAACCTTCACTATAGGTATGTTACTTTTGTTTTCTCTTAATCTATGTACAGTTGAAGCTATTTCAAATAAACAGGTTAATTCTGAGGATCTCAAAGAAGTATTATTGACCCAATTTCATCATGAAATTTCTGAATCCATTAAGACGTCGTATAAGGTACAAATTCCTCAATATGAAAAAGAAAATATTATTTCAATAAAGAAAAATGTAGTTCCTGAACCTTCCGAAGAAATGAAACCAGGAACTACGTACGAAATAGAAATATCGGTTGAAGTGTTAACTAATACAGAAGAACGGGAATTATTTACTTTATTACTGAGTAACGATAATATTCAAGGTGAATTCAAAGTGATAGATACAGACCGAAAAAAGTTAGGAGGTAGGTAATAATTATTTCGTAAAGTACTTTTGCGTATAATAAGGCTGGGATTTAGAATTAAAGGCAACACCAACACCTAAGTTTTCGAAGCCAGGCTTGAGTATGTTTTTTCGATGGCCAAGAGAATTCATTAAACCTTCGTGAGCAAAGATACTGCTAAATTGACCGGTAGCTAGGTTTTCTCCAGCTAGTGTAAAAATGATATTATCTTCAGTCATGCGATCAAAAGGAGATTGCCCCTTTAGGTTCTTATGGTCAAAGTAATTATTTTCTGCCATGTCATTACTATGTCTTCTGGCAGTCATTTTAACATGCTCATCCCAATTTAATATACCTAATTGGTGTTTAACCCTAGTTGCATTCGTTAGGTCAAAAAGTTGAAATTCAAAACCCTCTTTTAGTTTCGTACTAGCTTTAGTATAAAATTCCCTCTTATTAGCTTCTAAATGTTCATCAACAATTTGAATGGCCGTAACGGTATTGTCTTCGTGTTTATCATAAAATACGGTTACATAGCTCCCTACTAGTCGGAACATATCATAATCTCTGTTTTGTTGAAATTGATAATATATTAGTCCCTTTTGGATCTTCGATAACGGCTCACCTAAAATGTTTAAAACCTTGTCTTTCTCTGTCCCAAGGCTAATTCCTTTTGTAGAAGTGACCAAATCATTATTCGTATATAGTGCGGCAACCTTCCCCTTTTTATTATAGGCGACCATCATGAAGTTTTGATAATTTTCATGGTAAGCATACCACTTAACACCATATTCATTAAATGATTCTCGCTTCGGTTTTCCTATTTGCTTTTCAACATCCCTTCTTAAATCTCCAAGCTCAATATTATAAATCGAAAAAGCCTGTTTATCAGGTGCTTTTAATTTAGGTTTTTCTACACTGAATAGGATTTCAGGTTGATCTTTACTTAATTTATCTGTCTTCGTTTCTAGCTGTTGTACCAAACTAATCATTCGCATATCCAATGATTGAAAGAAATCAGTTATATTTTCGTTTTTCTTTAGTGAATCTAAATCATCTTTTATTGTTATAAGTGCTGTTTTAATTTCAGAGTAACTGGATGGTTTACCGTAGGCAGACCAAGAAGAGTAAGATATAAGTAAAATAATAGCAAAAAGAAATAAACGTCTCAGGAAACCATCTCCCTTCAAACCAGATGCTTCTAACTATAATAAGTTTTCTTTCTCAATTTTGTTCTTTGATACTTAGTCAATAAATGGAACCATCCAAGAATCTGCAATATGTCTTACTATAAAATCTCTTCACTAGAATGGACAGTAATCCTATTGATTAAACCAGTAGCTTTAACAAAAGATCCTTATATAATTTATAACATAATTTATATAAAAATAACTAAATATTCTTAATATTTTTATAAATAAGTATCTAGGGGTTTCTAATTCTATAAATAATTTGTCGATTTTAAGTTTCTTTGTTTTCAAACTATTCAAAAATAATTTATAATAAAAGAATGAATAATCATTCATTACATATATGATTGGAGGATATAGTGTGAGCAGAGTAAGTTATATTCAAGACTTCACCTCTTGGGTAAATGAATTTGAATTCTATCACTCGGTTAAGGTTAGATTTTCTGAAACGGATATGTTTGGGCACTTAAACAATACAGTCCCTTTTGTATATTTTGAGGAAGCGAGAATTGAATATTTTAAGAATAAAGGATTTATGCAAGAGTGGGTCCATCCTGCAAACGAGACCATCCCTGTTGTGGCAGACTTACAGTGTGATTACTTAAAGCAAGTTTTCTTTGATGAACATTTAAAGGTTTATGTAAAGGCAGAAAAAATCGGAACATCCTCCGTAGATATTCATTATATGGCTAAGAGGGAAAATGGAGAAGTATGCTTCGTTGGCCGGGGAACAATCGTACAAATTTCAAAGCTAACGGGTAAGGGAGTACCTTGGAGTGATGAAATGAAGGATTTATTAGAAAGTGACAAGGTCGTTAGCATATCATAACCTGAATTAATCTCAGGGTTGAAGTAAATGTAAAGGTAAAAAAAGCACATTTTAAAATAAATATTTCTCCTATCAAGAAATTCAGTCACTTCAGTACTTTTATTCACATAAGATATGGTGACTAAATATATACCCATCCCGCTGTTCATAGCTGGCGAAGGCAAGGAGGGTTACAATACTTGAAGGAGAATGACTTTAATCACAAGCCGTTACTCACCAAACGTGAAAGAGAAGTGTTCGAACTGTTAGTCCAAGATAAGACGACAAAAGAGATCGCGAGTGAGTTATTTATTAGCGAAAAAACGGTTCGAAATCATATTTCCAATGCCATGCAAAAGCTTGGTGTTAAGGGGCGATCACAAGCAGTTGTAGAGCTCCTTCGAATGGGAGAGCTAGAACTTTAATCCTGACCGGCTATCCTTTATGGTGGCCGGTTTACCATTAATTTGAAGAAATTAGAATAAGTACTATCCAATATAGTGATAATTAGTAATCCCTATATTTCCTGCTTGATATTTAAGTGAAAAAAGTAGAAAATAGAGCAAAGAACCTTATTAGAATAAGTGGTTATGAACGGAAAAATTAGACTTGCTTAATTAGGAGCTGTTGTTTATGAAAATAGAGGAAGTTAAGAAAGACTTAGATATTTTTGGAGATATAGAGAAAGACTTACGATACATATCCGGTATCATTAAACAAAAGGGTCGTGAAATTTTAAGCAACTACACCATTACTCCACCTCAGTTTGTTGCTTTACAATGGTTATTTGAAGATGGAGATATGACGATTGGTGAATTGTCTAATAAAATGTTCTTAGCTTGCAGTACAACAACGGACCTAGTTGATCGTATGGAAAAAAATGAACTAGTTATGAGAGTAAAAGATCCTAATGATCGTAGAGTCGTTCGAATTCACCTTTTAGAAGAAGGCGAGCGTATTATTGAAGAAGTTATTAAAAAGCGCCAAATGTACCTACAAGAAGTTTTGAAAAATTTCACAAGCGATGAAATCGTTCTTTTAAAGAACAACTTAACGAAACTACACCAAGAAATGCGAGAAGATTGAGGCGAGAAGTTTGGAACAACCAATTGGCGTGATTGACTCGGGAGTTGGAGGTTTAACGGTTGCGCGAGAAATTATGCGACAGCTTCCAAATGAACAAATTATATATTTGGGTGATACGTCCCGATGTCCTTATGGTCCAAGACCTAGTGAAGAAGTAAAAACTTTTACGTGGCAGATGACACGTTTTCTATTAAAAAAAAATATTAAAATGCTTGTTATTGCCTGTAATACGGCAACGGCAGTCGTACTTGAGGAAATACAAAATTCTCTTTCAATACCAGTGATAGGTGTGATTAATCCTGGGGCAAGAAGTGCGATTAAAGTTACAAAGAATTTTCATATTGGAGTATTAGGTACAATTGGTACCGTAAAGAGTAATGCGTACGAAAATGCATTAAAGTCCATTAATAGTAGTACTGTTGTTAAGAGCCTTGCTTGTCCAAAGTTTGTTCCATTAGTAGAAAGCGGGGAATATGAAGGACCAGTTGCAAAAAAAGTAGTCGCAGAAACTTTATCTCCATTAAAAAATCAAGGCCTAGATACGTTAATTTTGGGATGCACTCATTATCCGTTATTAGAAAATATTATTAAAAATGTTATGGGAAAGAAAGTGACCGTCATCAGTTCAGGTGAGGAAACAGCCCGTGAGGTTAGTACGATTTTGCATTATAACAAACTGTTATCTAAGAGTAAGATCGAACCTAAACATGAATTTTACACAACTGGTTCAAGTACCATTTTTACACGTATTGCTTCTAAATGGTTGGATAAAAAAGTCAGTTCAGTAAAAACGATAAAATTAGACAATGACAGTCTCCGATAAGGGGGCTATTTTTTTTGTCCAATATATCGTTCCAAAAAAATAAAAATAGGAATGTCCAAATTTTTTTAACTATTACGGTCTAATTTTGAAATAGGCTCGTATACATGTAGTACAAACTGTCTTTGGAGGGGTTTACATGTCCAAAAATAAAAAAATCGTTTCAGCTGTTATTGTGTCATCTGTATTATTATCTGGTTGTGGTTTATTAGGTGGAGAAAAGAAAGAAAAAATTGATCCACCGCAGTCTGTCACTTATACGGATGATGGAACTTCCGTTGAGACAACTGGTAAGGAAGCTGGGGAGAATGAAGCAGTTGAAAGCTCTTTAATGACTGAACTATACCTAGTGGATAAAAACGGTTATGTGGTGCCTCAAACGGTAGCTCTTCCGAAAACAAACTCTGTAGCTAAACAAGCTTTAGAGCACTTAGTCCAAAACGGCCCAGTTACAGAAATGTTACCTAATGGATTTGCAGCTGTCATTCCATCTGATACTTCGATTAGCGTAGACATTAAAGACAAGGTGGCAGTAGTAGATTTTTCAAAGGAATTTAAAAACTACAAGCCAGAGGATGAAATGAAAATTCTACAATCTGTTACTTGGACATTAACGCAATTTGATTCTATCGATTCTGTGAGATTAAAGTTGAATGGACATGAACTAACAGAGATGCCTGTAAATGGTACACCTATTAGTGATAATCTAACGAGAGCAAATGGAATTAACTTAGATACTTCTGATGTTGCTGATGTTACTAATACAAAAGCAGTTACCGTATATTATCTTGGTGGAGAAGAAGGTAATTACTATTACGTCCCAATTACACGAAGAGTTAGCAACTCAACAGATAACAATATCGTTGCCGCTGTTAACGAATTAGTAAAAGGTCCAAGCTATACTTCTAACTTAGTAAGTGATTTCTTACCAGATGTAAAACTTCTAGAGGAACCAAAAGTGGAAGATGGAAAAGTAACGCTTAACTTTAACGAGTCCGTATACGGAAGCTTTGAAGAAAAAATTATTTCACAACACTTATTAAGTACTTTAGTCCTTTCTTTAACGGAACAGACAGGCATTGAAAGTGTCGCTGTTACTGTAAACGGAGAAGCTGATTTAGTTAATGAAGAAGGCGATAAGTTAACTGAACCAGTTACAAGACCAGAAAATGTGAACACAGGTAGTTTTTAAAAAATCTTTTTTGATATACTATAGATAGGTGTAAAGATGAGGAGGCAATAAGCCGCCTCTTTCTTTATTGTGTAGCTTTTTTCATCTGATTTTGTGAAAATAGCCGATAAAAATCATACATATAGCTCACTAAAGAATCTTACATAAGGGTTTTAAACATTTACTTTAGTGATAATGGCAATAATTTAGGAGGTTTTTTTGTGAGAGTAGATGAAAGACAACCGATTGAGTTAAGAACGATTGATATTGAAACCAATTATTTAATCCACCCAGAAGGTTCTGTTCTAATTACGGTTGGGGATACGAAGGTCATTTGTACTGCGAGTATAGATGAGCGTGTTCCTCCTTTTATGAGAGGCGAAGGAAAAGGCTGGATTACAGCTGAGTATTCTATGCTTCCTAGAGCGACTCAGCAGCGTAATATTAGAGAATCTGCAAAAGGTAAAATTACCGGTCGAACAATGGAGATTCAACGACTAATTGGACGTGCACTTAGAGCAGTTGTTAATTTGGAGGCTATTGGAGAAAGAACTGTATGGATTGATTGTGATGTGATTCAGGCAGATGGGGGAACTAGAACGGCATCCATTACGGGTGCATTTGTAGCCATGTCATTGGCATTGCACAATCTTTATTTAACAAAGAAATTAGCTAAGTATCCTATTAATGATTTTCTAGCTGCTACAAGTGTTGGAATTTTAGAGGATAACCAAGTCGTTCTTGATTTAAATTACATTGAAGATTCAAAGGCCCATGTTGATATGAATATTGTTATGACGGGTAATGGTGAGTTTGTTGAGTTACAAGGAACTGGTGAGGAATCTACTTTCTCATATAATCAGCTTCAAGATCTTCTAAAATCCGGTCAAGAAGGAATTATGGAGTTGTTCGAATATCAAAAATCAGCTTTGGGTGAGGAGATTTCTAATCTGATTACTCAAACTAAATCAAAGAATGAGGAGCAATCTTCAAAATGAAAGAAATAATTATTGCAACAAAAAATAAAGGCAAGGCAAAAGAATTTGAACAAATGTTTTTGCCACTTGGCTTTGAAGTAAAGACATTATTAGACTATAACGATATTGGTGACATAGAAGAGACCGGTAGCACATTTGAAGAGAATGCGATTATAAAAGCAGAAGAACTATCCAAGCTTCTAAATCAAATTGTCATAGCCGATGATTCTGGATTAATGGTAGATGCTTTGGATGGTGCTCCAGGTATTTATTCGGCAAGATTTGCAGGAGAAGAGAAAAATGACGAAGCGAATATAGACAAAATACTACAACTTCTTCAAGGAGTGCCCGACGAGAAAAGAACGGCAAGATTTTATTGTGCACTAGCAGTAGCCATTCCTTCAAAATCGTCTCAGACTGTTAGTGGGGAGTGTGAAGGAAGAATTCTACACGAGCGAAGAGGTAGTTATGGATTTGGCTATGATCCTATTTTCTTTGCAATCGAAAAAGGAAAGGCTATGGCTGAGTTAACACCAGAAGAAAAAAGCCAGATTAGTCACCGTGCTAAAGCGTTAGAAAAACTGAAAGAGAATCTAACTGCAATATTTGAATAAATTAAAAACCAGTTGATATTGGATGTTGATGATATGTCAAAAGTGCTAATTGTAAGTGATAGTCATGGGTTAACAAAGGAATTAGAGGAATTAAAGAAAAAGCTTGCTGGTGAAGTGGATCTCATGATTCACTGCGGAGATTCAGAGCTACCTTTTGATCACCAGGCTATTTCAGGCTTCGTTACGGTTAGAGGAAATTGTGATTATGAGACCCGCTACAAAGAGGATATTGTCCAAAAAGTAGGGAATTTCAATATTTTTGTCACTCATGGTCATCTTTATTCTGTGAAAACATCTCTAATGGGTCTTCAATATCGTGCACAAGAGTTGAATGCAAACATAGTCTGTTTTGGTCATTCACATATTCTTGGAGTCGAACAGGTTGGAGACATACTGTATATTAATCCTGGCAGCCTAAGATTACCTAGAAGGCGCCATGAAAGAACATATGTTGTATTAGAAATGATTGAAGAAAATATTTCTCTACAAGTATTTGATTTTGATCAAGGGGAAATAATGAGTTTACGACAAAATTTCCTACTTCCCAAAAAATAAGATTCAGAATATAATACTGAAGGGAAGGCTTGCCTTCCCTATACAGTTATTATGTTAAAAGAGTAATTAAAAGCAGTTGACTTTCTTTCCATAAGATTATATAATAATAAATGTCTTAAGAGAACATTATTCTTTTATATTGTCCCAGTAGCTCAGCAGGATAGAGCAACGGCCTTCTAAGCCGTCGGTCGGGAGTTCGAATCTCTCCTGGGACGCCATTTAACACACACACCATAATGTACATATTCCGCTACAAAAACGTTCGCCGTTTTTATAGCGGTTTTTTTATTGTCTTTTTTCTTAGAAAAATTTTTCGTGAAGATTGTTTTACTACCGCAACAATTGAAGCACTGAGTGGAGCGGAAAGGAACGGGTAGAGCACTAAAGAGAACGCTTTCTTTGATGTGAGAAAAACTAACATTAAAACTAAGTTTCTTCTATTAAAAATAAATTTTGAATTTTTTTCTTTGGAAGTAATTGTGAATATATCAACAATGTAAGCGTATACAATAAATCTGATTAGTCTAAATTATCAAACAATTCACAAAAATGATGTTGACGAAGCAAAAAAATGAGCGTAAGATAGTCCTCAATATAAGGTTTAGGCAAATACCAAAACAGTTGACTCTAGTTTAAAAACACGTAAATATCTAAAAACTAGATCACTGTCCTGAAAAATTTTTAACTTAAAAATTTAATCATTTAAAGCGTCTAATTAGTAAATTAAAGAGGTGTTTTTCGTGTCGGAACAATGGATCTTCTTAAATGGCGAATATGTCACAAAGGAAAATGCCAAGATTTCAGTTTATGACCATGGCTTTCTTTATGGAGATGGAATCTTTGAAGGCATTCGGGTGTACAGTGGAAATATCTTTCGCATGAAAGAGCATATGGCAAGGCTTTATGACTCTGCTAAATCAATCATGCTGAACATTCCTTACACTAAAGAAGAGTTTACCGATTTGATTGTTGAAACCGTTGAGAGAAATAAATTTGATGATGCTTATATTCGAGTGGTTGTTTCAAGAGGAGTGGGGGACTTAGGTCTGGACCCGTATAAGTGCCCGAAAGCAAATGTCGTCGTCATTGTAGAACCTTTATCCATTTTCCCGAAAGAGCTTTACGAAACAGGGTTGGAAATTATTACGGTTGCTACGAGAAGAAATCGACCAGATGTTTTGAGTCCAAAAGTAAAATCGCTCAATTATTTAAATAATGTATTGGTTAGAATTGAAGCTCACCTAGCAAATGTAAGTGAAGCGCTTATGTTGAATGACCAAGGGTATGTAGCGGAAGGTTCCGCCGACAATGTATTCATTATTAAAAATGGGTGTTTCTTAACCCCACCTGGATACGTAGGAGCTTTGGAAGGAATAACAAGAAATGCTGTTATCGAAATTGCCAAAGAGCAAGGATATGAAGTAAAAGAAGAACCTTTTACAAGGCATGATGTTTATACGGCTGATGAGGTATTTTTAACAGGAACGGCTGCAGAAGTCATTGCGGTTATTAAGGTAGATGGAAGAGTCATTGGCGATGGAGTTCCTGGAATTCATACAAGAAAATTATTAGAGAAGTTTAGAGAAAGGGTAGTAGCAGAGGGAGTGAAGGTTTACGCTCATAAAGCTACCTCCCAAGTTGGATAAATTTCATTTTCATATAAGGAAAGCGTAGAAGAGGATAAGTAGTTTTATATAAAGTAATCCACAGAGAGCCGGTGGTGCTGAGAACCGGCGATTACCATATAAAATGAACTCACCTCAGAGCACTGTCTTGAAAGTTTATCAAGTAGGGACAGTCGAGTGTATGCACTCGTTATCAAAAATGATCGGTTATAGATCAAGAGCGCACGCTAAACTAGCGTGAACAAGGGTGGTACCGTGGAGAGGACTTAAAAGCCTTTTCATCCCTTTTACCTAGGTGTAGTAGGTGGATTTGGGGGTGAAAGGGCTTTTTATATTTTTAAGAGCTTTGTCTTACCAAGTTAGAGAGTTAATTGAGTCGAAATTAGTTTAAAAGAGGAGGTCCAAACAAATGTTGCAGGAAACTGCCTTTACTAGAATGAAGGCTGAAAACAAGCCAATCAGCGGTGCAGAACTAATGCTTGAGGCTTTACAGAGAGAGCAAGTGGAAGTGATTTTTGGTTATCCAGGAGGTGCGGTCCTACCCATTTATGATAAACTGTATGACTCCAAAATTGTCCATGTACTCCCTCGCCACGAACAAGGTGGAATACATGCTGCAGAAGGTTACGCACGCATTACTGGTAAGCCAGGGGTTGTCATTGCAACATCAGGTCCTGGGGCTACGAACATTGTAACAGGTTTAGCAGATGCCATGATGGATTCGCTGCCTTTAATTGTTTTTACAGGTCAAGTACCTACAGGAGTAATCGGAACAGATGCTTTTCAAGAAGCTGATATATTAGGAATCACCACACCAATAACAAAATACAATTACCAGATTCGCAACGCTGAAGATATCCCTCGCATCATAAAAGAAGCCTTTTATATCGCTACTAGCGGTAGACCAGGGCCAGTCGTCATTGATATTCCTAAAGACATTGCTGCCATTGTAACAGAATCACCTAATGAACAAGAAATGAAACTGCCAGGCTACCAGCCAAATGTCCAGCCAAATTATCTACAAATTAGAAAATTAACCGAAGCCGTTAGTCGAGCAAAGAGACCAGTTATTTTAGCAGGTGCTGGGGTTCTACATTCCAATGCAGCTTCTGAACTAAAAACATATGCCGAACAACAAAAACTACCTGTCGTACATACACTCCTTGGTTTGGGTGGTTTTCCAGCAGAACATGAATTGTTTGCAGGATTAGCTGGGATGCATGGTTGTTATACAGCAAATATGGCTTTGTATCAAGCGGACCTTCTTATCAATGTTGGGGCAAGATTTGATGACCGGTTAACCGGTAACTTAAAACACTTTGCACCAAAAGCAATCGTTGCACACATTGATATCGATCCAGCAGAAATCGGAAAGAATGTTCCAACAGCCATCCCTATTGTTTCAGATGCGAAAGAAGCACTTAAACAATTAATTAGTCAAGAAGGAAGGCCACCTGAGCATAAAGAGTGGCTTCAAACACTAGAGGGTTGGAAAAAAGAATATCCGTATTTCTATGATAGTGAATCAAAGAAACTTAAGCCGCAGCGAGTAATGGAAATGCTTTACGAAAAAACAAATGGAGAGGCTATTGTTGTAACCGATGTAGGCCAACATCAAATGTGGGCAGCACAGTATTACAAATTTTCGAAAGCCAACAGATGGGTCACTTCTGGTGGATTGGGAACGATGGGGTTTGGACTCCCAGCAAGCATCGGGGCACAGCTGGCTGAGCCTGATGCCTGTGTACTATCCATTTCTGGAGATGGCGGTTTCCAAATGTGCACACAAGAGCTGGCTGTTATCCGGGAGCTAAATCTTCCGATAAAGATTGTCATCTTAAATAACTCTTCATTAGGAATGGTAAGACAATGGCAAGAAATATTCTATGAATCTCGCTTTTCACATAGCAAATTCTCCTGTCAGCCTTCCTTCGTCAAACTAGCAGAGGCTTTTGATATAAAAGGTTTTGTTATTAATAACGAAGAAGAAGCTGAAAAAATACTAGATGAAGTCCTTCATACAAACGAACCAGTTCTATTAGATTTTAGAATTGATCCAGATGAAAATGTATACCCAATGATTGCTCCTGGTAAAGGGTTGCATGAAATGGTAGGAGTGAAGCCATGAAACGTATCATTACATTAACCGTTATGAATAGGCCTGGTGTTTTAAATCGAATCACTAATCTATTCTCAAAAAGGAACTATAACATTGAGAGTATTACAGTTGGTCATTCGGAACAAGAAGGGATCTCAAGAATTACTTGTGTCGTTCATGTTGAAAACGATGGAATTGTAGAACAAATAACGAAGCAGCTTAATAAGCAAATTGATGTTATTAAAGTTACAGATATAACCGAACAGTCTATTGTTGCTAGGGAACTTGCACTCGTCAAAGTATTATCAACTAGTAGTACGAGAAGTGAAATTTATTCATTAATCGAACCTTTTAGGGCATCTGTCATAGATGTCAGCAAGGAAAGTATTGTCATCCAAATTACCGGGGAATCAGATAAAATCGAGGCTTTCATTGAGTTAATTAAACCATATGGAATAAAAGAACTAGCACGAACCGGTACAACAGCATTCCTTAGAGGTACTCAGCGTTCAAGCAACCAGTCAAAAACCTATTCAATAGTTTAGGTGAATTTTTAAAAATTAAAAATAAAAAACGTATAAGAGAGGGAGATAAAACATGGCGAAAATGTATTATAACGGAGATGCAAATAAAAATTACTTAAACGGGAAAACAGTAGCGGTTATTGGATATGGTTCACAGGGTCATGCTCATGCATTAAACATGAGAGATAGCGGAGTAAATGTAGTAGTTGGTCTAAGGAAAGGAAAGTCATGGGAAAAAGCAGAACAGGATGGGTTAAAGGTTTATTCTGTAGGAGAGGCAACTGCTCAGGCAGATGTGGTTATGGTACTACTACCAGATGAAATGCAACCTAAAGTTTATAAAGAAGAAATTGAACCGAATTTAACCAATCAAGCATTAATGTTTGCTCACGGCTTTAATGTTCATTTTAACCAGATTGTACCTCCTAAAGAATCGGATGTGCTATTAGTTGCACCAAAAGGACCTGGACATCTAGTTAGAAGAACATATCAAGAAGAGGCTGGAGTTCCTGCTTTATTTGCCATCTATCAAGATGTAACAGGGGAAGCGAAGGAACTAGCATTATCTTATACCCAAGCAATTGGTTCTTTAAGAGCAGGTGCACTTGAGACTACATTTAAAGAAGAAACAGAAACAGATCTATTTGGTGAGCAGGCTGTCCTTTGTGGTGGTTTAACTTCCCTAGTAAAAGCAGGATTCGAAACACTTGTAGAAGCGGGATATCAACCAGAGTTAGCTTATTTCGAATGTTTACATGAACTGAAGTTAATTGTTGATCTCATGTATGAGGGCGGTCTCGAAGGAATGCGTTACTCCATTTCAGATACAGCTCAATGGGGAGATTTTGTAAGTGGCCCGAGAGTGGTTAATGACGATGTTAAAAAAGAGATGAAAGCTGTTTTAAAAGATATTCAAGAAGGTAGATTTGCAAAAGGCTGGATCTTAGAAAACCAGGCAAACCGTCCAGAATTTAATGCGATTAATGAGAGAGAGAAGGAACATCCAATTGAGCTAGTAGGAAGAGAGCTTCGCAAAATGATGCCTTTTGTCAACAAAGACAAAAAGAAAGAAGTGGTCGCTAGTGCATCGAATTAAAATCTTTGATACGACGTTAAGAGATGGTGAACAATCAGCAGGTGTCAATTTAAATTTTTCTGAAAAGTTTGAAATTGCAAAGCAACTAGAAAGATTGAATGTCGATATTATTGAAGCTGGTTTCCCGGCAGCGTCTAAAGGAGATTTTTATTCCGTTCAGCAAATAGCGAATCATATTCGAAATTGTTCCGTAACTGGATTGGCCCGTTCAGTCAAAGGAGACATTGATGCAGCTTGGGAGGCACTAAAGGAAGGCGCAGAACCAAGATTACATGTATTCCTTGCTACCTCACCAATCCATCGAGAATTTAAATTAAAACAAACAAAGGAACAGGTTATAGAAACAGCGGTTCAAGCGGTTCAATATGCAGCTACTAAATTCCCAATCATTCAATGGTCAGCAGAAGATGCTTGTCGAACAGAATTACCCTTTTTAGCCGAAATTGTAGAAAAGGTGATTCAAGCAGGAGCTCAAGTCATAAATATTCCAGATACGGTTGGATATATATCACCAAAAGAATACGGTGAAATCTTTCAGTATTTAAAAAAACACGTTCCTTCTATTAGTAAAGTTTCTTTATCCGCTCACTGTCACGATGATCTAGGGATGGCAATTGCCAATTCCCTAGCGGCAGTCGAAAATGGGGCCACACAAGTGGAAGGAACGATTAATGGTATTGGTGAACGTGCAGGAAACGCTGCCCTTGAGGAATTTGCAGTGGCTCTATATATAAGAAAGGATCATTACCAGGTTGAGACAAGATTAAACTTAAAGGAAATTAGCAGAACGAGTCGGTTAGTAAGTAAATTGACAGGTATGGTGGTGCCGGCAAACAAGGCAGTTGTTGGCAGGAATGCATTTGCTCATGAATCAGGTATTCATCAGGACGGAGTATTAAAAGAAAAAACCACATATGAAATCATTTCACCAGATTTAGTAGGATATCAATCAAATTCTATGGTGTTAGGAAAACACTCAGGAAGACACGCATTCCGTAACCGTCTGGATGAACTAGGATTATCGATTTCAGATGAAGACGTTAATCATTTATTCTCTGTTTTTAAGGATTTAGCAGACAAAAAGAAAGAGATGACAGACGACGATTTGGCTGCCATTGTGCTTGAAGAAAAGCTATCAAAAGAACAAAGATTTTATGAACTCATTCATATTCAAGTTCAATACGGTACGAATCAAATTCCTACAGCAACCGTTACGTTGTCAGGTAGAAATAATGAAGTGATCCAAGAAGCATCTACTGGATCTGGAAGTATTGAAGCTTTATACAATACTCTCGAAAAATGTGTAAATGGAACGGTTAATCTATTAGATTATCGAATTCAATCAGTTGGTGCAGGAAGAGACGCCTTAGCACAAGTGTTTGTAAAATTAAGATATCAAGGGGTAGAAACGAGTGGTCGTGGATTAGCCCAAGATGTTCTAGAAGCTTCAGCAAAAGCATACTTGAATGCCGTTAATCGAGTGATTTATATAAAAGAAAAGACAACAACAGTAGTAACAGGAAAATAAGTAGCTATATGGGGATGTTAGCTGCTAGATAAAATAGGTTTAAGACACCAATAAATAAATGGAGGGGTAAACGATGAAGAAACGTATCGCAGTTCTACCGGGGGATGGGATTGGAAAGGAAGTTACAAGAGGAGCGGTAGATGTACTAAAGGCTATCGGAGAACGCTTTGGTCATCAATTTTATTTCTCCTATGGAAAAATTGGTGGAAGTGCAGTAGATTCCTTTGGGACGCCGTTGCCAGATGAAACAGTAGAGCTTTGTAGAGAGAGCGATGCAGTGCTTTTAGGGGCGGTCGGGGGACCAAAATATGACCAATTACCTGTTCATCTACGCCCTGAGAGAGGTTTATTAAAAATTCGAAAAGAGTTAGGTTTATATGCTAATTTAAGGCCTACATTATATTATTCTAGTCTTGCAGAGTCTTCACCACTTCGAAAAGAGATTATTGAAGATGTAGATATGGTAATGGTTCGAGAATTAACGGGTGGATTATATTTCGGAAAGCCAAGTGAACGTTCCACACAAAATGGTCAAGATGTGGTGGTAGATACGTTATTTTACCAGAGAGAGGAAATGACTCGGGTTATTAAACTAGCATTTGATTTAGCTCGACAAAGAAAAGGGAAAGTAACTTCTGTCGATAAAGCTAACGTTCTAGAATCAAGTAGAATGTGGAGAGAGGTTGCGGAAGAAGTGTCTAAAGCTTACCCAGATGTGACACTTGAACACGTGTTAGTGGATAATGCAGCCATGCAGCTTATTAAAAATCCGAGGAAATTTGATGTAGTTGTAACGGAGAATATGTTCGGTGATATTTTAAGTGATGAAGCATCAGTATTAACGGGCTCATTAGGAATGTTACCATCAGCTAGTTTATCTGAAAAAGGGCCATATTTATATGAACCGATTCATGGTTCGGCTCCTGATATTGAAGGTCAAAACGTTGCTAACCCACTGGCTTCTATTTTATCAGCTGCGATGATGTTAAGACTTTCTTTTGGATTAGAAGAAGAAGCAAAAGCAGTAGAAAATGCTGTAAACGAAGTTCTAAATGCGGGGTATCGTACGAAGGATATTTCATCATTCGGTAAGAAGCAGGTATCAACAACAGAAATGATCGAGGAAGTAAAAGCGACCATTTTAGATCATGAAACGATCTTAAATATCATGGGTGCCTATGCATAATTTTTATAGGTTATATTTTGGCTCTGAGCACTCTAAAAAGTACTCAGAGCTTTCATTTAAAGGCGAATAAAGGGGGAATATCAAGTGGGGAAATCAATTATCGAAAAGATATGGGAAAAACATGTTGTACATAGAGAAGAAGGAAAACCAGATTTACTTTATATTGACCTACACTTAGTACATGAAGTTACCTCACCTCAAGCTTTTTCAGGTTTACGTTTGAAAAACCGCAAAGTACGTAGACCTGATAAAACATTTGCTACAATGGACCACAATATTCCAACCATCAATCGTAAGGTCATTGAAGATACAGTGGCTTTAAATCAAATTACTACATTAGAGAAGAACTGCAAGGAATTTAATGTTACCTTAGCTGGATTAGATAGCCCCGATCAAGGGATTGTGCATGTTATTGGGCCTGAGTTAGGGCTAACTCAGCCTGGAATGACGATTGTTTGCGGAGATAGTCATACCTCCACACATGGAGCTTTTGGAGCACTGGCTTTTGGAATAGGAACGAGTGAAGTAGAACATGTTTTAGCCACACAAACACTTTGGCAGAGTAAGCCTAAAACGTTAAAACTTGAGATAAATGGACAACTAGCTAAAGGAGTTACAGCAAAAGATGTCATTTTATTCATCCTATCAAAGTATGGAATCCAATTTGGAACGGGCTATGTGATTGAGTATGGTGGAGAAGTTATTAAGAATATGACTATGGAAGAGCGGATGACCATTTGTAATATGTCTATTGAAGGAGGAGCTAGAGCTGGTCTCGTTAGTCCTGACGAAACTACTTTTCAGTATTTAAAAGGTAGAAAGTATGCGCCTAGTCAAGTGGAATTCGACGAATATAAAGATAATTGGAGTGACTTGGCATCTGACCAAGATGCCACCTATGATCATGTGATTCAAATTGATGGCAAAGATATAGCGCCAATGGTCAGTTGGGGAACAAATCCGTCGATGACAGCTAAAGTAGATAGCCAAATTCCTAAGAGCTTGGATTGCAAGACAGGGCTAGAAAAAGATTCACTTGAACGTGCATTAACCTATATGGGATTAGAAGAAGGGCAAAAAATAAAAGATATTCAAATACAGCATGTTTTTATCGGTTCTTGTACGAATTCAAGATTAGAAGATTTACAAGTCGCGGCTGAAATGGTTAAAGGGAAAAAGGTGCATCCACAGGTTAGAGCCATGGTTGTCCCTGGTTCACAAAGAGTAAAAAGATTGGCAGAAGACCAAGGCCTAGATCAAGTATTTATCGAAGCAGGATTTGAATGGAGAGAATCAGGCTGTAGCATGTGTTTAAGCATGAATAACGATGTCGTTCCAAGTGGTGAACACTGTGCATCTACCTCTAATCGCAATTTTGAAGGAAGACAAGGTGCTGGTGCGAGAACTCACTTAGTTAGTCCTGCTATGGCAGCAGCTGCAGCCATATATGGGCATTTTGTCGATGTGAGAGAATTATATAAAGTAGAAGTATAAGCTAAAGGAGGGGTTGTTATGGCAGAGTTTAAGCAATTGAAGGGCAAAGCAGTTGTGCTTAACAGAGCTAACGTTGATACGGATCAAATAATTCCAAAGCAATTTTTAAAGAGGATAGAAAGGACTGGATTTGGCCAGTTTTTATTTTACGATTGGAGATATCTTCCGAATGGTGAATTAAATAGAGAATTTGAACTTAATAGACCAGATAATATAGGTGGAACGATTTTAATTACGAATGAAAACTTTGGTTGCGGATCATCGAGGGAGCATGCGCCATGGGCTCTTTTAGATTATGGATTCAAAGTTATTATTTCTCCTTCGTTTGCTGATATTTTTTATCAAAACTGCTTAAAAAATGGCATGCTTCCTATCCAGTTAACAGAAGGTGAAATTCAATATTTGCTGAAAAAAGGAGAGGAACAGTCATTTTCCCTTGAGGTGAACTTAGAAGAGCAATCCATAAATGATGAAAGTGGATTTGTAGCTAATTTTCCTATTCACACCCACTGGAAAACATTGTTGATGAATGGTTGGGATGAAATTGAAATTACTCTGCAGTTAGAAGATAAAATAGCTGCATTCGAACAACTTGCTTAAGTCATAGTGAATAATAACAAGAGATTCACAGGCTGAACCTAGTGGATCTCTTTGTTTTTTTAAGTACTTCATGCTACACTTACGTCAATAATGAGCATAAGGGCGGTATACATATGAAAAAACGGGAACGAAAAAAGAAGGTCGGTAATGTTGTTTTTTTTCCCGATATAGAAAAACGGTTGCTTGAAAAAGGACTCGAACAGTTACAAAATAAGGACTTTAAACAAGCAGTTACTCTCTTTGAGGAAGCTAGAAAGTTAGATCACGAAAATTCCGATATCCATATTGGGCTTGTACTATCTTATTACGAAGCGGGATACCTTCAAGAAGCAAAAAAAGTGGCAAAAGAGATGCTGAAGGAAGGGATTGGTGACTATATTCAAGCCGTTGACCTGTATTTAATGATTTTAGTACAACTGCATGAGTATGATGAGATTGTCACTACAATTGAAGTCCTTCTGGAAGAAAGAGAAGTTCCTATTGAAAAATATGAACATTTTTCAAGAATGCTTGAGTTTAGCAGAAGGATGGCTGAAGGAAAAGCAGTGGAGGATGGTCAGGTAGATGTAATGGATGAAGTTAATGAATTTACTGAAGCAAGTAGACCGTTACAACTCGATTTATTTACTGAAGGTGATCCAAGAGAGTTAATGTTAACCATTGCACAGCTTTCGAATGTAAATATAAGGCCTTATCTTGATCAAATCAAACAATATTTAAAGTCGTCAGAAGGGCACCCATTCTTAAAAACCATGCTTATTAATGTTTTAATGGAACATGAGTATGATAAAGAAGTGGTCATTGAAAAGTTCAATAGGCAGCAAACAGTAGAACCAACCCAATTACCAAATATTCATGATAATCCACAAAAACTGGAAATAGCTAACATGTTAAATACCCAGCTTGAACATGAAGATCCTGTGCTGCTTGAGCATATCATGAGTTTAGTAGAACGACATCTCTTTTTAATGTATCCGTTTGAGTTATCTCCTGGTGAGCCAAGGGACTGGGCAGCAGCTTATCATTTGGTTGCTGTTAACTATCACGGGTATGAGAGAACCGCTAGGGATGTATGTGAAGTATATGATTCTAATGAAGAAAATGTAGAAAATGCCCATGCTTTTATTACGAAAATAGAAGAAATTTCTTATCCTATTATTTAGCTTCTAGGTTGAAACAGAGAGAACGTGTGTTATAATGTAGTGGTTGTAATGTGTAAAAATGTCATTTACATATTTAAAATTAGTATGCAAATTACTACTTAATAGATTTTTGGAGGGAAATTCAGTATGTCTGCAAATTTTGAAAAGTTAGAAGGGAACCGCGGGGTTCTTACAATTGAAGTAGATGCAGAGAAAGTAAACCAAGGTTTAGATGCTGCATTTAAAAAAGTCGTTACTAAAGTAAACGTACCAGGATTCCGTAAAGGAAAAATGCCTCGTGCTATGTTCGAAAAACGTTTTGGCGTAGAATCTTTATACCAAGATGCTATCGATATCTTATTACCAGATGCTTATGCTAACGCAGTAATCGAAACAGGAATCGAGCCAGTTGACCGTCCTGAAATCGATGTTGAGCAAATCGAACAAGGTAAGAGCCTAATCTTCAAAGCTACTGTTACAGTTAAGCCTGAAGTTAAACTTGGTGAGTACAAAGGATTAGAAGTACCAGCAGTTGAAACTGAAGTAACAGAAGAAGATGTTGCTAACGAATTAAAAACTCTTCAAGAGCGTCAAGCTGAGCTTGTTGTTAAAGAAGACGGTAAAGCTGAAAATGGTGATACAGTTGTAATGGATTTCGAAGGTTTCGTTGATGGTGAAGCTTTTGAAGGCGGAAAAGCAGAAAATTACTCTCTTGAATTAGGTTCAGGTCAATTCATCCCAGGTTTTGAAGACCAATTAGTTGGTTTAGCTGCTGGAGAAGAAAAAGACGTAGAAGTATCATTCCCTGAAGAGTACCATGCTGCTGAGCTTGCTGGTAAACCAGCTGTATTCAAAGTAAAACTTCATGAAATTAAAGGGAAAGAACTTCCTGCATTAGATGATGAGTTTGCTAAAGATGTGGATGAAGAAGTAGAAACTTTAGACGCATTAAAAGAAAAAATCAAAACTCGTTTAGAAGATAGCAAAAAGCATGAAGGTGAGCACCTTGTACGTGATACAGTAGTTGAGAAAGCTGCTGAAAACGCTGAAATCGATGTTCCTGAAGTTATGGTAGACACTGAAATCGACCGTATGATGCAAGAATTCGAGCAACGTTTACAAATGCAAGGGATGAACCTTGAGCTTTACTTCCAATTCTCAGGTCAAGATGAAGATGCTTTACGTGGTCAAATGAGTGAAGATGCTGCTAAGCGTGTACGTGTAAACTTAACGCTTGAAGCAATTGCTAAAGCAGAAAACCTTGAAGTTTCTGAAGAAGAAGTAAACGAAGAGTTAAACAAAATGGCAGAAATGTATAACATGACTGTTGATAATATTAAACAAGCAATCGGTAGCCTTGAAGGATTAAAAGGTGACCTACAAATTAGAAAAGCAGTTGAGTTTCTTGTTGAAAACAGCAAAACTGTAGCTTAACTTTTTGGACAAGGCACGATGATTCGTGCCTTGTTTTACACTTACACTCGTAACATAAATAAATTTGTATTTACATATGATAATTTTAAGCTACTTAAAGAGTAGTGTGTTTTTATATTAGGAGTCTTTAACTTCTTTATCATTTTTAGTAGTGAAAAACCTTTATAATAATGGTTTTACCTTAATTTTACTGAACAAAAAACAACATGAAATTTCGCAATTAGTAAAAACTTCCGATTTAATCTCACTATTAATGGTTAAGCTTAATTAATACATAACTATTTCTCTGCGGATCAACAACTACATACAAAAGGTAATTAAATCTTTAGAAAATTAAAGAGTTATCATTACCAGTCGAATTAGAAAATGTGATACAATGCAATACATAACTATTGATGAATAATTAAAAATTGAATATTAAATAATTAAATAAACATAAAGATCCGCAGCTAAATATCTAGTATCAGAAGTTTTTCAAGGGGTGAAGGTATTGTTTAAATTTAATGATGAAAAAGGGCAATTAAAATGTTCTTTCTGTGGTAAAACGCAAGATCAAGTTCGTAAATTAGTTGCCGGTCCAGGTGTATATATATGTGACGAATGTATCGAGTTATGTACAGAAATCGTTGAAGAGGAGCTTGGTACAGAGGAAGAAGTAGAGTTCAAAGATGTACCAAAGCCAAAAGAAATTCGTGAAATTTTAGACGAGTATGTAATCGGTCAAGACCAAGCGAAGAAAAACTTAGCGGTAGCTGTTTATAACCACTACAAACGTATCAATTCAAATAGTAAAATTGACGATGTTGAGCTTGCGAAAAGTAACATCGCCATGATTGGACCAACAGGTAGTGGTAAAACATTACTAGCTCAAACGTTAGCTCGTATTCTTAATGTACCATTTGCGATTGCAGATGCGACTTCGTTAACAGAAGCTGGTTATGTTGGGGAAGATGTTGAGAACATTCTTCTTAAGCTTATTCAAGCGGCAGATTATGACGTAGAAAAAGCGGAAAAGGGTATTATCTATATTGATGAGATTGATAAAATCGCTCGTAAATCAGAAAACCCTTCTATTACAAGAGATGTATCAGGTGAGGGTGTACAACAAGCCCTTCTAAAAATTCTTGAAGGTACCGTTGCTAGCGTACCACCACAAGGCGGACGTAAGCATCCACACCAAGAATTCATCCAGATTGATACAACGAATATCCTATTTATCTGTGGTGGGGCATTCGATGGAATTGAGCCAATCATCAAACGTCGTTTAGGTCAAAAAGTAATCGGTTTCGGTTCAGATGCGAAGAACAAAGAAATTGAAGATAAAGATCTTCTTTCAAAAGTACTTCCTGAAGACTTATTACGATTCGGATTAATCCCTGAGTTTATTGGTCGTTTGCCAGTTATCGCAAGCTTAGCACCATTAGATGAAGATGCATTAATTGAAATTTTAACAAAGCCTAAAAATGCTCTAGTGAAGCAGTATCAAAAAATGTTAGAGCTTGATGATGTAGAATTAGACTTTGAAGACGATGCGCTTGTTGAGATTGCTAAGAAAGCAATTGAACGTAAAACTGGTGCACGTGGTCTACGTTCGATCATTGAAGGAATCATGCTTGACGTAATGTTTGATTTACCTTCACGTGAGGATATTACAAAATGTATCATCACAAAAGATACAGTAGTAAATAATGGTGTACCAAAGTTAATATTAGCTGATGGTACAGTTGTAGAAGCTGAAGAGCGTAAAACATCAGCATAATTTCTTAAATATGAACGTTAAGGTCAGTCTGAATAAGACTGGCCTTTTTATGTATAAGTTTTCTAAAGTTAGACAACTGTCTTGCTCCACAAGAAAAGGCTGCGGATGGGTACCTCGCACGAAGGAAAGTGGTTTTCTTTCCGAGGGGCACCCAGCGACTAGTGTACTTCGCTAACAAGGGCACTTGCGCTTTTCTGTCCGGAAAGTTTTCTTTGAAATTCTTGTTTATTCCAACTCAGTCAAGGAGATACTAGCATATAACAACGAGAAAGAGATGCAGGAGGGAAAACTGATGAGTTGGACAGGAATTGCCTTATTTATTCAGCTGTTTTTCGGAATAATTATAGGGCTTTATTTTTGGAATTTACTTAGAAATCAACGGACACAGAAGGTATCTATAGACAGGGAATCAAAGAAAGAAATGGATCAGTTGAAAAAAATGAGATCGATTTCATTGACAGAACCGTTATCTGAAAAAGTTCGCCCTTCTAGCTTCAATGACATTGTTGGTCAAGAAGACGGAATTAAATCATTGAAGGCAGCATTATGTGGGCCAAACCCGCAGCATGTGATAATTTATGGACCACCAGGTGTTGGTAAGACGGCTGCAGCAAGATTGGTCTTAGAGGAAGCAAAGCAAAATCCAAAATCCCCTTTTCAGAAGTCATCTATATTTGTTGAGTTAGATGCAACTACTGCGCGTTTTGATGAAAGAGGAATTGCAGATCCATTAATTGGTTCGGTGCATGATCCAATCTACCAAGGTGCAGGAGCAATGGGACAAGCCGGGATTCCACAACCAAAACAAGGTGCCGTAACAAATGCCCATGGTGGTGTATTATTTATTGATGAAATCGGTGAATTACATCCTATTCAGATGAATAAATTATTAAAGGTGTTAGAAGATCGAAAAGTATTTTTAGAAAGTGCCTATTATAGTGAGGAAAACACCCAAATTCCTAACCACATTCATGATATTTTCAAAAACGGTTTACCTGCTGACTTTAGATTAATCGGTGCAACAACTAGAACACCAAGTGAACTGCCACCGGCAATTCGGTCTAGATGTATGGAAGTATTCTTTAGAGAATTAACACAAGAAGAAATTTCAACAGTAGCGAATAAAGCAGCTAAGAAAGTAAATTTAGCTATTAGTGAAACGGGTGTTGAGACGCTTGCATCTTATGCAAGAAATGGTCGTGAAGCAGTAAATATGATTCAAATCTCAGCGGGGTTAGCGATTACGGAAGATCGAGATTTTATTAAAGACGAAGATATTGAGTGGGTGATTCAATCTAGTCAGCTTACTCCTCGGATGGAAAGAAAAATTCTTCCTGATTCAAAAGTTGGTTTAGTAAATGGGTTAGCTGTTTATGGACCTAACTCAGGTGCCCTATTAGAAATCGAAGTTACTGTTATTCCAGCAAAAGAAAAAGGTACCATTAATATTACTGGAATTGTGGAAGAAGAGAGTATCGGTGGACAAGGAAAATCAATTCGTAGAAAAAGTATGGCAAAGGGTTCCATTGAAAATGTAATAACCGTTTTACGATCCATGGGAGTTCCTGCGGATGAGTATGATATTCACGTTAACTTCCCTGGAGGTGTTCCGATAGATGGACCTTCAGCGGGGATTGCGATGGCTACTGGTATTTACTCTGCTATTTATAATCACCCTATTGACCACCAAGTGGCCATGACTGGTGAAATCAGTATACACGGGAATGTTAAGCCGATTGGCGGAGTGTATCCTAAAGTAAAAGCGGCTAAGAAGGCTGGAGCGAAAACGGTCATCATCCCACAGGAAAACGTACAATCTATTTTAAATGAAATTGACGGAATTAATATTATTCCTGTCACTCACCTATCTGAAGTTTTTGAAATTGCATTGAAAAAGGATTATGCAGAAGAACATGCCATTACCGCTTCAATTGAACTAGGAAAAAAAGAAAGTATTTAGGTGGTAATAAAACTTCGGTTTCAAGGAAAGTTAACCGAAGTTTTTTACTGCTTTAAAAGGGGATTTTTGGATACTTTAAATCCTAAAAATAAACATAAAATTGGTTTCAAAACATGATACTAAGAGTGCGATGAATTTGTGTCTAGCTCCAGCGCCTAGTCCCTCGAGTCAAATAACCTTCCATCCTAAAAGTCAAAAATCAGACTTTTAGGATGGAAGAACATTTGCTTGTCGGGGCTGACCAAGGCGCTTCCGCTTTTCTTGATAATAGACACACTATGTTAAATAAGTTAGAATTGTACAAAGATTAATAAATCACAAAAAGTAAATGGAAGTTTTGCATTTGGAGGTGCAAAGTCATGGCGAATCAATCAGAGATTATTGTTCCCCTCCTGCCACTACGAGGACTGCTAGTATATCCTACAATGGTCCTTCATTTAGATGTAGGGCGTGAAAAGTCAGTTCAAGCCCTTGAAAAGGCAATGGTAGATGACAGTATCATTTTTTTAACCACTCAAAAGGACATTTCTATCGATGATCCGGGTGAGGATGATTTATACCGTATCGGAACCCTTACAAAAGTTAAGCAAATGTTAAAACTGCCTAATGGAACGATTCGTGTATTAGTAGAGGGTTTAAAAAGAGCAGAAATTACTTCATTTATTGATGAAGATGATCATTATTTAGTAAGCTTAATTACTTACGAAGATAGAGAAACAAAAGATGCAGAAGATCAAGCCTTCATGAGAACGATGCTCGAATATTTTGAACAATACATAAAACTGTCGAAAAAAATCTCGGCTGAAACGTATTCAACAGTGGCAGACATCGAGGAACCAGGAAGGTTAGCAGATATTATTGCTTCACACTTACCACTTAAGCTGAAAGAGAAGCAAGAAATCTTAGAAACGATCGATGTAAAAGAAAGAATCAACCGAGTGATTGAAATTATTAATAACGAAAAAGAAGTATTAAATCTTGAGAAAAAAATTGGCCAGCGAGTAAAGAAGTCGATGGAAAGAACGCAAAAGGAATACTATTTGCGTGAACAAATGAAGGCCATCCAAAAAGAACTAGGTGATAAAGAAGGAAAAACAGGTGAAGTATCTGAATTAACCGCGAAAATCGAAAAGGCTGGAATGCCGGAAAATGTGAAAAACACAGCTATGCGAGAGTTAGAGCGTTACGAAAAAGTACCATCTAGTTCGGCTGAAAGCTCTGTTATCCGTAACTATATCGATTGGTTAATCTCTCTTCCTTGGACTAATGCAACGGAAGACGATTTAGATATTGAAAAGGCTGAAGGAGTATTAGACGAAGATCACTACGGTCTTGAAAAAGTAAAAGAACGTGTTCTTGAATACTTAGCTGTACAGAAAATGACGAATTCTCTTAAAGGACCGATTCTTTGTTTAGCTGGCCCTCCTGGAGTAGGTAAAACAAGTTTAGCACGTTCCATTGCTACATCATTAAATCGTAATTTTGTTCGAATCTCTCTTGGTGGAGTACGTGATGAGTCAGAAATTAGAGGACACAGACGTACTTATGTAGGGGCAATGCCTGGTCGAATTATTCAAGGAATGAAAAAAGCTGGGACCATTAACCCTGTATTCCTTTTAGACGAGATTGATAAAATGTCTAGTGATTTCCGTGGAGATCCATCTTCAGCAATGCTTGAAGTACTAGATCCTGAGCAAAACCATAACTTTAGCGATCATTATATTGAAGAAACGTATGATTTATCGAAGGTTATGTTTATTGCAACAGCTAATGATTTAAGTACGATTCCTGGACCGCTTCGAGATCGTATGGAGATTATTACAATTGCTGGCTACACTGAGCTTGAAAAAATTCATATTGCAAAGGACCATCTTTTATCTAAACAGGTTCAAGCACATGGTTTATCAAAAGGACAGCTTCAAGTTCGTGATGATGCGATTCAAAAGGTTGTTCGTTATTATACTCGTGAAGCAGGTGTTCGTAGCCTAGAACGACAACTGGCAACGATTTGTCGTAAAACGGCTAAAATCATTGTTTCTGGCGAGAAGAAGAAAGTAATTGTTACGGAAAAAAATGTAGAGGAATTTTTAGGGAAGCCTAAGTTCCGTTATGGTCAGGCTGAACTAGAGGATCAAGTTGGAGTGGCAACTGGTCTTGCATATACTTCTGTTGGTGGAGATACGCTTCAGATTGAAGTTTCTTTATCACCTGGTAAAGGAAAACTTGTTTTGACAGGTAAGCTTGGAGATGTGATGAAGGAATCTGCGCAAACGGCATTTAGTTTTGTGCGATCTAAATCAACTGAGCTTGGAATCGAGCCTGACTTCCACGAGAAAAATGATATTCACATCCACGTACCTGAAGGAGCCGTTCCTAAGGATGGTCCATCTGCTGGTATCACAATTGCGACAGCTCTCGTATCAGCATTAACTGGTAAACCAATTCATAAAGAAGTGGGAATGACTGGTGAAATTACCCTTAGAGGTCGAGTTCTACCAATCGGTGGATTAAAAGAAAAAACGTTAAGTGCTCATAGAGCGGGCTTAACAAAAATTATTATTCCAAAAGACAATGAAAAAGATATTGATGACATACCAGATAGTGTAAGAGATGAGTTGAAATTTGTTCTCGTTTCTCATGTTGATGAAGTCCTCAATCATGCTATAAATGGTGGTGCGCAACAATGAAGGTAACGAGTTCAGAAATAGTAATCAGTGCGGTAAAGCCCGACCAGTATCCTGGCGAGGCTTTACCTGAGTTTGCTTTAGCAGGAAGATCAAATGTAGGGAAGTCTTCTTTCATTAATACGATGCTCAATCGAAGAGGGTTAGCGAGAATTTCCTCTAAACCAGGAAAAACGCAAACGTTAAACTTCTATCTAATTAATGAAATTCTCCATTTTGTCGATGTTCCCGGTTACGGCTATGCAAAAGTATCTAAATCCGAGCGAGCAGCTTGGGGGAAAATGATAGAAACATATTTAACAAATAGAGAACAGCTAAAAGCCGTACTCTTGATTGTAGATTTACGTCATCCTCCTTCAGAAGATGATATTATGATGTACGATTTTCTAAAACACTATCATATTCCATGTATTGTCATTGCCACAAAAGCGGACAAAATCCCTAGAGGCAAATGGCAAAAGCATTTGAAAGTTACAAGGGAAACATTAGATTTAGTACAGACAGACACGATTATCGTATTTTCTTCTGAAACAGGAGAAGGTAAAGATAAAGCTTGGTCTGTAATCCAAAGTTATATGTAAGAGGGGGGCTTAGTAGCTATAGTTACTGAGCCTTTTTTAGTGTGTGCATGGAGGTGTGTTTGTCGAAAAAACGATATATTCGAAAATTCGATGATATATGTAGGAAAAACGATGATATAACAGTAAAAAACGATGATATCTGAAGCGAAATCGATGATATCTGAACCAAACACGATGATATCAAAGCAAAACATAAAAAAATGCTGACATAATTAACAGAAACTAAATATTATTTCATCAAAAAACGCTGACATAACCTCCAGAATCATGATTTAAGCAGCAGAATCGTTGATATAGCTGCACGAAGAAAGGATAGTTCAATTAAACGCTGTCAGAATAAGCTTGATTTCAATAGAAAATCGGTACAATTAGATAAAAAATCACAAAAAAGAGACAGTTGCCTTAACCTGTCTCTTAACTACTATTACTTTTTCTTAAAAAACAATAAATAAGCACCAATGACAATCAGCACTACCGGCCAGAATCTCCAAATAATATTTACTCCGTTTTCCAACAACCCCAGCCATTCCACCACTTTGTCATAAAATAGTAGTAAAACTGCTAATACTAAAAATAAAATTCCTTGGAATAAACCCGTACCAACTTTTTGATAGCGCAGTAAAAAACCTAAAGCAATGATTAAAATAAAGGTACCAATATGATCTGGCCAAACTTGAAAATGTTTAATCACATGAAAATGGATGCCGAAGCCAGTCAAAATGACTCCAGGTAGAATGGCTTCATAGTCCTTCGCAATATAGGCTTGAAATAAAAATGCTAATCCGACGATGGCTAGTAACGTAGGCCACGTATAAAACTGCTGGAAAATTTCAATCTTAGATTGTTGTAAAAAGAAATAAGTGCCGAAGCCAATGAGGATAAATCCAGGGAATATGCGTTGGTTTTTCATTTGTTATCACTTCCAGTAAGGTATACTTGAATCATTTTGTTTTTTTTGGTACTGTACATAAGGGAAGACTTGTCGATTCATGACAAGTTAAATATTTGTATATATTTTGTTAAGAATTGTTTACAGATTAAAACATGTTAGTATAACAGTAAAGCAGTAAGTGTTTACTCGTGCTTTTCAACTATACATTTTATCACATGTGTTCATTATCTGTTCACATTTTCATTAAAATATGAAAATCTGACATGTTATAATATTTATTAGTGTCATTATGCTATTAACTTGGGGGTGTCATGATAATATGCATATTCTAGTTGTCGGTCTAAATTATAAAACTGCCCCTGTCGAAATTCGTGAACGTTTGACGTTTAACCCTTCGCAGTTAGGGGATGCCATGAAGAAACTGAGCGGCAAAAAAAGCATCCTAGAAAACGTCATTTTATCAACGTGTAACCGTACTGAAATCTATGCGGTTGTGGATCAACTTCACACTGGCCGTTATTATATTAAAGAATTTTTATCAGAATGGTTTAATATAGAGCAAAACGAATTTTCTCCGTATCTTTTCATCTATGAACAAGATGGGGCTATTAATCATTTATTTAATGTTTCTTGTGGACTGAACTCCATGGTTCTTGGAGAAACACAAATTTTAGGACAGGTGCGTTCAAGCTTCTTATTAGCACAGGAAGACGCAACAATTGGGACGGTGTTTAACCAATTATTTAAACAAGCCATTACTCTAGCAAAACGTGCTCACTCGGAGACAGACATCGGTGCGAATGCCGTATCTGTTAGTTATGCAGCCGTTGAGTTAGCGAAGAAGATTTTCGGTTCACTAGAAAAGAAGCATGTTCTTATTTTAGGTGCCGGAAAAATGGGCGAGCTTGCGATACAAAATCTTCATAGTAACGGTGCAAGCAAAGTAACGGTTATTAATCGTACTTTTGAAAAAGCACAGAATTTGGCTGAGCGTTTTTCAGGAGAAGCAAAAACATTACAAGAACTACAATGTGCTTTAGTGGAAGCAGATATTTTAATCAGTTCTACTGGTGCGAAAGAGTTTGTTGTAACGAAAGAAATGATGGTTCAAGTAGAGAAGCTTCGTAAAGGGAAGCCATTATTTATGGTTGATATTGCGGTTCCTCGTGACCTTGACCCAAAACTTGCGGAACTTGAAAGTGTATTTTTATATGATATTGATGATCTTGAGGGAATTGTTGAAGCAAACCTTCAAGAACGTAAAAAAGCGGCTGAAAAAATTATGCTTATGATTGAAGGGGAAATTGTTGATTTCAAACAGTGGCTGAATATGTTGGGTGTTGTTCCTGTTATTTCAGCGCTACGTGAAAAAGCATTAGCTATTCAAGCTGAAACAATGGAAAGTATCGAGAGAAAGCTTCCGAATCTTTCAGATCGCGACCGTAAAGTATTAAATAAGCATACAAAGAGTATTATTAATCAAATGTTGAAGGACCCAATTTTACAAGCTAAAGAGTTAGCTGCTAGATCTGATGCTGATCAGGCTTTAGATATGTTCATGAAAATCTTTAATATTGAAGAGCTAGTGAAACAACAACAAGAACCGAAAGCAGCCAATCACAAGCATGTAACTGTACAGTCAGCACAGGCTTCTTTTCAATCATAAGCGAGGTTGGAGTCCATGATTGATGTTTATATGACGAGACTTCACGAGTTGACTGTTGTCTTGTATGCATTTAGTGTACTTTTATATTTTATTGACTTTCTACATCATAACCGGAAGGCGAACCGATTTGCCTTCTGGTTACTTGCATTTGTGTGGGTATTACAAACGGCCTTTTTATTTTTTTATATGGTCAAAACAGGTAGATTCCCCGTGCTAACCATTTTTGAAGGGCTCTATTTTTATGCGTGGGTACTGATTACACTCTCATTAGGGATTAATCGCTTACTTAGAGTAGACTTTATTGTTTTTTTTACAAATGTACTAGGCTTTATTATTATGGCCATTCATACATTCGCTCCGGTTCAATTTGAATCTGAAGTGATGGCACAACAGCTTGTTTCAGAATTATTGTTAATACATATTACAATTGCCATCCTTTCTTATGGAGCATTCTCCCTTTCATTCGTTTTCTCCTTATTATATTTAATTCAATATGATTTGCTGAAAAGGAAGAAGTGGGGAACTAGATTGTTAAGAATCACCGATTTATCAAAGCTTGAACACATGTCATATGTTTTAAATGTTATTGGTGTGCCGATGCTAATGCTAGCGTTAATATTAGGAGTACAGTGGGCTTATATAAAACTTCCTAATATGATTTGGTACGACCCAAAAGTAGTCGGTTCCTTTAGTGTGTTACTGGTTTATAGTATGTATCTTTATTTAAAGGTCGGAAAAGGAATGTACGGAAAGTCCTTAGCCCTATGGAATATAGCTTCTTTCTTAATTGTTTTAATTAACTTCTTCTTATTTGGCAAATTATCATTTTTCCATTCTTGGAATTCATAAACGTACATAGGAGGCTCTCATGAGAAAAATTATTGTTGGTTCTAGACGTAGTAAGCTTGCATTAACACAAACAAATTGGGTTATTGATCAATTAAAAAAGTTAGATTCTTCTTTTGATTTTGAAGTAAAAGAGATAGTTACAAAAGGGGATCAAATTTTAGACGTTACTCTTTCAAAAGTTGGCGGTAAAGGTCTATTTGTAAAAGAAATTGAGCAAGCGATGCTAGATAAAGAAATTGATATGGCTGTTCATAGTATGAAAGATATGCCGGCTGTTTTACCGGAAGGACTTGTGATTGGAAGCATTCCATTTAGAGAGGACCACCGTGACGCTTTAATTTCAAAAAATCATGTTTCTTTAAACGACTTGGAAGCCGGTTCTGTTGTAGGAACAAGCAGTCTTCGTCGTAGTGCACAATTATTAGCTCATAGGCCAGACCTTGAGATTAAATGGATTCGTGGAAATATTGATACAAGATTGGGAAAACTAGAATCAGGTGAATACGATGCTATTATTTTAGCGGCAGCAGGTCTATCTCGTATGGGTTGGGCAAAGGACGTTGTTACTGAATTTCTAGATGATGAGATGTGTGTACCTGCTGTAGGGCAAGGCGCATTATCGATTGAATGTCGTGGAAGTGATGAAGAACTTCTACAGCTACTAGAGAAATTTACTTGTCAAAAAACAAGCCAAGCGGTTTTAGCAGAACGTGCCTATTTACATAAAATGGAGGGTGGCTGCCAAGTACCAATTGCTGGCTATGCTTATATCAATGAAGACTCTGACATTGTGTTAACGGCACTTGTTGGATCTCCTGATGGAAAAATCATCTATAAAGAACAAGTAAAAGGGCAAGACCCTGAACAAGTTGGTATTCAAGCGGCCAATGCTCTTATTGAAAAAGGCGCTAAAGATCTGATTGACCAAGTGAAAGCAGAGCTTGATGGAGAATGAGCTCATGCCTTCCTTTACAAGGAAAGAAAGTTTTAGTTCCAAGGGGAAAAAAGGAAGCAAAAGCTTTTTCTAATTTAGTTGAACAGTATGGAGGGATTCCGGTTGAAATCCCTCTCATTGCTTTTCGAGCCGTTCAAGAAACAACTGAGATTCAACATACGATTGAATCATTACATACATATGACTGGATTATTTTTACAAGCAATGTTACGGTAGAAACGTTCTTTCAGTTATTAGGAGAATTTGACCGTAATCATTTTCCCAAAATCGCTGTTATCGGAGAAAAGACAGAGCAGACATTGAATCAAAAAAGTCTTTATGTTGATTTTATTCCTGACGATTACGTAGCTGAAGGATTTGTTGAAAAGTTTTTACCCATTGTTCATAAAGGCATGAAAATTCTTTTACCAAAGGGGAATTTGGCAAGAGATTATATAGCCACCACTTTAAGAGCAAATGGAGTACAAGTCGATGAACGGATCATATATGAGACTTATTTTCCTGAAGAGAATAAAAAAAAATTAGTGGACTTACTTGTCAAGAAGGACTTAAATATTCTTACTTTTACTAGTCCATCTACTGTGGACCATTTGATTGAAGTGGTTAACGAACATGAACTACATCATTCAATTGAGCCATGCATCATTGGCTGTATTGGTCCGATTACAAAGAAAAAATTAGAAGCGCATGGATTGCGTGTTCATGTGATGCCTGAGGTCTATACAGTCAAACATATGTTAGAAGATATTTGTACATATATAACAAAGAATCAGTAGGAGGAATTTATTATGGATTATCAATTCTCTCGCCATCGCAGACTACGTTCAAGTGTGAATTTGCGTGCAATGGTTCGCGAAAATCACCTTCACCTAGAAGATTTAATTTATCCTTTATTTATTGCTGAAGGAAACGACTATAAAAAAGAGATTTCTTCTATGCCAGGAGTATTCCAAGTTTCTTTAGACAAGCTTCAAGCTGAAATGGATGAAGTTGTTTCGTTAGGAATTAAATCAGTCTTGCTATTTGGTATTCCACATGAAAAAGATGAGTGTGGCCAAGGAGCTTATCATGACCATGGAATTGTTCAAAAGGCAACACGCTTAATCAAAGAACATTACCCAGAAGTGATTGTTATTGCTGATACGTGTCTATGCGAATATACAAGCCATGGACACTGTGGAGTGATTGAAAATGGTAAGGTATTAAACGACCCTTCATTAAAATTGTTAGCGGATACAGCGGTTAGCCAAGCAAGAGCTGGGGCAGATATTATCGCACCTTCTAACATGATGGATGGATTTGTAGCTGCCATCCGTGCTGGTTTAGATGAGGCTGGATTCCACGATACACCAATCATGTCTTATGCGGTTAAATATGCTTCTTCTTTCTATGGTCCATTTAGAGAGGCAGCTGAAAGTACACCTCAATTTGGTGACCGTAAAACGTATCAAATGGATCCTGCAAACCGTATGGAGGCCTTTAGAGAAGCGGAATCGGATGTACTCGAAGGAGCAGACTTCCTGATTGTAAAGCCTGGCCTTCCGTACTTAGATATCGTTCGTGATGTGAAAAATAACTTCCAATTACCTGTTGTGATATACAATGTAAGTGGAGAATATTCAATGGTTAAAGCAGCTGCACAAAACGGCTGGATTGATGAAAGAAATATCGTTATGGAAATGCTTACAGGGATGAAACGTGCTGGAGCAGATTTAATTATTACGTATCATGCTAAGGATGCAGCACGCTGGTTAAAGGAACAATAATCGAATCGACAATTCAAACTGGAGGAGATTTTCATGCGCTCTTACGATAAATCAATAGCAGCTTTTAATGAAGCAAAAACATTAATGCCAGGCGGTGTAAACAGTCCGGTACGTGCGTTTAAATCAGTTAAAATGGATCCGATTTTCATGGAAAGAGGAAAAGGGTCTAAAATCTATGATATCGACGGAAATGAATATATCGACTATGTTTTATCATGGGGTCCACTTATTTTAGGTCATACCAATGATCGAGTAGTTGAAAGTATTAAAAAGGTGGCTGAACTTGGTACAAGCTTTGGTGCCCCTTCGTTAATAGAAAGCGAAATGGCGAAACTTGTTCGTGAGCGTGTTCCTTCTATTGAAGTCATTCGTATGGTTTCGTCTGGTACAGAGGCGACGATGAGTGCCTTGCGTTTAGCACGTGGATATACGAATCGAAATAAAATCTTAAAATTTGAGGGCTGCTACCATGGCCATGGTGATTCATTGCTGATTAAAGCAGGTTCAGGGGTTGCTACACTTGGTTTACCAGATAGCCCTGGTGTCCCTGAGGGTGTCGCTCAAAACACAATTACGGTTCCTTATAACGATTTAGAAAGCGTACGATATGCTTTCGAACAATATGGAGAAGATATCGCTGGAGTGATTGTAGAGCCAGTGGCAGGAAACATGGGTGTCGTTGTTCCTCAACCAGGTTTCTTAGAAGGTCTTCGTGAAATCACAACACAATACGGCACACTACTTATTTTTGATGAAGTAATGACAGGTTTCCGTGTTGGTTACCATTGTGCTCAAGGTGTTTATGGCATTACACCTGACCTGACTTGTCTAGGAAAGGTTATCGGTGGAGGCCTTCCAGTTGGCGCATACGGAGGAAAAGCGGAAATTATGGAGCAAATTGCACCAAGTGGTCCGATTTATCAAGCTGGAACGTTATCAGGTAATCCATTAGCGATGTCTGCAGGATATGAAACGCTAAGTCAATTAACACCTGAAAGCTATGTGGAATTTGACCGTAAAGCAGCTTTACTTGAGGAAGGTCTAGCTCTAGCAGCTCAAAAATATGACATCCCTCATTACTTAACGAGAGCTGGTTCTATGGTTGGCTTCTTCTTCACAAACGAAGAAGTAACAAACTACGAACAAGCAAAAACTTCAAACCTAGACTATTTTGCAACATACTATCGTGAAATGGCTGACCAAGGAATCTTCCTACCACCTTCACAATTTGAAGGAATGTTCCTATCAACCGTTCATAGCGACGAAGATATCGAAAAAACCATTCACGCTGCTGAAATTGCTTTTTCTAAGCTTAAATAATTTGTATGGCACTCATCAAAAGATGGGTGCTTTTTTACGATTAAAACAAAACTTGTCCTACCGATATGAACCCTCTATTTAAAAGGAAATTCAACATTCCCGAAAATAAAACGTTTTTATTCATAAAAATATTATCTGTTTCATAGAGTGTTAATGACATAGTGATTATACGAAAAGGAACGAAAGGAGGAATCGCTTTGTCTCAAGAGAATGAGTCATGCCTAAGATTTTCATTAGAGGAATCCGTGTGGTTTCAAAAAGGACAGGAAGTAGCGGAGTTAATCTCAATTTCGCTTGATCCAAATATTAAAATTCAAGAAAATGATCTATATGTAACCATTAAAGGCGCTTTACAATTAACGGGAGAATATAAGCGTTATGAAGACGAGGAAGCTGTAGAAGAACTATTATCTGCTCCTAAATTTATTCAAAATGTTGAAGACCGAGGAGAGGGAGTATACGAATTCACTCACCGTTTCCCTGTTGATATTACTATCCCAAATAACCGCATTCAAAGTGTATACGACATTGGGGTGGAAGTAGAATCTTTTGACTATGTTTTTCCAGAGCGCAGCTGCATGAAGTTAACAGCTGACTTGACCATTAGCGGATTATATGGTGACCAACAGCATGCACCTGCTAATGAAATTGAAGAAGAGCAAGTCGAGGTACAAGAGGTAACCCAATCATTTGAGCAAGAAGTAGAAAGACCAGTTGAAGTGGAACTGGTGGCTGAGCAACAAGTAGAAGAGCCACAGGAAATCGAGTTTGAACTTGAGCCGCTCTATCGTTCTTCGGCTGCAGTAGCAGAGGTAGAAGAAGAAGTAGAAGAAGTTGCTCAACAAGAGGAAGTTTCCGACGTTAAGCAAGAAGTTTTAGAGGAAAAAGAAGAAGACCTATATACTCCTTTTGAGGCAGAAGCTAGAAAACTGCCAGAATCAGAAGAAGTAACCAATACATTGAATAAAGAAGAAAACTGGGAAGCTCCAACTGTAACGGTAAATGAAGGAGCTAGTTCTGAAGCTGTAACAGCTGTTTCTGAAGTTCAAGAAGTTGAGCAAAAGAAGCCGGTTAGTCCTGAGATTTCGTTCTCGGCACAACGAAAAGAAGAAAGTGCTCCGGTTGAACCTAAAGACTATAAAAAGGAAGAAAGCTTTAGTTCACTTCTTTCAGAGAAAGAAGAAGTGGAAAGTGAATCTTCTTCATCATCTTCATCTTCAGAGGAAGTAGTGAAAAAGAAGAAAAAGCCATCTTCTAAAAAAGGTTTATCTTTAACTGAATTTTTTGCTAGAAAAGAAGAAGAGGAACTTGCGAAATTAAGGATGTGCATTGTTCAGCATGGTGACACTCTTGACACGCTAGCTGAGCGTTATGATATTAGCGTTCAACAATTGCTTCGAGTGAATCGTTTAGAAGTTAATCAAGATGTATACGAAGGGCAAGTATTATATATTCCTATTGTAGTTGCCCAGAACTAACAAGGAAACAGGCTGGGTAGGTATAAAAACACCTGCTCAACTGTTTTCTTTTATTTTTACCAGTTTAGAAAGTTGAAACTAGAAGCCATAATACTTCCCTGGCATTCATAGATATGTAGAAACAGCGTTTATGAAAATAGCCTGGACGAAAGAAGTGAACTGAAATGAATACGCAAAATCGTCTTCAACAATTTGCTCCGATTTTACAAAACTACTCCGTTCAACCACACTTTATTGAAGACTTTGGAAAAGTACAAAGAGTATATTCAGATAAAGGTGTTTTTGCATTAAAGAAAATTCCTATTCATCAAGGAACTGAATTTATAAAAAATGTTCATTTTTTATATCAAAAGGGTTTTAATCGAATCGTTCCCATCTATCCAACCATTGATGGTCGTTATGCCGTATTAGATAAGAAATATTTATATTATTTAATGCCGTGGCTTCCTAATGAAGAAAAAGAGAATAGAAGTAAGCGCCATGAGCAGCTATTCCGCGAGCTAGCAAGGCTTCATACATTATCAGTCAGTGAAGTGAAGATTAATAAAGAAGAAAAGGAACAACATTACGAGGAATCTCTTCATCATCTAGAAACACAAAATGAATTTATAGAGGGCTTTATAGATGAATGTGAAACTAGATGGTATATGTCTCCTTTTGAACTTTTATTCTGTCTTTACTACAATGATATTTTTCAGGCTCTAAAGTTCTCAAGAAACAAAATGAAAGATTGGTATGAGCAAACGAAAGAGGATGAAAAAGCTAGAGCGGTCATTATCCACGGTAAAATTTCAACAGAACATTTTTTATTTGATGAGAGAGGATATGGCTACTTCTCAAACTTTGAAAATAGCAGGAAGGGTTCTCCCATTCATGATTTACTACCATTTTTATCTAGATCCTTAAATACGTATCCCAAAAAACAAGAGGACTATATTAATTGGTTTTATACGTATTTTAAATACTTTCCGTTAAAAGATGAAGAGATGCTCCTGTTCTTAAGTTACTTAGCTCACCCTGGCCCTATTTTACGGACAGTAGAGCAATATCATAAGGCGGAAAAGAAAAATGAAAGAAAGTTTGTCCAACAATTGCAGCGAGATTATTGGCTCTTAAAAAACACGGAGTATATTGTGATGCGTATCGAGGAAATTGAAAGGCAGAAGAAGCAAGCACAAGCGGAGGCTCAGGCACAAGCGCAAGCACAGGCACAAAATGGAGCCCAAAGTTAATAGAAACTTGGGCTCTATATTACTTCTAATCGGAAAGCAATGGCAATCATAATAAAGATAGCTAAAAGAAGTACATCAAATGTAGTTGGAATCAATATGGTCCGGATTCCTTGAAACACACAGAAGGGTATAATAAACTGAGCGCAAACCGCTCGTGTTGTCCTCAACCAAGGTGGCAGTGTATAAGGGTTAAATCTCCTCTTCATGATCTCCCATCCTTTCTTCTTTCTTATTTCCACCAAATTAAAATAAAAAAGTCGTTAATGGCCTATATGTTAATCTTATGATTAGGTTTCTATGATTGTGTCTAAAATTTCACTCGTGCATAAACTAAGAGTACGAATAAGCTGAGGGTGATGAATCATTTTTGTATAGAAACAAAAAAATTCGGTTATCCTTATTGACGTTAGCAACTATTTTTAGGTAGTATTATGATTATAAATTAATCTATATAAGACAAAAGCCTTGATAGGGAAGAGTACTATGCTAGCCGACTTGAAGAGAGGAAAACCATTAGCTGGGAGGTTTTCTAAGCGGATCCATAGGAAGGTCGCCCTTGAGCTTCTTTTGCGAATGATATCTTATCTAGTAGTAAAAGACGGGAAAACCGTTATCTGATTTGAGAGCCAATCCAATATTTTATTTGGGCTGGAAAAAAAGGTGGTACCGCGAAGCAAACTCCATTCGTCCTTTTATGAGACGAATGGAGTTTTTTATTTTTTCGGAAATTGGAGGAAATGAAGATGGAAAACAATGAATTAACAATGCCAACGAAATACGATCCGCAGGCAATTGAAAAGGGTCGTTATGATTGGTGGTTAAACGGTAAATTTTTTGAAGCAAAAGATGATGAAAGTAAACAGCCTTATACGATTGTAATCCCACCACCGAACGTTACAGGGAAACTACATTTAGGCCATGCATGGGATACAACTCTACAAGACATCCTGACTCGTATGAAGCGTATGCAAGGGTATGATGTACTATGGTTACCAGGTATGGACCACGCTGGTATCGCTACGCAAGCGAAAGTAGAAGAAAAGCTTCGTAACGAAGGCATCAGTCGCTATGATTTAGGCCGTGAGAAATTCGTTGAAGAAACATGGAAGTGGAAAGAAGAGTACGCACAACATATTCGTCAACAATGGTCTAAATTAGGTCTTGGATTAGACTACAGCCGTGAGCGTTTTACTTTAGATGAAGGCTTATCAAAAGCCGTTCGTGAAGTATTCGTTTCACTTTATAAAAAAGGGTTAATCTATCGCGGTGAATATATCATCAACTGGGATCCTTCTACGAAAACAGCTCTTTCAGATATTGAAGTTATTTACAAGGATGTACAGGGTGCATTCTATCACATGAAATATCCTTTAGCTGACGGTTCAGGCTTTATTGAAGTAGCAACAACTCGTCCTGAAACGATGCTTGGTGATACAGCTGTAGCGGTACATCCGGAAGATGAGCGTTACAAACACTTAATCGGTAAAACCGTAATTCTACCAATCGTTGGTCGTGAGATTCCGATTGTTGGTGATGATTACGTTGATATGGAATTCGGTTCTGGTGCAGTTAAAATTACTCCAGCACATGACCCTAACGACTTTGAAATTGGAAACCGTCATAACTTAGAGCGTGTATTAGTAATGAATGAAGACGGTTCAATGAATGCTAATGCGGGTAAATATAAGGGCTTAGATCGCTTTGAGTGCCGTAAGCAAATTGTAAAAGACCTTCAAGATGCAGATGTATTGTTTAAAATTGAAGAACATATGCACTCTGTTGGACATTCTGAACGTAGTGGTGCTGTCGTTGAACCTTACTTATCAACACAATGGTTTGTAAAAATGCAGCCACTAGCAGACGAGGCAATTGCTCTTCAAAGTAAAGAAGAGAAAGTAAACTTTGTACCTGACCGTTTCGAAAAAACTTACCTACACTGGATGGAGAATATTCGTGACTGGTGTATTTCTCGTCAATTATGGTGGGGACACCGTATTCCAGCTTGGTATCACAACGAAACAGGCGAAGTACATGTTGACCATGAGCCACCAGCTGACATTGAAAATTGGACACAAGATAACGATGTACTAGATACTTGGTTTAGTTCAGCACTATGGCCGTTCTCAACAATGGGCTGGCCTGAAGAAGATGCACCAGACTTCAAACGTTACTATCCAACAGCTTGCTTAGTAACAGGTTATGACATCATTTTCTTCTGGGTATCTCGTATGATTTTCCAAGGCTTAGAATTTACAGGCGAGCGTCCATTCAACGATGTATTAATCCACGGATTAGTACGTGATGCTCAAGGTCGTAAAATGAGTAAGTCATTAGGAAACGGTGTAGATCCAATGGATGTAATCGACCAATATGGTGCTGACTCCCTTCGTTACTTCCTATCAACAGGAAGCTCACCAGGTCAAGACTTACGTTTCAGCATGGAAAAAGTTGAAGCAACTTGGAACTTTGCTAATAAAATCTGGAACGCATCCCGTTTTGCTTTAATGAACATGAACGGCTTGAAGTTCGAGGAAATTGATTTAACAGGTGAAAAATCAGTTGCAGATAAATGGATCTTAACTCGTCTAAATGAAACCATTGAAACGGTTACTCGTCTATCTGATCGTTATGAGTTCGGTGAAGTGGGCCGTGTTCTTTACAACTTCATTTGGGATGATTTCTGTGATTGGTATATTGAAATGGCGAAGCTTCCTCTATACGGAGAAGATGAAGCAGCGAAATTGACTACTCGTTCAGTTCTAGCTTACGTACTAGATAACACGATGCGTCTATTACACCCATTCATGCCATTTATTACAGAGGAAATTTGGCAAAACCTACCTCACGAAGGAGAGTCTATTACAACAGCTAAATGGCCAGAAGTAAATGCTGAACTATCTGATAACCAAGCTGCTACAGAAATGAAACTGCTTGTTGAAATCATTCGTTCAGTACGTAATAGCCGTGCAGAGGTTAACACGCCATTAAGTAAGAAAATTAAAATGATTGTAAAAGGGAAAGATGAAGCAGTAATCGCAACGTTAGAGAAAAACCGTGGCTATATTGAGAGATTCTGTAACCCAGAAGAACTAATTATTGCTTCTGACGTAGAAACTCCAGATAAAGCAATGACAGCGGTTGTAACGGGTGCTGAAATCATTTTACCTCTAGAAGGACTAATCAATATTGACGAAGAAGTGGCTCGTCTTAAAAAAGAATACGATAGATTAGACAAAGAAGTAGAACGTGTTCAGAAGAAACTAAGCAACGAAGGCTTCGTGAAAAAAGCTCCTGAAAAAGTAATTGAAGAAGAAAAAGCAAAAGAAAAAGATTACTTAGAAAAGAGAGCAGCAGTTGAAGCACGAATTAAAGAATTAAAAGGGGAATAATGTAATTTTTAGAGACGAATCCTAACTTGAGGATTCGTCTTCCTCTTGTTATAAAAGTGGAGGTGCAGTTAGATGTTTCAAACATATAAAGAAGCTATAGAATGGATTCATGCAAGACTAAGACTAGGTATGAAGCCAGGTTTATCAAGAATGGAATGGATGATGGAAAAGTTAAATCATCCTGAAAGACGAATAAAAACCGTACATATTGGTGGAACAAATGGAAAAGGTTCTACCGTTACTTATCTGCGCTCTATTTTACAAGAGGGAGGTTTTAAGGTAGGAACCTTTACTTCCCCATACTTTGAGCAATTTAATGAAAGAATTTCAGTGAATGGCCAGCCCATTAGTGATGAGGAGATTGTTCAATTAACGAATGTCATAAAACCATTGAGTGATGAACTAGAGAAGACAGACTTAGGTGCTCCAACTGAATTTGAAGTCATTACCGCAATGTCATTTTACTATTATGCTTTTGTTAACCCAGTTGATATAGTTTTATATGAAGTCGGGCTAGGTGGCCGATTAGATTCTACTAATATTATTCATCCACTGTTATCTATCATTACAAGCATTGGACTCGATCATACGAATATTTTAGGTGAGTCGTATGCTGAAATTGCTTATGAAAAAGCTGGAATTATCAAAAATGGTGTTGGGTTGATAACAGCAGTTAAGCAACCAGAGGCGTTAGAAGTTATTCGAAATCAAGCTAGGGAAAAGAAATCTGCCATGTATTTATTAGGGGAGCAGTTTTCGGTTAATAATCATCATTCTTTAACCGGTGGAGAGTCATTTAATTTTCAATCTATTTTCCAAGCATTTGACGAGTTAGAGATTTCAATGATTGGAGAGCATCAAGTTGAAAACGCATCGTTAGCAGTTATGGCAACATTGCTTTTGAATAAATATTATTCCTTTATGGTGGAAGAAGAACAGATTAAAGCGGGGCTGAAAAAGGCTTACTGGCCAGGGCGGTTTGAAGTTATGTCTGAATCACCATTAGTAGTAATAGACGGAGCTCATAATGAAGAGGGAATTACCACACTTGTAAATGAACTCGAAAAAAGATATTCCAATAAAAAGAAAAACATCATTTTTACTGCTTTAAGTGATAAAAAACTAGACAAAATTATTATGAAACTAGACCAAGTAGCAGATAAAATTACTTTTGTTGAGTTTGATTATCCAAGAGCATCCCGTGCGGAAGATTTGTTTTCTATGAGTCAATCTCCTAACAAACATTTGGGGAAAGACTGGAAGAGTGAGTTGGAACAACAACTTACTCAATTAGACGAAGAAGAAATGTTAGTGATTACTGGTTCTTTGTACTTCTTATCTGAAGTAAAACCTTCTCTATTAAATTTATTAAATAAAGCTTTTTTCTAAAATTTATCTAGTTCTAACTGAGTACTAACATCCATAATAAATTGAGTGCTTTCGGATTTTTTAAACAAATATATTTTAGAAAAAAGCATGCCATCCGCATTTGTAGCACTTACATTTGATACTAGGGGTAAAAATCGGATTTAGGATTTTTACGTTAAAACATTTCAAAAAAACAGTCTTAAAAAATAAAACGTGATAGTCAAAAGTTTGAAAATTTGATAAAATAGAAATATTGACTATGAAATTTTGTTGAAATAACTTAAGGGAGGGAAGAAAAAATATGAAACCGCAATTTAAACGCAATATATGGATAAGTTGGTTATTAGTCGTTCCACTTGGTATGTGGTTAATTTATCATTTCTTTCCTCCCGATTTTCATAACTTATCTTTAGATTTAGTCGCATTCTTTTTACTAATGAGCTTTGTGAGTTCCATGCCAATGGTTATCAATAACACGCCGATTTTCTTAGTTCAATGGGTTTCATTGGCGGTATTCTTAACTTTTGGGTTGTTTATAGAAATGATATTTATGCAGCTTATGATAATCATATTGCTAATCAGAGTGCGAATCCCTAAGGAACAGCTTTATCGTCTCCCTTTAAATTCATTGATGTTTTTTCTAATCTCTGTGTCTAGTGGTTTAGCCTTCTATGCGGTTGGTGGAACACATGGAATGAATTTAGTTGAGGAACCAAAATCGATATTATTAGTGCTGGTTTACGCCTTTGTAATATACCTATCAAACCAAATATTACTATCAATCATCTTATATGTAATCCATAAACATAAAAGATACCTTTTAGGGAAAGACTTTATTTGGGAAACAGCCACTACTATTTTAACGCTTCCTGTAGGAATGGTTCTCTATATTTTATACCTTGATGTAGGATTGCTAGCTGTTCTATTTATAGGAGTACCATTTGCTAGTTTATCTATTATCCTAAATCTCTATTATTCTAGTGATAAAATTAATAATTATTTACAAAAAGCAACGGAGATTGGTCATGAACTGGCAGAACGGTTAGAAGAGAAAGAAGTAATGAACCTTTTTATCCAGAAAATATCAACGATGTTGCCTGTAGACTTTGCTTACATTCTTGATGTAGTAAATGAAGAAGAACTTCAGTTGATTCGTAGAGTAGAAAAGGGCGAGGAAAAAGACCCTGGAAACATTAAGCCTTTGAAAAAAAATGAAGGAATAAGTGGCCTTGTTTGGTCTACTAAGAAAGCTGCTCTATTTACGAAAAAGAAAGAATGGAAAAATATCGTTGAAGGGTATATGCCTGAATCAGTTGAAAGTGTGCTATGCGTCCCTATCGTTCGTAACAACCAAGTGGTAGGAGTACTACTTTTAGCCTCATCTCAAAAAAGAGCATATGAAAAATCCCAGCTTATGATTGTAGACATCCTTTGTTCATCTTTTGCTGTGGCAATCGAAAATGCCCGTCATTACGAGAAAACAAAGGAACACAGTGAACGCTGTGCACTGACCAAACTCTATAATTATCGCTACTTTGATAACTTACTAAGTGAAGAGTTCAATAAACTTGAAGTAGGCGAAAGAAATTTACTCTCATTGATTATCCTAGATATTGACCACTTTAAGAGTGTGAATGATACTTATGGGCATCAAAGCGGGAATGAGATTTTGTTTGAACTTGCTGGAAGACTTAGAGCACTAATCGGCTCTAAAGGTACGGTCGCACGTTACGGTGGAGAGGAATTTGTTGTACTTTTGCCTGAAATTGATAAATATGAAGCACTTGAACTAGCTGAGCTTGTAAGAAGGTCCATTGCAGAAGAACCGTTTACTTTGGCCCAGCATTTAGATTGTATTGCTGGTGATTATGTTAAAGTGAACATTACGGCTTCAATTGGAGTGGCAACTGCTCCGGAAGATGCGGATGATTCGATGGCGTTGATTAGGCATGCGGATCGGGCGTTGTATGTTGGGGCGAAGCGGGCAGGTCGGAATCGGGTTGCAGAGTATATTAAGTGAGAATTCCCTGTGTAATTTCTGACACAGGGAATTTTTATTTTGTTGCAAAATAGTAATAAATAATGGTGTTGAAGACATAGGTAAATTGGTATAATTAAATATAGGAACAAATGATTAGTAGAACATATTTTAAATAAACTAATATGAGGTGTTTGAATGCGCCGATTAATAATGTTTATAACTATATTAATCTTGTTAACAGGTTGTTACAATAAATCTAGTATTGATAGTCAAGAAGATATTTACAAGTATATTCAAGAAGGGGACACTTCAAAAGTTATTGAACTAGTTACAAAAAAGAATATTAATGAGCAGATTAAAGATAAAGAACCCATAATTCTTTACGCTGGAAGTATTGGAAATGAAGAACTTACAATTTCATTGTTAGAAAAAGCACCCGACCTTAATATGAAGAATCATATAGGGAATAACCTTCTACACATAGCTGCAGAAAATAATATGAAAAAGTTAGTTGAAAAAATAATTATTAATAAATTAATTGATATAAATGATTTAAATAATTTTTCTATGACTCCTTTATATTTAGCGTTAACCAAAAATAATAATGATTTAGCTAAATTATTGCTTAGAAATAATGCTGACCCTAATGTTGCTAATATGGAAGGGTTTACTCCCCTACATGAAGCTGCTTCTAAAAATAATGAAGAAATAGTTAAGATCCTTATAAAAAAGGGTGCTTCTGTAGATACAGCTACCTCGACTATGTTAACTCCTCTTATGATTGCAGCTCAAAATGGACAAACAGAAATAGTTAAACTGTTAATAAATAAAGGTGCAGATATTAACGTAGTAGATGTTGACGGCTACAGCGCGTTAGCCTACGCTATCCTATCAAACCAAACCGAGTCAACTAAACTATTATTATCATATAATTCCAAACAAGATATAAAGGTGTCAGGAGACCACAGTTTAATTGATTTAGCTAAAATGAATAATAATAATGAATTGGTAAAAATAATTGAGGGGAGTGGAAAAAGTGAAAAAGATTAGCCAATTGACAATTGTTTTAATATTAATACTCTCAGTCATATTACAAGGAAGTATATCGGTTCAAGAAGTAAAAGCCAATACGTCAAAATTTCATATACTTGAAATTGTAGATAACGGTGAGAGTAAATTAAGGTCTATTCTAGATGTTAATTTGTATGAAGTCACTAAAATAAGGATGAAGGAATTTGTTTCTGAGCGTAACGATATAGATGGACTCTATGATGCCATTTATATAGGAGAAGGTACATATAGTCCAGCACTTCCAACACTAGACCCAAATCCCTTTACACAAGATACATCTAAGTTAAACTTGCTTACAAGTTCAACTACAGCAAGGGAAAAATCACATAATACATTAGGTGTAATGAACGATATAACTAAATTAAAAGCTGATGAAATATTAAGATATTATGTAAATAAGGGTCTGCCCCTTATCATGCATAGTAGCATAGCTAACCAATCTTCCGAATTCCTTAAACAGGAAGATAAAAAATCTATATTAAAAGATACTTTTTTCAAATCTGAGATTCTGTCTCAAAAAAATGTGTATGTGATTGACAACTTAACGAGTTTTCCTACAAAGCAAATAGAACCTCAAATGATTAAGCCTAAAATTTCAGATGTTACTGTAAGTACAACAAATAACGAAAACCCTAAAGTTAAAACGGAAATGAAATTTAAGTTTAAGATTTTAAAAGGTAACCCAGATCAACTAACCGCTAATTTTTACATTGACCTAGACTACAATAACCGATTTTCACAAGAGGAAATTCTAGTCTCCAAGAGTGCTAGAAGCTTAACAAGACTTCAAGATGAATACGAATTATCCTATCGACTTCCAAAGGGTTACTCTGGCCCTAGGTTTTGGAAATTAGAGTTAGTCAATGAGACAGATTTAAAGGACATTAGAAAAGGTTCATTCAATTTTCAAGGTGAGAAGGTTGAAATAAAAATCCTCCAGGTGTTACCTACTAATGGATCAGGAAATTTAATTAATGTCCTAAATTCAATTCCTGATAAAGCAAACAATATAATCGAGACAAATGAATTTAAGATGATAATTGATACTGTAACTATTGATGCATTTATAAAGCCTGATTCAAGTTCAAAAAGCTATAGCAAGATTAACGATGGCTACTACAACATGATTGTATTTGGATTTAAAGATCAATATGGAGATCAGTCAATAACGCCTGCAGCAGCTCAACAGTTAAGAAAATATGTCGAAACAGGACAAGGCTTATTCCTTACTCACGACACATTCAGGAGAGACCGGAGTTCTTCAAATAATGACGTACTACTAGCAACCAACAATTGGTTAAAATATTTATTTGATTTATCTGGTCAGAATTATGAACTTAAAACTGCTACAAACAGTACGACTTTAGCGGAAAAACTAGAGAACCCTGGTAAATATTATGTAGAACATAATTTTGGCCGTAGCGGCGTAGCTACTACAACAAAGATAAAACAGGTCAATAAAGGATTAATTACAGAATATCCTTATAAACTAAGTGAAGCAATTGATGTAGCAAATACTCATTCCCAATATTTTGCTATTAATCTTGAAGATCCTGAAGTCACACCTTGGTACAATTTAACTTCAAAGCATAGGGATAATGATGATAGCTGGAATCACTATTATATCTATTCATATAAAAATATTACTTATTCCGGTGCTGGTCATACAACGAATAATTTTAGTTCTGAAGAACAAAGGCTATTTGTTAATACATTGTATAGATCATTTCTGAGTTCTAATCACCAGCCAGAAATCTTGTTGCTAGATCCTAAGGAAAATGAAAAAATTCCATCATATCAAGACATTAACATTACTTATCAAGTAGAAGACTTAGATTTAGTTGATCGTTTTCTTGATACAAAATTATATATTAATAATCAACTTGTATTAGAGAAAAACAAGATTCCTAATGGATCAATTGTTCCTTATATGTATAAACATGGGCTAGACCAAGGTGGATCGATTGATATAAGAATAGAAGTTAGTGATCAAAAAGGAGCCAAAAGGTTTAAAAACTTTAGACTTCAAGTTGAAAAAGAGGAAACAGACTTTGGATTATCTAGACAGATTACACATAACCAACTTAAAGTTGGTGAACCATATAAGATTCAGTATGCTATTAATCCAAAGGTACTTAATTTACCTGAACAGACTTTCAATACAAAACTTTTAAAGCCAATTGCTCTATATGATGATCATCTGACTGAATCACTTGTAGGCTCTAACATTACTCTTCTAGAATCAACAGATTTAGTAAATGGAGAAGCAGTGTCCTTTGTTGGTAATCAGAGTGCTAATGAACTAGAGAGTCGCATTGCAAATGGAGTATATGAAGACATACAAAAAGAATACGTTTCCATAAAAGAGATGAATTTAATTTTAGAGGATCTCATAAATAAAAATAATAATCCATTTGTAAATGGAAAAAATCTAGGTCCGGTTATAAAAGGATTCGATTCTATAGAAAGTCACGAGACTTTCTATCTCCCAATCATAGATAACTACAAAAAAGTAATGAAAATTGCTCAGTTTTCCAATCTTCATTACAATGATCGTAATGGTACCAATGCAAGGATTACTGCTAAGTTAGTTGGCTTCATCGGTGGGGTTAATAAAAAAGTTAGATTATCATTTCAAGAAGAATTTCCAGCGGGAATTAAAATTGAAACAAATGACGTTTCAGGATTAAGTTTAGTAACTCGCAATCTTTCCAATGGTAAGACATCTATTAAAGGTGAAATTCCTGACATTTTATATACACAACAACCTAATGGAAGCTATATAGCTCAACCAGTAAACTTTGATATTTTTATAACACCTACAAATTCTGGTTTGTATGAATTGAATAATTCTAATGTAATAGAAAACACAACAACAAAAAAACAATATAAATTCCCTAACTTGCTTTTTGAAGCAAAGGATGGGATGAAAGGTTTTACAGCACCGAACAAAATGACCCTTTATGTTGGTGCTGACAGCAAAAAGGTTCCTTTAGTTTTTGACCCTGATAATGCTATTGAAGAACGATTAATTAAAGAAATAAGATGGGACCTTCTAGACACGAACATTGCAACAATAGATAATTCCGGGATTATTACCGGAAGAAATGAAGGTATAACAAAATTAAAGGTTAGGGTCGAAGATATTTTCGGAACTATACACCCTTCTAGAGATTCTTGGGTGGAGATTGAAATAGAAGTAATTAACCCGGTTAAGTCTATCTCGGCCCCGGAACAGATTAACCTATATGTAGGTGAAAAGGTTGATTATCGAATTGAAGTACAGCCAGAAAGTGCCAGAAATAATCTGATATGGGATTTAGGAAATATCTCTATCATAAATGTAGATAAAACAAACGGGAAAATCGAGGGATTGAAAGCTGGGGAAACAACAATTACTCTTAGAGGAATATCTGATAATGGTGAACCTATTACTAAAACAACTAAAGTAATTGTAAAGCAGAAAGTTACGAATATAACATTAAATCCAGCTACAGTTACATTAAATGTTGGTCAATCCTATAATTTAGGTGATGTAAAAGTCACTGTATCTCCTGAGGATGCATCGGACAAAGGATTTAAATGGATAAAGGATTCTAATCAATTTATAGAGTTTAGTGGAAATACGGTTGAGGCTGTTCAACCTGGTACCACATCGATTAAAGTTTTGTCAGACGATGGAAATGCACAAACAGATTTAAGAGTTATAGTACTTTCGCCGCTACAGGGGATAAAATTTGATCCGAGTACTAAACAAGTCAGAAAAGGAAGCACTCTTAATTTGAAAGGATATTTAAAGAAACTACCTAACAATACAACGACTAGAGTTGGTAGTATCTCATTTAGAGTAGATAATAATGACCTTGCATCCGTTAACGAGGATGGTCAATTCTATGCTAAGAGATTAGGTACAGTAACCGTTACAGCTGAGCTTGAAGCTGAAGGTAAAACATTCAAAACAGAAATGGAAATAAAAATAGTAAATCAAAACGACGATAAAAATAGTAATGGAGATTTGTACTAATACTAAAGGGTGCTTCCGTAGACGAAGCACCCTTAATTTTTTTCTATAGGATCAGTTAGGAATAATAGCTGATTTACTCTAGGTAGACCTTGTGATTGATTAATAAACAGTGTTTTATTATTTGAGATTACTAGTCGTGAATCATTTATAATTCTCGAAGGTGTAAAATTTAAGTCTTCACTACCTATGCTCACAGTTCCACGGAAGCTATTGACTTCTAAATCGCCTCTAGCAAATAAACCACCTGTAATTGAAATATAGGAACCAACTGCATATAATTGAGCATCACTAGCGGTATAGAAATAGGCATTAAGTTTGTAACTTGAAAAGTCTGGATTTGAAAATTTATTAATTTTAGCAATTTTCAAGGTCTTTTCATTAAGAAGTATTAGTTCACCTGTATTTCCATTATCGTAAGAAAAACCAGTAATATTGGCGTCTATCACATCAGCATTTCCTAATACATAGACCGTAGAATCAAACGCCACATCTCCTTTTATAGTGAGATTACCTGTAATAAGTAGATTAGCTTGTACATTTAATTTTTCTGTCCCTATATTTTCAATATGAGCATCACCATCAATAATTAGCCATTGGCCTTTTTCTATTTTAAATAGTGGCTCATTTCCGAAGGTTCTACTATTAGGCTCTATAAAAATATCTTTATTAATGTAATAACTTTTATTTGAATTTGTAGCTTCCGAAGTATTGAGTATGTTTTCTACCATGTAAGAAAGTTGATTGAATTGAATGCTATTACTAGTTTCAATGTATGTAGCACTCACTCCCAATTCAATTAGCTTATCAATCATTGTCCTTGGAATATTTACCTCGATATATTTTTCATCAGGTATAAAATACCTAGGTGTATACTCTTCCTTTTCAAAACCTTTGGACAACTCGTTAACTTGTATAGTTCTCCATGCACTAGGATGTCTTGGATTCATCTCTGAGTCCCTATAACAGGATGTAGTAGAACAATACTGAATAGGACCATAAATCTCAATGTTACTATTAGGACTTGCTATTGATAACTCCGTTTTTCTAGTTTTTCTCTCGCTATTAAATATATATCTAGCTTCATCACTTAAGAATAATGCTTCGTTAGCGTAGATATCTCCATCTTTTACATAAATGGAGCCATTCATAGTAAGATCTTTTCTAGAGCCCAGAGCATACTTTAAAAAGCTTGGCATTGCTGTAACATATAGCCTCTGAGTATATTTATTACCCGCAGAGTTATAGCTAGAGGACACATCAAAAACTCTTGTATAATCTACATTTAAATCAATATTAAAATTGGTACTTACATCGATTATTTCATATTTAGCTGGATTTGATAGAATCTCTTCTATAACCTTTTGATATTCTGTTATATCCATTGTCGCAGTATACTTTGAGTTGATAGTTGACTTAATGTAGGCAATACCTTCATTAACCTCTTTAATAGCATCTAGATTATGAGTCACTTCATCTTCTCTAATCGAAGTTCGTTTTGCTCCTCCAATACTTGCCGATAATATTGATATTCCCAGTACTGTGAAAGTTAGCATCATGAGCAATACCACTAATAGAGAAGAACCATTTTCATTTTTAAACATAAAATCACTCCAGTTAAAAGCCGAATGTACTTTTTAAAATTATAGGTTCTGTCTTTAATAGATTCCTTTGTTTAGAATCTGTTAAAACTAAATTTAAAGATATGATTCCGTGTTTACATTTACCAACCGAATCGTTTTTTGTACACTGGTTAATTTCTACATAGGAATGCTCAGTAACTCCATTTGCTGTTACTGTGCTGTTACTAGAATGTTCAGTGGAAATCTCTTGAATTTTTTCGGGAACGCCACTAAGGCCGCATTCTCCGCCGCATTTTTTTATAAAGAAGTTGTTCTTAACACTGTCAAAGTATATAACTATCTGAGTGTCAATCACGTTGGAGTCTTCCACGAGATAGCGATTGACTGTTTTCTCCCTTAGTCTTGTTAATTGAATCCCTTTATCTCCAGTAGATGCATTGGAATAGTTATCTACATAGTTTGGGCTATTTTCATATTGAACATTTAATAACATGGTTGCAATATAGTCTGCATCATCTCTTAATTTACCTTCTATCCCTATCTTCTGATAGAGTTTTATACCAGTGATAAATACACTATATATAACAGTCGAAATAATTGTCATGATTACTAACGTTATTAAAACTTCAATCAATGTCATACCTTGATTATTTTTTAATAATTTATTCATTTTTTATTAACCCCTCAGCTATTGCCTCTTGATCATGGTCACCCCATTTTACTCTAACTAGGGCAGAAATTAAGTACTCAGGATGTATAGGATGTTCCGATAAAATCACTTCAGTAGTAAAGGTAACGTTGTTAATTTTATTTGAGAAGAACCCATTACAAATATCAGCATCCGAAAAGTATAAATTATCGGGAGTATTCGAGCTTTTTTCGCTGCAACTTCTTATTGTAATTTTATCAACAGAAGGAGTTTCCAAGTAGTTCTTAAAGGTTTGGAAGTCCTGCTGCTCAACGTAATGCAAAACATTTCTGGCTACATTAATCCCAACGGTCTTATTTTCGTTTACTTTTGTATATGAATAAGCTTGATTAAAAAAAGCTAGGATAGAAATAAATAAAATTCCTAGAATGGATATAGACAGTAGTACTTCAAGTAAAGTTAAACCTGCATCATTTCGAAAAAAATTACTATTTATCATTTACTCGCCTTCTTTCAAAATACCTAATATTATTATACAATATTTAAGAGTCGAGAAATGTCTATATAGGACGAAAATAGTACTTTCCACGAAATTGTAGAAAATAGATATTAGTAGGTTTTTATACTTATTTAAAAGGGGTGAAAAAATGGAGGAATTCTTAATTTCAATTGCAGCACTGGTAATTCTAGTTCCTATAGTATACTTTTTACCTCTAGGGCTCTCGAAAAAAGGGAAAATAACCCTTATTGTTACTGCGTTATTTCTAGCAAACCTTGGTTTACTTACCAGAAACCAATATCCATTGTGGCAAGTAGTACTCATATTACTATTACTATTATCCTTAATTACATATGTAATAGATAGGAGATTTGGTAAGCAGGTTTACAAAGTATTAGTAGACAAAGAGATTACTAATTTTGAAGAATTTAACAACGTTAAAACCAAGGTAGAACCGAAACAATTAGAAATCAATAATAATCTAGAGCATTCATTAAATGAGATTAATTTGGAAGAATTTGAATCAATTATCGATAAAAATGAGCAGAAAAGTAATTTTAATTCAGCAGAAAACTTTGTAGATTTAGAGGGAATTAATATTGATGAAATACAAGTAACAGATTCAGTAGAACCAAAGGTTCCTAAGCAGGATGTTGTTTTAAATATTGCTGAACTTGAAGACTCCATTGAATTTTTTAATGACAAAGAGAGTACAATTCAAGAACCAATATCCACTATTGATATTAACCACGATGAAAGTGCTGAAAATGAAGTGTCTGGTTATATGTCTGATATTGAAAAATTACTAGAAGGGGATTTGGATTTAGAAACATTACTCTTAGAAGAAAATCAAGTTAACACTTCTAATCCAGAAGGTGAAGATAGAGAGAATATTCCATTGGATATTCAGGACTCCGACTATCATATAGAAGAATTAAATTTGGAAGAAATCAGCATGGGCATCATAGCTTCCAATGTTTCTGAGTTAGATTTTGATGTAATTGAGGAAATAAATATTGATAATGGAGAGAGCATTACCGATGCACTAGAGAACATTCAGATACCCATTTTAACTGATATAGAGGAAATTAAACAGGAGCATTTAAACTCAAAGGAATATGAGAGTGTACCTATATTAACAGAAGTTGAAATTGAAGAAAGTACTTTGGAAGAAGAAGGTTACAATATTGGAGAATTAGGAAAAATTAATAATAACGAGAAAGATTCTCGAATAAAAGATGTCCCATATATTGAGGTTTTAAATCAAGTTGCTGTTAGTTTTGATTCTAATAACGCATATAACGGGGAATTGAATCAGCCTCGAAGTGAACAAAATGACGAAATACATCATGTAATGATTACAGAAGAACTGCAGGAGGAAAACTTATTTAAATCACCTGTATTCGACGAATTAGAAGATATGGAAGAACAGACAAAACAAAGGCAAAAAACTTTACTTCAACAAAAGTTATTTCAGACAATGGTAGATCAATTATATGTAGCTAGAAAGACAATGTTGCTCGAAGAGTATGAAAGTCTTATTATTCAACACTTACACCCTGATATGTCAGTTCAAGAATATTACACTTTCGCAAGCTTACTTATTCAACATTATATTACACATAAAGAAAGACCTAAGTTAAAAGTCTTGTTAGAAGATTTGATAGATAAAATGGAAGATTATCCAGTATTGGAAATGGAAATTCAATATTTATACGAACAATATTGCTGAAAAAACACGACGATTTTCCCAGAACGTGATAAAATGTTCTACAGTAAAATAATGTTTCGTGAAATTTATAGTTAGGTGTGGTGACTTTATTAATGAAGAAAAGTACTCAAATAAATGGCTTACCTATTATTAGTATTGCAGATGGTAATCAGATAGGAAAAGTAAAATCTTTAGTTATTAATCCAGAAAAAGGAACTGTAGATTTCTTAACAATCGAACATGAAGACTTCCAAGTAAGTGTAAAAGCAATTCCTTTTAAAAAAGTTGTAGGAATTGGAGAGTATGCCGTAACTGTAGATAGTGAAAATGCAGTTATTGATTTAAATGAAATACCAATTGCTAACCAACTTGTAAATAAGAAAATAAAAATTATTAATACAAAAGTAATGACTAGAAAAGGCGAGTTAGTTGGAGAAGTTATTGAGTTCTTCGTCGATCAAGACTCTGGAATCATTCTTGGTATGCAGTTAAAAGTAACGGACAAAGAAGTAGCTCTAGCTTCAGATTCTGTTGTTACTTTTGGTAAAGATATTATTATTGTTAAGGAAGATGCCTCTTTGAATTTCCTAGATTCTGTCGAAGATTTAGATAGAAAAGAAAATGTAGAGGATGAACTAACTGATGTTCTTTCAACTGAAACAGGTTACAAGGAAGAAAAAGAAATTAAGGCACTAAAAGAAAAGCAAATTGAACTGCTAAACGGAAAAAGAGTAATGAAAGATATCCTAGATAAGGATGGAAAGATAATTTTTCATGAAGGAACTGTTTTAACTTCTGAATTAATTGAAAAAGCGCAGGCTGAAGGTCCAAGTCTAGTTGTTGAACTATCTATGAATGTTGAAGTCGTTTAAAGGAGGCCATAAATGTGAGGAATCAGCACGTAACTAAGCTGTTTCTAATTCTGATTATATGTACTACTTATATCTTTTGTTTCTCACATTTTGGTGCATTAGCTTATAGCTCAATCTTAGATAAAAACGATACCTTTGAAGAAAACACCAAGATTGGACCCTTATCCGTAGAAGGGAAAACTATAGGCGAAGTAGATTTGCTACTTGCTGATGAAATAAATAAATGGCTTTCAGAAACAACTATAGTGATCCAATATCGTGAAAAAAGTGTAGCTTATGATATAACTAATTTTGAGTTTGATATTGTAACAACCATTGCCCAAACCAATCAAAAAGAACAAAATAACCTTATAGTGTACGTAGACTCCTTTGAACATTTTTTACAATCTCTTTCTCCTTCTTTAGATCTGTCTATAATTGATATAGATAGATTAACCGAGGAGCTTCTTCTAAGTGCAGAAGTGTTACAACCTGGAGCTTATAAATTTAAGCTAGAAGAATTCTTAGTTAAGGATAAATTTAACGAACAAAGTATAATAACGGAAGCAAATTTGAAACTAAAAGCAGTACCTAGAGAGATTCGTGAACTAGGAGAGGTAACTATTGAAATCCCTCCTAACTCTCAATTTTCATTGTTAAGTTATCTAAAAGAGAATAAGACTAGTAAATTATCAACCTATTCGCTTAGCTTATTGGGTACAGCAATATATCAGGTAATTTTACCTACAAATTTTTCAATTATTGAAAGACATACAAGTCTAGAATTACCGAAATATGCTAATCTTGGTTTTGAGGCCAATGTTAATGCTGATAAAAATAAAGATTTACTGTTTGCAAATCCAAATGATTATGGTTATTCAATAGATTTGTTGATAGATAATACAAGATTAATCGTTCAATTAAAGGGTCCTCAATTCCTGAATAAGTATACTATTCTTACAGAAGGTAAGGAGAAATATAAGCCAAAAACCATAAAGCAGTATACTCCTCAACTAACTGGAGATAAATTTAAAATAGTAAATAAGGGAAAAGATGGTCAGTTAATTAAGGTTTATAGAGAGTATTCCGATGAAAAAGGTGAAATTCTAAAGAGAGAATTCATTTCAGAAGACTTCTACCCTCCAATCTACCGGATAGAATCTCACCCATTAGTAGGTAAAAATCCTATTAATAGTGTGGATGATTCTATTGAGAATGAAGATGACACAGAGTTAGATTATGAAGAAGATATAGAGACAGATAGTGAAGATAATATGGTAGAGGACTTTTACGAATACCTAAAAGATCTAAAGCAAAAGGAAATGGAAGAAGATGATCTTTGGGGGAAACCAAATGAAGAAGCAAAATAATCTCTATAAAGCGGGGATATGAATATGAAACAAACCCGAAAACGACTTGGGGATTTATTAGTTGAAGCTGGTCTTATTACTGAAGATCAGCTTCAGTCTACTTTATTAGAAAAAAGCCCTAGTCAAAAGTTAGGAGACGCATTATTACAAAGAGGGCACATTACCGAACAGCAGTTAATTGAAGTGTTAGAGTTTCAATTGGGCATTCCACATATAAGTTTATACCGCTATCCTTTTGAAACAAAGCTTTTTAGTTTAATACCAAAAGACATTGCAAAAAGAAACCTATTAATTCCATTAAAAAAGGATGGGGATAAGCTTTTCGTGGCTATGGCCGATCCAATGGACTTTTTTGCCATTGATGATCTTAGATTATCAACAGGTTTTCAAATAGAAACAGCGATTGCTACTAAAGACGATATTATAAGGGCTATAAATAAGTATTATGATATTGACGAAGGCTTTGAAGAAATGCTTGGTGACCTTCCTTCTATAGAAAATGGTCAAGAAGAGAAAATTACAGATCAGGATTCACCTATAGTCCGACTAGTTAATCAATTGTTATCAAACGCTGCGGCATTAAAAGCAAGTGATATCCACATTGATCCACAAGAGACGAAGGTTGTTGTGAGATATCGGATTGACGGTGTATTACGGGTTGAACGGGTTTTACCAAAACACATGCAAAGTGTGTTAGCGGCAAGAATTAAAATAATGGCAAATTTAGATATCACAGAACATCGTGTACCTCAAGATGGAAGAATTAAAATAAACCTCGATTTTCATCCGATAGATTTACGTGTATCTACACTTCCTACTGTTTATGGAGAAAAGATGGTTATGCGTATCCTTGATATGGGAAGTGCCTTAAACGATCTAAACAAACTTGGATTCAATAAGTTAAATATGAAAAGATTTACTGAAATGATTGAGAAACCCACCGGAATAGTACTAATTACTGGGCCAACAGGGTCAGGCAAATCTTCTACCCTTTATGCAGCTCTAAATAAACTTAACAATGAAGAAGTCAACATCATTACGATAGAAGATCCGGTTGAATATCAGCTAGAAGGAATAAATCAAATCCAAGTAAACTCAAATGTAGGAATGACATTTGCTAAAGGACTAAGATCTATTCTACGTCAAGATCCTAATATTATTATGGTTGGAGAAATAAGGGATAAAGAGACTGTAGAAGTTGCTATACGAGCATCACTAACAGGGCACCTAGTGTTAAGTACACTCCATACTAATGATTCATTAGGTACAATAACTAGGCTACTAGATATGGGAGTAGAACCATTTTTAGTGGCCTCATCATTAAGTGGTATTGTAGCCCAGCGTCTAGTCCGAAAGGTTTGTAGAGATTGTGCAGAGCAACAAGCCCCCACAAAAAGAGAAATTGATATATTTGCCAAACGTGGAATGAAAGTAGATACAATTACACGAGGTAGAGGATGCTCTTCCTGTAATATGACTGGCTATAAAGGAAGACTAGCCATTCATGAAATACTTGTAATAAACGATGAAATGCGCAGAGTGATTATGAATGGAGAATCTTTTACGAGATTACGAGAGCTAGCCATGAAATATAAAACCGTTTTCTTAATTGACGATGGATTACTAAAAATCAAGCAAGGCTTAACAACAACAGAAGAAGTACTAAGAGTTGCAATACCTGAGTAGAGGTGAGTAGAAAGTGAAGGAAAAGATAGACTATTTACTTCGTGCTGGATTTGAATTAAAGGCGTCTGATATTCATTTAACAGTTGGAGTACCACCTGTTATGAGAATTAATGGAACTTTAAAGAAATATGGTAAAGACATTATAAAACCAACTGATACTGAAGAAATGGCTAAATCAATTATACCTACACATATGTGGGAACGTTTTAAGGAGAATGGGGAATTAGATTTTTCATATGGTATCCCTGGCGTCTCTAGATTTCGTGTAAATACGTATTTTCAACGCTCTTGTATTGCAATGGCTGTTCGAGTAGTACCTACGAGAATTCCAACCATTGAGGAATTAGACCTTCCTCCGGTATTAAAGAAAATTACGGAAAAGCCACAAGGTCTTGTTCTAGTTACTGGGCCAACTGGAAGTGGTAAATCAACTACTCTAGCATCAATGATTCAATATATGAATCAACATAGTAGAAAGCATATTATCACCTTAGAAGATCCAATCGAGTATTTGCATAAACACAATCATTCTATCATTGACCAACGTGAAGTGGGCTTTGATACAAACAACTTTGCGAATGGTTTAAGGGCAGCTTTAAGGCAAGATCCAGATGTAATTTTAGTTGGAGAAATGAGAGATTTAGAAACGATTCAAACGGCTATAACGGCTGCAGAGACAGGCCACTTAGTATTTGGGACGCTACATACTTCTAGTGCTCCGGCAACTATTAACCGCATTATTGATGTTTTCCCTCCATCACAGCAGCCACAGATCAGAATACAACTAGCATCAGTGTTGGTATCCATTATATCGCAAAGACTTTTCCCATCCGTTGATCAGGCTGGAAGAAAGGCAGCGACAGAGATATTAATCAATAATTCGGCTGTTTCAAATTTAATTAGAAATGAAAAAATTCATCAAATTGTTAGTATTATGCAAACTTCTAGGTCTTACGGAATGCATACATTAGAAGCGAGCATAAAGGAACTGATTCAAAACGGTTATGTTTCGAAAGAAGTTGCTGAGCCATTTCTACAGGAGAAGTTAGACTAATATGGCACGTTTTAAGTATTCGGGCAGAGACCGTAAAGGAAAAAAAGATGGCACTATCAATGCTTCATCTAAGCGTGAAGCTATGGAGAGATTAAGAGCAGAGGGAGTAAGAGTACTGGATATAACTGAAGTTCCTGAATCAGTTTTTACAAAGGATATAACTATAGGAAATCCAGTGAAACTTCAACACTTCGTTATTTATTTGCGTCAATTCTCAACTTTATTGAAGGCTGGTGTATCTGTAGTAGATTCAACTAATATACTTGCTACTCAAACTGAAAGTAAGTACCTAAGAAAGGCGTTAAAAGATGTTGAACAGGAGCTTAGAGAGGGTAATCCCCTGTCAGATGCAACCGGTAAGCATCCGAAAATATTTTCAGCTATGTTCACTAATATGGTACGTGCAGGTGAAGCTGGCGGAAATATGGATGAAACATTAGAAAGATTAGCAGAGCATTATGAAAAGCAGCATCAAACTCGACAAAAAATGATCTCCGCTCTTGCTTATCCAGTTGTAGTCGGATTCATTGCCATTGCAGTTGTTATTTTCTTATTAGTTTCTGTTGTTCCAACTTTTGTTGATATGTTTGCAGATTTCGGCGGTGAACTCCCTACAATTACCGTATTTGTTTTATCGTCAAGTGAATTTATGCAAAAGTATTGGTGGTTATTTATTCTTATTTTTATCAGTTTTATTATTACCATAACTATTTTGAGAAAAAACAAGAACACAAAGTATTACTTAGATATGTTTATATTGCGTATCCCTGTATTTGGAAATATGCTTCAAAAAGCAGCATTAGCTAGAATGACTAGGACACTTAGTTCATTATTTACAAGCTCTGTACCAATACTTCAGGCAATGTCAATTGTCGAAAAAGTAGTTGAAAATGAAGTGATCGGAAGGGTAATACGCGAGTCAAGGGACTCCCTAGAAAAAGGACAGTCTATTACTACACCTATGAAAAAGCATTGGGCATTTCCTCCTTTAATCACTCAAATGATAGCAATTGGAGAAGAAACCGGTGCTTTAGATGCGATGCTTGGGAAGGTGGCTGATTTCTATGAGAAAGAAGTAGAAAACAGCACAGACCGAATTAAATCACTAATTGAGCCATTAATGATTGTCGTACTGGCAGGATTAGTCGGAACTATTGTTACTTCTATCATGGTTCCGATGTTTGAAATATTTAACCAAGTAGGAAATCATTAATAGTAATAAAATGTTAACATTTTACTGTATAGAAAAAGCTTTAAATATAATACAATTTTTGATAGAGTACAATTATCATAGTGAAATTTTACTAAGGAAAAGGAGAGGGTAAAATGTTTAAGACTTTAAAAGCACGTTTGAAAAATGAGCGTGGATTGACTTTAATCGAGTTACTAGCTGTTGTTGTTATTTTGGGGATTATTGCTGCGATTGCAGTGCCTAGTATTGGTGGGTTAATAGATAACTCTAAGAAGGATGCACATGTTGCGAATGCTCAGCAGATGATTAATTCCACTAAAATAGCTGTTACATCGGATAAGTCTCTTATTCCAAATGCTGGGAGCATGACAATAGTAACATTAAAATACCTTGAAGATCAAGGATATATAGAAACATTAAAAGATCCGGATGGAAATAGTACCACGTATTTAAGAGCAGGCTCAGATGTAACAAATCCTGCTACTACGGGTCCGGCTAATGAATCTTTTGTAGCGATAAATAGCGATAGTAATAACAAGTTAACATACAAGGTAAAGCTAATTAACTCAAAACGTGGTGTTAAGCTTGATACTGGAAATGCAGTATCAGAGGAAGATCTAAAGAGATCAAATGTAAGATAATATGGTTTCTTTAGTTAGTACTTGCTTATTCATATTGGGCATTTTACTCGGTTCATTCTACAACGTAGTAGGCCTTAGAATCCCAATTAAAAAATCAATAGTAGCACCAAGGTCAGCTTGTCCAAATTGCCATCATCAACTAACCGCAATCGAGTTGATCCCAGTGTTTTCTTACTTAATCCAAAGGGGGAAATGCCGTGTCTGCAAGACACGCATTTCGCCCATTTATCCTATTATGGAACTTTCGACTGGTATATTGTTTGCAACAGCACCACTTATTGTAGGGTGGTCTGGAGAACTTTTCATAGCACTAACTTTAATCTCATTATTTATTATTATATTTGTTTCCGATTTAACTTATATGCTTATCCCTGATAAAATTTTACTAGTGTTTACAGGGATTTTTTTAATTGAACGTTTTTTCTTTCCACTTAATCCTTGGTGGGACTCAATTCTAGGTGCCGTTATAGGATTTTCTACTCTTCTATTTATTGCTGTAATTAGTAAGGGTGGAATGGGTGGAGGAGATATAAAACTATTTGCTTTAGTTGGTTTCGTTGTGGGTATGAAGACGCTAGCTCTATCCTTCTTTCTAGCCACTCTATTTGGAGCAATATTTGGAATAATTGGCTTATCATTCAAATTATTAAAAAAAGGAGAGCCAATTCCCTTTGGCCCTTTTATTGCTGTTGGGACTTTGATAGCATATTACTTTGGTAGTGAAATTATTAACGCATACTTAAATCTATTATCATCAGGACTGTAAAATAAGGGGTAATTTATATGGCTTTCTCCCTCTTTCCATCTAAAAATCGTATTATAAATTTAATTATAAATGATCATTCTATACGTTACGTCGAATTAAAAAATTCGCGAATCCCTACTGTCCATCAATGGGGGGAGCGATTTTTGCCACAGGGTATTATTACTCAAGGGAAAATCAATGATTACGAATCGCTGTCTAATATATTAGAAGAGTGTATATATGATTGGAAAATACGTAAAAGACAAGTTAGGTTTTTAGTCCCGGATGCTTGTGTAATTATACGTAAAGTAAATATCCCTCTTGATGTAAAGGACGATGAAATTAAAGGGTATTTGTATTTAGAGCTTGGGTCTAGTATTCACCTTCCTTTTGAGGAACCAGTATTTGATGCTGTAGTATTGTCAAAGAACAATGATAAAAAAGAAATTCTTATATTTGCTGCTCCGGAAGAAAGAGTAATGGAATATTCTAATCTCTTTACCGAATTAAAATTAACACCTGTTAGCGCGGAGGTTTCACCGCTGGCTTTATATCGTCTATATTACCATTTAGGACAAACCAATATTGATGAGCAGATAATGGCTGTACAATTCGATATAACTACAGTAAATATAAGTATTTTTGATAAACATGTGCCTATCCTCATGCATCATCTACAACCTGAGTTTCTTGAAGAAAATTGGCATTTTAAACTGAATCAAGACGGAGTTTATGAATTAAATTATATTGGAAACACCAACACTTTTAATTATCAGTTTGAGGACATCTATAAGGAAATTAGTAAACTTATGGATTTCTATAGATATACATTAAATCATGGAAAAAAAAGTGTTACTAAAATACTAGTAATCGGTGACCACCCACTAATATCTCTGATAATTACTGAATTGGAAGGACGGTTTGATGTATCCGTTGAAACCGTTCAAAATGAAACCTTTTTAAATGATAAAAATGAAGCACTGCCATTATCCCACTACCTTGCTTTGGGACTAGCATTAAAAGAGGTGTAGCCATGCTTGTAGACATAAATCTCTTACCCACAAAGGAACCAAAAAATAAAACCCTCCTAATGCTAGTAATCTTATTGGGAATAATCCTAATTTCCGGAGTGACTTCATTATATTTGTTAAAAGGTTCTTATGATAAGGAAATTACTAGTATAACCAATGAAATTAATAGAACTCAGCAAGTGATTGCTGAGGAGCAGCAGAAAATAATTGAATTTGAAGAGTCAAATTCCGTTACTGAATTAAAAAATGCTGTAAATTGGGCAAAAGAATATCCGATAAAGACAATTCCTCTAATAAAACATCTTACTGGCTTACTACCAGAACGGGGGTTCATTCAGTCTTTTACTTATGAAGAAACTGGAGAGATAAAATTAACTGTACAATTTGATACTAGTAGAGAAGCTGCATTCTATTTAAAAAATTTACTAGATTCTAACTGGATTAATGAAGTTTTCCTAGAAACAGTTACTACAAAAGAATTAAATGAACAACAAGAAATGGATGATTTAGAATCTGACGAAATCATCAAATACACCCCACGATATATTGGGGAATATAAATTATTAATTAATAAACAAATCATAAAAGAAGAATTGGATAGTAGTGATAATACAGAATCTTCGGAGCAAGGAGGAGAAGATTCTTGAACAAGTTATCGTCTAGAGATAAAGTAATTTCGATTCTATCTATAGCATTATTACTATCTTTATTTGGTGGAGTATATTTTCTTTATATTCAACCGAAACAAAATGAAATTGATAATAAGGTAAAGCAGCTGAAGACAGAAGAACAATTACTATCGGTAATTCAGAATAAAATTAGTGAAACAAATTCTAGTACATTTGAAAGCACAACAGAGCTTCAAAAACTGGTACCAGTGAAGTTATTAACTGAAAAGCTATTATTACAAATAGAAAAGGCGGAAGTCATTTCCGATAGCTTTATTATTAATATGGACTTTGGGGATGGGGAGCTAACAGAGCTAACTGAAGAAGTAGACTCGGAAACTGAGATTGAAGTTGACCTTGAAGAAAAGGGAAATGAAAATGATGTATTGAATAATACAATCCCTCTTCCATCAGGGGTAAAAAAGGTTACAGTTAATCTAACTGTTGAGTCTCCAAGTTACTACGAATTAGAGAAATTTATCCAAGCTATTGAAGGAAATGAACGAATAACAGTTGTTGAAAAAATTGATTTTACAGGTACTGAAGAAATTACAAATTTGGAACAACCAGATGAACCGCTAACTTACACATTATCGATTTCAGCTTTTTATATGCCTATGCTGACAGATTTGATTAATGAGCTTCCACAGATTGATGCTCCAAAACCTAGCAAGAAAAAAAACCCGTTAAACAGCTTTAGTGATTTTACTGATAGTGAAGACACCGAAGAAGCTAATTGATTAACACCTAATACCCAGTGTAGCTAAAAGCTGAGAATAGCCTTTAGTGAGGGGAATGTTCTAGTTGAAATATTTAAAAAACCAAAAAGGTCTCACTTTAATAGAATTACTAGCGGTGATTGTAATTTTAGGAATAATTTCTGCTATTGCTGTCATTTCTATACTCAATGTCATTGGGAAAGCTCGTGATCAAGCAATAGTTGCTAATTCTTATACTTTAGTAGATTCTGCCCGTTACTATTTAAAGGAAAGAATGTTGCAAAATAAGTCAATTCTTGACAACAAGATAACCTATGAAGAATTATTCAATGAGGACTATATTGAAATGATTAAAGATCCAGACACGAGAAATCTCCTCGACCCGGAAACGAATGGTTCATATGTTATTGTTGAAGGAGAAACAGTACAAGCTGTCTGTTTTAAAGGAGAAAGGCGAAACCTATGTACTAAAGATGGAGAAGAGTCCCCCATCTTAATAGGTCATCTTTCAACGAAGCTAATTGTCAATAATGATTAAAAAATTTGACGAAATCATTCTATAACAAGACGACAAAAGTCTTGTTATTTTTTTTTGTCATTATGATAGGATTACATACAAACCAGCAATCGACACGGAGGGAGAGGACGCTCTTGGACAAGTCTGAACATAAAACAATTACAATTAAAATAAATGGTAAAAACCGTCCGATTGAGGAGAAAAACAAAGCGAAAGAAAATAGGAATGAAGAAGAAAGCATAAGAGCACAAGAAGATTTGGTAGAAAAGAAAGAAAAGGTTTCTCCAAAAATGGAGGAAACCCTCGCTTTCCAAGAAATCGCTGCTGCTCAAGAAGCTGAAGATGACCAATTTGATTGGATTTTACCAGAGCTAAATGATCAAGACGATATGGATATAAAAGAATATAAAATTGCTAGTAATAATAATAAACCACCAAAGGGGAAAGGTTGGAAAGGCCTCTCTACTTCTATTAAGAAAAAAAATCGCAATGGTATTATTCCTTCTATCTTTTTTGCTGTCTTTTTTGCTGTTTTATTAGGAACTAGTTTTGGGTTTATTATGCTTAAATTAGTCATCACGGAAAAAATAGTAGAGACCGCGACTCCTCCTGGAGTAGCTATTGATAATAATTCAGGTGATAAAGAAGAGAATAAGGGTGGAACAGCAGCAGAAACCTCTGAGGTTGAAGTCCCTACTATTACCTCATATATAGTTCAAGGTGGAGTTTTTAGTACGACAGATGCTGCGAATCAAGCAGAAGAAGCCGTTTCAAAAAAAGGAGTACCAACGAGAGTAATTAACATCAACAACCAGACAGCCCTATTCATTGGTCTCGCTGACAATATAGAAAATGCAAAAACCTTAGGTAAAGAATCTGGAATAGATTCCTTTGCAAAGGAAGTAGATTTCGGCGGAGGTACTTTGAAAAGCAGTAGTAAAGTAGAGAGCGAACTACTAAAACTAGCCCCCGCCCTGTATGAAGTGTTAATTGAAGGAACGGCAGAAATTAGCCTATCCAATAGTATCTCAAATGAATTATTAGCAACAATCAATGAACAAGCCAAAGCCTGGAGCACTATAGATAGTAAAAACATTAAAGTAAAAGAACTGCAACAGTTAAAACAAGAACTAGACAATGCCATCATTCATGTTAATAGCTATGGAAAAAAGAAAGAACCAAAAGTAGAGAAAGACCTCCAACAATCTCTATTAAACTTCTTAGCCATCTATCAAGCTTTATAATGTGCAAAATGTTCTAGTACTAAATTTCTACACCACTCGAATATTTTCCGGGAAATAGGACAAAGTACGAGAGTCTAGTCGATTGATTCGACAGGCTCTTTTTCGTTTTAACTGAAACTATCTATAGTCTTGATTCGTCTTAATATATGCGTAAATAATTTTTAGAAATAGCCCAGTTGGAAATTGTTTCATCTATTAAAGTCTGTTACGATAAAGTTGTATCTCCCTATACGATAGAAATAATAAAGGTAAGGTGATTTTATGCATTCCCTCATTTTAGCCTCTTCTTCTCCACGTCGAAAAGAACTTCTTGAAAATCTTCAAATACCATTTGAAGTCTCCAGTAGTGACGTTGATGAAAGCTACAATCCTGTGTTATCGCCAGAAGAAATTGTTATGGAGTTAGCTTCTAGGAAAGCAAAATTTGTGGCAACCTCATATCCAACTTCTTTTGTGATTGGCTCTGATACGGTTGTCGTTGCAGAAGGACAAGTTCTAGGAAAGCCTTCTAGTCATGCTGAAGCATTTAAAATGATTAAAATGCTCTCAGGCACCACCCACTCTGTATTTACGGGAGTTTCCATTGTAACACCAGATAAAGACATCCAATTTTATGAAAAAACCGATGTGGTGTTTTGGGAGTTAACGGATGAAGAAATCAACAGTTACGTTAACACCGGTGAATCGTTTGATAAAGCTGGAGGGTACGGTATTCAAGGTTTTGGAAGTACACTTGTAAAAGAAATTTCCGGAGATTACTTTGCTGTCGTAGGACTACCAGTGTCAAGAACGGTTCGAGAATTAAAGAAGCTAGGTTTTCCTTTTCCTATTTAGTTGATTTCAAAAAGGAGACTTCCCTTCCACTAGTCGGTAAGGGAGGAATTTTATTTGCAGACAGAATTGATGATGATTAAAGATTTTCCTGAGGAGGATCGTCCGAGGGAACGGTTTGAAAAAAATGGTCCAGAAAGTTTATCGAATCACGAATTAATTGCTCTACTGCTTCGAACAGGAACAAAGGATGAGTCTGTACTACAATTAGCCAATCGTCTTTTAGCACACTTTGAAGGCTTACGCTTGTTGAAAGATGCTACCTTAGATGAAATAACTGAAATAAAAGGCATTGGAAAGGCTAAAGCTATACAAGTATTGGCTGCAGTGGAAATAGGTAGAAGGGTTGCAAACTTAGCATATAATGACCGTTACGTAATCAGGTCTCCAGAGGATGGAGCAAATTATGTGATGCATGATATGAGATTCTTATCTCAAGAACACTTTGTTTGTATTTACCTTAATACAAAAAATCAAGTATTGCATAAGAAAACCGTTTTTATTGGAAGCCTGAATGCATCTATCGTTCACCCGAGGGAAGTTTTTAAAGAAGCTTTTCGTCGGTCGGCTGCTTCGATCATTTGTGCCCATAATCATCCATCCGGAGATCCAACTCCAAGTAGAGAGGACATTGAGGTAACGAAACGATTGTTAGAGTGCGGAAAACTTTTAGGAATTGACCTATTAGACCATATCATCATTGGTGAAAACAAATTTGTCAGCATGAAAGAAAAAGGATATGTATAACACTATGATTTTAACAGGTGTTACGTTATAATGATGTTTGTGATTTTTACCACAGAGAGTTTATCCACATAGAGATTATTACTTCAAATTGAGACTACCCATGTAGCATCCTTCGAAGTCAAAAGGCTTTAAACTCTTTTATTTTCAAATAAAATTACCATTTTTACTATAAAAACTGATTAAAGCGGGTATAAATACCTTATCTTTGAATCGTATCAGAAAGGGAGATACAACTATGTTTGGAATTGGTACTAGAGATCTTGGTATTGATTTAGGAACGGCAAATACACTTGTTTACGTGAAGGGGAAAGGGATCGTCGTACGAGAACCTTCCGTTGTTGCGTTACAAACAGATACTAAGAATATCGTTGCTGTCGGTAATGATGCGAAAAACATGATTGGTCGTACACCAGGAAATGTAGTGGCATTACGTCCAATGAAAGATGGAGTTATCGCGGATTATGAAACAACGGCTGTAATGATGAAATATTACATAAGACAGGCTTTAAAAAATAAAAGCATGTTCTCAGGGAAGCCATATGTGATGGTTTGTGTTCCATCGGGAATTACAGCTGTTGAAGAGCGCGCTGTTATTGATGCTACTCGTCAAGCGGGAGCAAGAGATGCTTATACGATTGAAGAACCATTTGCAGCTGCTATTGGAGCTAATCTTCCGGTATGGGAACCTACTGGTAGTATGGTTGTTGACATTGGTGGAGGTACAACAGAGGTTGCCATCATTTCATTAGGCGGGATTGTAACAAGCCAATCGATTCGAGTGGCTGGCGACGAAATGGATGATGCCATGGTAAATTATATTAGAAAAACATATAATCTGTTAATTGGTGACCGTACAGCAGAGGCTATTAAAGTTGAAATTGGTAGCGCTGGAGACCCTGAAGGCATTGAAAACATGGAAATCCGTGGACGTGACTTGTTAACAGGATTACCGAAAACCATTGAAATTAGCGCAAAAGAGATTTCTCATGCTTTACATGATACGGTGTATGCGATTGTTGATGCCGTTAAGGTTACATTAGAAAAAACTCCACCAGAACTAGCAGCCGATATTATGGACCGTGGAATTGTTCTAACGGGTGGCGGTGCATTGTTACGTAACTTAGATAAAGTAATCAGTGAAGAAACCAATATGCCTGTATTAATCGCTGAAAATCCACTTGATTGTGTGGCAATTGGAACAGGTAAAGCACTAGATCATATTCACTTATTTAAAAATAAAGCTAGAGATTCTCGCTAACATATGTGAGGGCGCCTTGATCGTAAAAGGCGCCTAAACGGACAAAATTAAACGAGGTGTTAGAAATGCCACAGTTCTTCTTGAACAAACGCCTGATTATTTTGCTCGTCAGCATCATTATTCTCGTGGCATTAATAGGTTTTTCTTTAAGAGATCGAGATCGGTTAACCTGGCCGGAACAGTTTGTAAAAGATACAACGGGTTGGGTTCAAACTATATTTTCAAGGCCTGCACATTTTGTTGCTGGCTTTTTCGAAAATGTTACAGACTTGCAAAATACTTATGATGAAAATAAACAATTAAAAGCAAGATTAGATGGTCTAGCTAAGCTAGAAGCTGATGTTCAACAATTAACAAAAGATAATAAAGAACTAAGAGAAATTTTAGATAAACAAGATACCTTGAGTGCTTTTAAACCAATTCAAGCTACGGTAATTGGTAGGAATCCAGATCGTTGGCATGAGTTGTTAATTATTGATCAAGGTGAAATCAATGGAATTAAACGTAATATGGCTGTTATTACAGCTAATGGATTGATAGGAAAAGTAAAGAGTACTCGTCAATTTACTTCAACGATTCAACTTTTAAGTGCAATGGATCCTACCAATCGAATCTCAGCTCGCATTGAAGGTGGAGCGAAAACGTATTACGGAACAATTGAGGGATACGATAAAGACCGTGAACTGTTAAAAATGAAACGTATTCCTTATGAAGCGAAAATAGAAAAAAATCAGCTAGTTATGACATCAGGACTTGGTGGGATTTTTCCAAGAGGACTTCCTATTGGAAAAGTTGTTGAGGTTGTTCCTGACGAATACGGCTTAAATCAAACAGCTTATTTAAAGCCAGGGGCCAACTTCTATGATATTGAGCACGTTATGGTCGTTAAAAGAGAGATGCTTCAACCAGATTTAGGAGAAATGATTGATGAGAAGGAGGAGGAACTGTGAGGAAATTTCTTCTTCCTACCATATTCCTAATCCTTTTTATAATAGAAAGTATTTTCGTAGAGTTGTTACCGGCTGAGTTGTTTAATAGTGCCAATATTTTAGTTCCTCGATTTTTAATCATCGCTATCCTGTTTTTAACGATATATGGAATTAGAAATCAAGGAATTATCTATGCTTTTATTTTTGGATTATTGTTTGATATTGTTTATACAGAAATTATAGGGATATATTTATTTATGTTCCCTTTAGTGGCTTATATCGTTTCAAAGATTATGAAGGTTTTTCATTCTCATATTGTTATTGTTACTGTCGTTTCTTTAATTGGTGTAGCCTTACTGGAACTAAGTGTTTATGAGATCATTTATTTAATTAAGCTAACAACGATGGACTTCACCTCATTTTTACAGTTGAGATTGCTACCTACTATTATTTTAAATTTGGCTTTTGCCATTATTTTTGCGTACCCTTTAAAGCGTACATTTGAGAAATATACGGCTGCCATTACCAATGAATAATAGTACCGAGTAAAAATAATGAGGATCTTAACTGATTTATCTAGCTTGTAGTTCATCATTCCTGATAAAATATAATTGTAAGAGGATTTTTTCTAGTGAATGTCGAATTCTAATTAGGTAAACTCAGATTCGTCTAGCTTGCGCCTAATATAACTGGAATAAGAAAGCAATGTGTCAATTTAGTGTTCTTACGGCTGCTTGTTTATAAATCGCTCATAGGAGGGTATTTATACTCTCTTAGAGCGGTTAACTTTATCCTTGCCATTACGGGCGCAGTCTTCACTAAAGAGCACAATGGGTTTCTATTGAGGTGAACATCTTGAAATGAAAAAAACACAAAACGTGCTAATAAAGGGAACGAAGTCAGGATTAACACTACATCTAGATGATATGTGTTCCTATGATGAGTTAAAAAAAGAATTGGACGCAAAACTAACGGAAAACTCTCGTTCACATGAGGATACTCCGTTAATTACTGTGAATGTACAAGTAGGAAACCGTTATTTAACAGAGGAACAAAAAGAAGAGCTTAGTCAATTAATTAGAAAGAAGAAGAATCTAGTAGGCGATTCTATTCATTCTAATGTTCTGACCTATGAAGAAGCGGAAAAAAGCAAAGAAGAAACGGAAATTGTTTCCGTTAGTAGAATCATTCGTTCTGGACAAGTCTTAGAGGTACCTGGTGATTTATTACTTATCGGTGACGTGAATCCAGGGGGCACCGTTGTAGCTGGCGGGAATATATTTGTTATGGGTGCTTTAAAAGGAATGGCCCATGCAGGATGTAAAGGAAACACAAGTGCAGTTATAGCTGCATCCATCATGAAGCCTTCACAATTAAGAATTAGTCACTGTCTGAATCGAGCTCCAGATATGATGCAGGATGATGATAGACGAGAAATGGAATGTGCTTACATAGACGAAAATGAGCAAATTGTAATTGATAGATTACAAGTTTTAATGCATCTTAGACCTAATTTAACTAGATTGGAAGGGGGACGCTAAAGTGGGAGAAGCAATTGTTGTTACTTCTGGTAAAGGCGGTGTTGGTAAGACGACAACATCGGCAAATATTGGTACGGCTTTGGCCCTTCAAGGAAAACGTGTTTGTTTAGTTGATACAGATATCGGACTTAGAAATTTAGACGTAGTAATGGGGCTTGAAAACCGTATTATTTATGATTTAGTAGATGTAGTAGAGGGAAGATGTAAAGTTCATCAAGCTTTAGTAAAAGATAAACGTTTTGATGATCTTCTCTACTTACTTCCAGCAGCACAAACAGCTGATAAAACAGCGGTTCAGCCAGAACAAATGAAAAAACTAGTAGACGATTTAAAGCAAGAGTACGATTATATTATAATCGACTGTCCAGCAGGGATTGAACAAGGCTATAAAAACGCCGTTGCAGGTGCAGATCGAGCGATTGTTGTTACAACTCCTGAGGTTTCAGCTGTACGCGATGCTGACCGTGTTATTGGTCTTTTAGAAAAAGAAGAGGGAATTGAACCTCCTCGTTTAGTCATCAACCGTATTCGTAGCCATATGATGAAAAACGGTGATATGCTAGATGTGGATGAAGTGACTACCCATTTATCAATTGATTTAATTGGGATTGTTGCCGATGATGATGAAGTAATTAAGGCCTCCAACCATGGTGAGCCAATTGCTCATAATCCGAATTCAAAAGCATCGATTGCCTACCGTAATATTGCCAGACGTATCTTAGGAGAGTCTGTGCCTTTACAACAATTAGAAGACCAAAATAGTGGAATGTTTTCGAAAATTAAAAAGTTTTTTGGTGTGAAATAACCGAGTGGAGATTAACCTCCCTCGGTTTTTGTTTTCTAGTTTTTTTGTCTGATTGCGTCTTTTACGTCCAACTCGATATTTTATCAATCTCCTAGTCATATTCCCCTTGGACAACTCATAGACTTGTACAAAAGGTTAATGGATAGGTGGGGGAAAGATGCGTTCTAGTAGAGATGATATTCGGAGAAGGATCGAAAAGCGCAAAAGGGAAAGAGAGAGACTGGCTGGAAATTCTTCTAGACCGAGAACCGTAAATTATAAACAGATGCTCTGGGCGGAGGAAGAAGAGAAGCATGGTTTTGATAGAATATCTTCTTATGAAGGAGGTCCTGATGAGGGGGCCCATCCTTTATTCCGAAAAGAGATTTTTCTATTTAAAGTGTTAGCTTCTGCTTGCTTATTTTTAGTAATTGCTATTATTTTTCGAAATGAGGGTGAATCGTTAAATTCGGTACGTAATTTTGTTACAAGCTCAATGGAAAAGGATTTTCAGTTTGCTGCTATTTCGGATTGGTATGAAGATCAATTTGGTAAGCCACTGGCATTGCTACCTTTTACGAAAGATAAGGAAGCAGAAGAGGAGCCACAGTTAACACAGCAGTATGCTTTACCAGCTTCCGGAAAGATTCTAGAGGAGTTTGGCTCAAACGGGCAAAGAATTACCATTGAAACGGCTAAAGGGTCTCCTGTTGAAGCGATGAATGAGGGATTTGTACGATTTACTGGAAGCAAGGAAGGATTTGGTAAGACCGTTATTGTTCAACACGCCGACAAAAGTGAAACTTGGTATGGAAACTTAGACTCTATTGACGTTACTTTATATGAGTTTATTGAAAAGGGTAATAGTGTTGGAAAAGCATCCGATGGTGCGGATGGAACAAAAGGGACTTTTTATTTTGCTATAAAAAAAGGTGATGACTTTATAGACCCGATCCAGGTGATACAATTTGACTAACATCGTTCAAGTTTTGAGAAAAATTCATATCCATCCACTATTGTGGTTAGTTGTTGCTCTAGCTGTTGCAACCGCACATTTTATTGAACTTTCCCTACTTCTTTTGATTATTTTCATACATGAAATGGGACATGCGGTTGCAGCATCTTTTTTTTCGTGGAGAATAAAGAAAATTTCCTTTCTTCCTTTTGGTGGTGTAGCTGAAATGGATGAGCATGGGAATCGACCACTTAAGGAAGAAGCAATTGTTATTTTAGCAGGACCACTCCAACATATATGGATGATGGGTCTTGCTTTTGCCTTGTATGAATTTTATCTTTTGCCAGAAAATCTTTATCATCTGTTCATCCAATATAATTTAATGATCCTCATTTTTAACTTGCTACCTATATGGCCATTAGACGGTGGGAAATTAATCTTTTTATGGCTTTCTTTAAAGGATTCCTTTCCTGCAGCTTTTAATAAGACCCTTATCATTTCAGCAAGTTCTATTGCTGTTTTTATTATGGCTGTTCTTCTGACAGAGCCGCTCAATTTAAACGTATGGATTGTACTCTCTTTCTTAATTTTTTCTTTATACCACGAATGGAAACAAAGTCCATATGTCTTTATTCGTTTCCTTTTAGAAAGGCATTATGGTAAAAACAATGATCTTCGTGCTTTAAAGCCGCTAAAAGTCAGGGAAGACGAATTAGTGATTCAAGTGTTAGAACGTTTTCAACGAGGCTACAAGCACCCTATTATCATTGAGAAAAATGGTAAAGAAAAAGCGACCATTGATGAAAATGAGCTGCTGCATGCATACTTCACGGATAAGCTTTTAACCACAAAAGTAGGAGATTTGATTTACCAATATTAAGAGGGGATAATAGGAGGGAGATAAGCGGATAAAGCGAGGATATTAAAGTGGATCGACTAGTAGTCAATTATGTTGGAAGAGAAAAAAGGTATGCATTACTGAAAGAAAATAAAATAGAGAAATTAGTGATTCAACAACCAGAACAGCAAACGTCTGTGGGCAATATTTATTTAGGTGTTGTGACGAAGGTTCTTCCTGGCATGAATGCTGTTTTTGTTGATATTGGTGAAGAGAAAAATGGTTATTTGCATCGTGATAAGCTGGCTTCATTTGTTACATCAACTGAAGCAAGTAAAGCCTCAAAAGGAATTTCTTCCTTCGCTCACCAAGGGGAAAAAATCCTAGTTCAAGTGGAAAAAGATGCTACTGGGAATAAAGGCCCAAGATTGTCTGGTATCATTGAGTTTAACGGTTCTTCCGTTGTCTATATGCCTAATGGAGCTTATATTGCCGTTTCCAAAAAAATTCAATCCGACACTGTAAGGGAAGCCTGGAGACAATTTGGACATGAGCAGAAAAGAGAGCACGAGGGGTTTGTTTTTAGAACTTCTTGTGAGAATCAGACGCCAGACGAAATAATGAATGAAATCACTGAATTAAGGCATGAGTATGAAGAAATCATTCAAATGTCTAAAACGATGAAAAAAGCTGGTATTCTCCTTGAGAGAAATACATTTATAGAAGAAATCTTAGAAGTAATGAGTAAAATGGATACTGGTGAAGCCATCGTTGACCAATTAGATTTAAAAAATCAGATAACAAAACATAATAACAGAGAAGACGTCACCGTACAATTTTATCAAAAGAAAGAAGATTTATTCTCATCACTTGGTTTAAATTTAGAATTAGAAAAAGCACTGAAAAAAATAGTCTGGCTTTCCAATGGTGCTTATCTTATTTTTGATGAAACAGAGGCACTTACAGTGGTTGATGTCAATACGGGAAAATTCTCTGGAAAAAGTGATTTAAGAGATACGGTTGTAAAAACGAATGAGCTTGCAGCAGAAGAGATTGCTAGACAAATTCGTTTAAGGGACCTTGCTGGCATCATACTTATCGACTTTATCGACATGAAAGAGAATGAAGACAGGCAAAGAGTGCAGCGGAGGATGGAATCAGCCCTTTATAAAGATGATAGAAGAACAAGAGTGGTTGGATTTACTAGTCTAGAAATTCTACAATTAACAAGGAAAAAAACAAAGAATTCCATATCTGAAACTTTAACGACAAAGTGTTCCGTTTGTGAAGGAACAGGTAGGGTCATGAGTCCTGAAACGATCGCCTTTCAGTTAGAACGAGAACTGTGGGAGTATCGGCAAGGGGAGTATGAAGCTGTGCTGATAGAAACAACGGCAGAAGTTGAACATATTTTCTCCGGTGAACAAAATATTCATCTTTTAAGGTTACAAGAGATACTGGGAATGAATATTTATTTTTATATAATGAATCACAGCAAACCTTATTACACCATTTTACAGTTAGGGAATATTAAGGACATTGAATCTAGAATGAATAAAGGGTAGAATAAACATTAAAGTTAGCCTCCATTCCTACAAATGGGGGCTAAAACCTTTTATTATCATACATTTGTTATTGATTTTCTTATTGACATCATTAGCCTAATTATGATAGTATTTTCATGTTATATTGTAGCACCCGTGCTACAACCGCACAGAACAGGTCTTAAGCTTTTGCCTTTGCAAAACGCCTGGGGATGGCGAGTCTGAGTCTAAGAGGAGGTGCAGTTCATGTACGCAATTATCGAAACTGGTGGTAAGCAAGTACGTGTAGAAGAAGGTCAAGCTATCTACATCGAAAAGCTAAACGCTGAAGCTGGTGAAACAGTTACTTTTGACAAAGTTTTATTCGTTGGTGGCGAAAACGTTAAAGTTGGTAGCCCTGTAGTAGAAGGTGCTTCTGTTACAGCTAAAGTTGAAAAGCAAGGTCGTGCTAAAAAGATCATTGTTTTCAAATACAAAGCGAAGAAAAACAACCGTAAAAAGCAAGGTCACCGTCAGCCATACACTAAAGTTGTTATTGAAAAAATCAACGCTTAAGGCGGTTTATGATGATTCAAACGACTATTTATCGTACTGAATCTGGACGTATACAATCGTTCACTTTGAGTGGTCATGCACTTTTCGCTAATCACGGTAATGATATCGTGTGTGCGGGAGTTTCTGCTGTTTCATTCGGAGCTATTAACTCTGTTATCGCTCTAACAGGAGTGGAACCAGGCATTGAGCAAGGTGAAGGTGGCTTTCTCCGATGTGTCATTCCGAGTAATCTCTCTTCGGATACACAAGAGAAAGTTCAGCTTTTGCTTGAAGGCATGGTTGTTTCATTGCAAACGATTGAGAGAGATTACGCAAAACATATAAAACTAACTTTTAAACAGTTGGAGGTGGAATAAATGTTAAGATTAGATCTTCAGTTTTTCGCTTCTAAAAAGGGAGTAGGTTCTACAAAGAACGGACGTGACTCTATCGCTAAGCGTTTAGGCGCTAAGCGTGCAGATGGTCAATTCGTAACTGGTGGTTCTATCCTTTACCGTCAACGTGGTACTAAGATTTATCCAGGTGTAAACGTTGGTAAAGGTGGCGACGACACGCTATTCGCGAAAGTTGATGGTGTTGTTAAGTTCGAACGTTTAGGACGTGACCGCAAACAAGTGAGCGTATACCCTACAGCTCAAGAAGCTTAAGCTTATGGAGAAAACTCTAACCATTAGTGGTTAGAGTTTTCTTTTTGATATAATTTGTTTACTCATACATACTTATCATTCAGTTTTTCGTTCATAATGTAATTAAGTGTTTTGTTATTTAAGTTATCATACATAATGATCTATTTTCCCACATTTATGAAAAATAGCTTACGCATTCATACATTTTTGATATACTAACACCATGTAGTCTTCTGAAATTATTGGTAGAAATGGCAGTAGAGCAATCTTTTTATATAAATAAGACCGTTTTTGATTAGTTATTTTATTGAGATTTGAGCCCGATATTTTGCCCGTTGATTTCCGCTCCAGGCACTTGCTTTCCGCAGGGAGGGATGGGAGCCTCCTCGGCGTACCGCCTGTGGGGTCTCCCATTCCCTCTAATCCTGCAGGAGTCAAGTGCCCTCCGCTACAATCAACTCAGACTATTTACAATTAATAACTAAATAAAAAATAACATCCATTTTTCAGTAGTAAAAGTAGGAGTGCATATATGAAAAAAAACTGGACAACGGTTGAGGTGTTAGGTCACGCTCGCCATGATTGGTTAAATAAAATTCAATTAATTAAAGGTAATCTTGCTTTAAATAAAATTGATCGAGCTAAGGAAATTATTAATGAAATCGTAGTAGAAGCTCAAGAACAATCCAAGCTTTCTAACATGAAAATCCCTCAGTTTGCCTCTTTGCTTCTCACCTATAATTGGGAAAGTCACTCGTTTCAGGTAGAGTTTGAGGTTCTGGATGATTCAGCTAACCGCAATCGTTTGATCAGTGATGACATCATTACGAATTGGACATCTTCATTTTTTGAAATTCTCAATTCATGTGTAAAAACTTTCCATGAAAATTACTTATCAGTGACAATAGAACAGCAATCAAATGGAACCCGTTTCTTTTTTGATTTTAGAGGAATAATAACAGAGAAGGAACAATTGATGGAATTCTTAAGTAGAGAATCATCTATGGAAGTAAATGTTCATGAAGTCTCAGAACAGGAACTCGCACTAGAAGTGTTTTTGCCATTCAGTGAGTAATGGCAACAGAGCGATTCTCGTCATGTGATATTAAACTTCTACATACTACAGACGGGAGGAACAAAGTATGTTCGTCGATCAGGTCAAGATTTATGTTAAAGGTGGAGACGGTGGTAATGGAATGGTTGCCTTCCGCCGTGAAAAATATGTTCCAAAAGGCGGTCCAGCTGGTGGAGATGGCGGTAAAGGAGCAGATGTTGTTTTTGAAGTAGAAGAAGGTCTTCGTACTTTAATGGACTTCCGCTACCAACGTCACTTTAAGGCACCACGCGGAGAGCATGGAATGTCTAAAGGTCAACATGGTAAAAACTCAAAGGATATGATTGTAAAAGTTCCACCAGGTACCATTGTAACAGATGCAGAAACGAAGGAAGTTATAGCTGATTTAGTTGAACACGGACAACGAGCAGTCATTGCTAAAGGTGGAAGAGGCGGAAGAGGAAACTCTCGCTTTGCTACTCCAGCTAACCCTGCTCCTGAATTATCTGAAAATGGAGAGCCAGGTCAAGAAAGAGATGTTGTTCTTGAACTAAAACTACTTGCCGATGTTGGTTTAGTAGGTTTCCCTAGTGTTGGTAAGTCTACTCTACTATCCGTTGTATCAGCTGCAACACCTAAAATTGCTGAATACCATTTCACAACAATCGCACCTAACTTAGGGATGGTAGAAACAGATGATGGCAGAAGCTTTGTTATGGCTGATCTACCTGGATTAATCGAAGGCGCACACTCTGGGGTTGGACTTGGACACCAATTCTTAAGACATATCGAAAGAACAAGAGTTATTGTCCATGTAATTGACATGGCTGCAATGGAAGGAAGAGATCCTTACGAGGACTACTTAACCATTAACAAGGAATTAAAAGAATACAACTTACGTTTAACAGAAAGACCACAAATCATCGTGGCAAATAAAATGGATATGCCTGAAGCGGAAGAGAATTTAGAGAAATTTAAATCCCAGCTACAAGAAGATTATCCAATTTACCCTATCTCAGCTATTACTAGGCAGGGATTAAGAGACCTACTATTTGCTATCGCAGATAAAATCGAAGTTACACCTGAATTCCCTCTTATCCATGAAGAAGAAAATGAAGAAGAAGGAATTAATCGTGTAGTTTACAAACACGAAGGTGAGCAAAGAGAGTTCATCATCACAAGAGATCCTGATGGAAGCTATGTTGTTTCAGGACAAGCCATTGAGCGTCTATTCAAAATGACAGACTTCTCAAGAGACGAATCCGTAAGAAGATTTGCTCGTCAGCTGCGCGGAATGGGCGTAGACGATGCACTTCGTGAAAGAGGAGCAAAACACGGGGATATCGTAAAACTGTTGGAATATGAGTTTGAGTTTATTGATTAAGCTCTTTTCATGAGCCCAAAATAAAAGGACGTGGATCTTAGTCCGCGTTCCTTTTTCTATATTTTTTTCGTTACTTATTCACAACAAAAATACACGCTTTTTCTAATGGGGTGGAGAAATGCGAAATGATAAATATGATAAAAAGTTTTATTTAGTCAGAGAAGATGTTTTGCCTGAGGCGATGAAAAAAACGATTGAAGCGAAGGAAATGCTTGATCGGGGGAAAGTAGATTCTGTTTGGGATGCTGTTCAAAAAGTAGACTTGAGTCGAAGTGCCTTTTATAAATATCGAGATACCGTATTCCCTTTTCATACGGTAGTAAAAGAACGTTTGATTTCATTGTTTTTTCATCTTGAAGACCGTTCTGGAACACTTTCACATCTATTGAGTGTGGTTGCTTCAGCAGGCTGTAATGTTTTAACGATTCATCAAACGATTCCTCTACAAGGTAGAGCGAACGTGACCCTTTCTTTAAATACTGGAGATATGTCTATGGAAATTGATGAATTACTTACCTTACTTAGAAAATTAGAATTTGTTGAAAAAGTAGAGGTGCTAGGATCAGGAGCTTAAAACTACTGGTTTCTAGCCCAAATTTTTTGTTTATACATAACTGAATTTTTAAATAATTAGATGGAGGGGAGATTATGAAAGTAGCATTCCTGGGGCCAAAAGCTACATTTACTGATTTAGCTGTGCGCGAAATGTTCCCTAGTTTTGAGGCTATTCCTTACATGACTATTCCAGACTGTTTAGATGCTGTCATGGAGGAAAAGACAGATTTAGCCCTAGTTCCTGTTGAGAATGCTTTAGAGGGATCAGTTAATATCACGTTAGACTACCTGGTTCATGAGATGAAGCTTCCAATAGTGGGGGAAATTACTGCCCCAATCAAACAACATTTACTCGTCCATCCAAACCATAAAGAGAATTGGGAAGATGTAGAGATTATTTATAGCCATTCTCATGCCATCGCTCAGTGTCATAAATTTTTACATTCAACATTTAAAGGCATTCCTTGTGAAAATATGACATCAACGGCTGCAGCAGCTAAATATTTGCTTGAGCACCCTGACAATAAGATGGCTGCCATTGCAAATGATTTAGCGGCAAAGGAATACGGATTGACGATTGCAAAATCCAATATCCATGACTTTAATTTTAACCATACCCGCTTTATCATCTTGGCGAAGGATACCTTTGAGATAACGGATACCCATCTTCCCCAAAAGGGCTATAAGACAACCGTTATGGTTACATTACCTTCCGATCGTTCTGGTGCTCTTCATCAAGTTTTGTCTGCTTTTGCTTGGAGAAAGCTGAACTTGTCTAAGATCGAATCTCGACCAATGAAAACAGGTCTAGGAAACTACTTCTTCATAATCGATATTGAAGGGCAAATGGATGATGTATTAATTCCTGGTGCAATGGCTGAATTAGAAGCATTAGGTTGCGGGGTAGAAGTGTTAGGCAGCTATCCATATTTTCAAATAGAGAAAGGATCCGAGTAAAGGATCCTTTTTACATGGCTTGTTTTTGAATTAAATGTTCGTAAAAAGTCATTGTTCAATTAAAAAATTTGCGTTTTTCAAAGCTAGTTCTGCTCGGTTAAGTGTTTCTTCTGAATACGCTGATATCGTATGAAGATGGATTCCATCAGTAAGTTCTGATAAGAAAGAAGCTTTTGTTGATCGAACTTTTTCCATAAACTGTTGAACTTCACTGCGATTCGATACCATAATGGATGCGGTTAAATCTCCGTAAACAGGGTGTTCAATTTTAACATCCTTAACTATAACTCCATGATCTACTAATAAATTTAATTCGTCCTCTGTTTTATCAGGAGTATGAAAACATGCGATCGTCCGTTCAAAAGTGGTTTTAGGAGATGATTGTTTCAAATAAATGTAGCCTTGACTTGTTGCAATAATAGGCTCATTTTTTGCCTTTAGCAAAGTAATATCTCCAACAATCACTTGTCTGCTCACATTTGTTTTTGCAGCAAGCTCACTACCAGTAATGGGTTCTTGATTCGTTTTAAGCCAATGAAGAATCAGTTCCCTTCTTTCATCACCTAGTATTTTTTTATCTGTCATTACAAACTCTCCCTTTATATCCCCATTCGTTATGGCTTATTTTATCACAATGTGCAGGTGGGTCTGAATGATTTCTAGTATAGTATGGCCCAATTCAGTAATATCTTCCTCGGTTGTATCTCTTCCAAATGAGATTCGGATGAACTCTTTTGCTTCTTTTTCCGGTATGTTTAGCGCTCTCATTGTCTTTGAAGCAGACTGTTTTCCTGTTTGACAGGCACTTCCTGTTGATATGGCATAGCCATGTCGATTACATTCTAGCATAACAAACTGACCTTCTAGTCCCTTTAATCTTAGGCCAAAAGTAGATGGTAGTTGACGGTGACAATCCGCATTATAGAAGGTAATCTGTTCCGCCATTGGTTCAAGAACGGATAGGAGCTTCTCTCTTAATTGAAAAAATTGTTCATGATATTCGTTTAAAGATTGATAAGCTTTCTGAGCTGCAACTGTCATTCCTACTATGGCAGGAACATTTAGAGTTCCAGGTCTAAATCCGTACTCATGAGAGGTTCCAGGATAGAAAGGTAGCCAATTCAGCTTTGGATTTAAATAAACTGCTCCAATTCCTTTTGGTCCGTAAAATTTATGACCTGAAATGGAAAGAGCATCTACCTGTTGACTTAAGTTTTTTAACTCTAATTTGCCAAAAGACTGAACAGTATCGCTGTGAAAAAGAATGGAATGCTGCTTGCAAAGGTTACTAATTTCGTCAATCGGTTGGATGGTACCAATTTCGGGATTCACGTGTTGAATGGTAACAAGAACCGTATCTTCTCTTATCTCTTTTTTTAGCTCTTCTATGTCAATAAACCCTTCTTGATCAAAAGAGAGAAGAGTGATTTCATATCCATCTTGTTTTAAAGATTCAAGCGTGCTTTGAACGGATGAATGTTCGGCAACACCCGAAATGATATGCTTACCTTGTTTATTTTTACCTGATAAGAGAGAATGAAGGGCTAGGAAATTACTTTCAGAACCTCCACTTGTAAAATAAATTCCGTCTTTCTGAACCCCTAGTAAACTTGCTATTTCTTGACGACAGCTTTCTAATAATTGATTTGCGGCACTTCCTATATCATGGAGACTTCGGGAGTTTCCGAAATATTCTGTAGCCGCTTTAATATAGGCTTCTCCTGCATTTTTATCTAATGGACACGAAGCCGCGTAGTCAAAATATTTCATTCTATCTCCAACTTTCTTCCGTCTATTTAAGAATCTATCTTTCTATTTTACATAATAATTCCATTTTTTAGGACTAATATTAATTCCATTTTAAACATCAGCACAATAAAAACTCTTGTCATAAGTTTAATTCTATGTAATTATAAGTGTCAAGACACCTGTTAAGCAGGAGGTAAACAAATGGTGAGACATTCGAATGTGTTAATTGTTGGAAGTGGGATTGCTGCTTTGCAATTTGCTACTAAACTACGTTGTGATATAAATGTGATTATTCTCACAAAGTCTCATGTTAAAAAAGGTAATTCCTATTTAGCCCAGGGTGGAGTGGCTGCAGCGATGTCTAATAGTGATAGCGCTTACAAGCATTTTAAAGATACCCTCGAAGCTGGAAGATTTCATAATAATCCAGATCCAGTTGCCATGATGACAATGGAAGCACCTAATTTAATATCTGAAATGTTAGAGGATGGCTGTTCGTTTGATATGGACCCTTCTGGAAATATCCTTTTAGGGATGGAAGGGGCTCATAGTGAGAAACGAATTGTTCATGGTGGCGGAGATGCTACAGGAAAAATGATTATGGAGTATTTTGCTCAAAAGGTGAAAAATAGCAACATTGAAGTAATAGAAGATTGTACCGTTTATGAATTAATGGTTAATCAGAATCAATGTTTTGGTGTAAAAGGCAAGCACATGGATGGAAAAAAAGAAATGTATACGGCTGACCACATTGTTTTAGCAACGGGCGGTCTAGGCCAGATATATAGTTTTACTTCAAACGCTGAAACCGTAACGGGAGATGGTATCGCTTTAGCTTATAAAGCGGGTGCTGAAGTAACGGACATGGAGTTTGTACAATTCCATCCAACCCTCCTTTCTGTCGATGGTAAAGGGATTGGACTTGTTTCCGAAGCAGTGAGAGGTGAAGGGGCAAGGCTTGTTACCTCTTCAGGGAAAGAAATTATGAAGGGTGTCCATCCTCTTGAAAATTTAGCACCAAGACATATCGTATCTCAAACCATCTATGAGTATATAAAAATAGGGGAAACCGTTTATCTAGACATTTCTAATATAGAAAACTTTGAATCTAAGTTTCCGACCATTACGGCCTCGTGTAAACAACATCATATTGACGTAATTGGTGGGAAAATTCCTGTTGTCCCAGGATGCCATTTTTTAATGGGAGGCATCAAAACAGATTTAGAAGGTAGAACAAGTATTGAAAGACTTTATGCAATCGGTGAAGTGGCGTGTACGGGAATACATGGTGCCAATAGGTTAGCGAGCAACTCTTTATTGGAAGGATTATATTTCGGAAAGAAGTTAGCTGAACATGTAAATTCTTTCTCGAGAGAGACGGCGGCTATTCCGTGCCCTCAAGATTTTTCAATGGATATAACTCCTGTGCCACTAAATTTGCCGGAGAGAGAAATCCTACAAACAAAAATGATGGAGAACACCGGAATCGTTCGAGACAAAAAAGGATTAACGAATCAATTTAACTGGCTAGAAGCTTATCAAATTAGCCATCTCTTAGATAGAAATCTCGAGAACTTATCAATAGAAGAAATAAATAGGGTGTTTATGACCATCACTGCCTGGCTTGTTACAAAGTCTGCTCTAGAACGAACAGAAAGTCGTGGCGGACATTTTAGAGAGGATTACCCCTTTGAAGATGACCATAAATGGGCTAGAAAGCAAATTGTTCACAAGAGAGTGGGATCTTATTTACAGTTATCGAATTTCTAGATTAATAGGATTTGGTAGTTGTAAGGTGTTCGCGGATAAACATTAGTTTTTCGCGGATAAATTCAAATTATCGCGGATAACTTCTGTTTTTCGCGGATATATTGAAAATTTCGCGGATAAGTCCTGTTTTTCCGCGGATAAGTCTTATTTCACAGGTTAAGGTCTATGGTTTTCATAGATAAATGCATAGCTTTCAATACAATTTTAAAAAAGGGTGGTAAAAATGAACAAATTAAAGCTGCGATTATTACTTGAGCAGTTTTTTCTTGAGGATATTGGAGAAAGAGATGTTACGAGTGAGTTGATTTTTGGTGAAGAGGAACAAGGTGAAATCGTGTTCATTGCCAAGGATAATGGTATTTTCAGTGGGGAAGAAATTATCCGAACAGGCTTTGCCATATTAGATGAGTCAGCTGAAGCAACCCTTTATGTAAAGGATGGCGACCAAATTGAAAAAGGTCAAAAGCTGGCTGTCGTTCAAGGGGCTGTTACTAACCTTCTAAAAGGAGAAAGAGTCGTTTTAAATTTAGTTCAAAGAATGAGTGGGATTGCAACGAAGACCAATGAAGCGGTAAAAATCCTCAACAGTTCCCACACAAAAGTGGTTGATACAAGAAAAACAACTCCAGGGTTAAGAATGCTAGAGAAATACGCAGTACGATGTGGCGGGGGATTCAATCATCGATTTGGATTATATGATGCGGTCATGATTAAAGACAATCATATCTCTTTCGCTGGCGGAATTCAGGAGGCTATCTCAAAAGTTCGTTCCAACTTAGGACATATGGTGAAAGTAGAAGTAGAAATTGAAACAAAAGAACAACTGCTCGAAGCAATTGAGGCTAAAGCAGATGTGATTATGTTTGATAACCGAACACCAGAGGAAATTAAAGAGTGGCTTAGCTTAGTGCCTACAGGGATTATGACGGAAGCTTCTGGTGGAATCACCTTAGACAATTTGGCTTCATATAAGGATACCGGTGTTGATGTAATTTCTCTAGGGTTTTTAACACATTCAGTAAAATCATTAGATATTAGTGTAAAAGTAAATATTCATTAATGGGGGAGCGAGAATATGAATATTTTTGATGTTGTTGAAACAAATACGAACCTTATACCTGAACGATATAAAAATATGTCTACACAAGAATTAGAGGATCGGGTTAGGGCCATTAAAACTAAGCTCGGTAAAAAGTTATACATTCCGGGACATCACTATCAAAAGGATGAAGTCATTCAATTTGCTGATGATACGGGGGACTCTTTAAAATTAGCTCAGTTATCTGCTGAAAACCGTGAAGCTGAATTTATTGTCTTTTGCGGAGTTCACTTTATGGCAGAAACGGCTGATATTTTAACGACGAAAGAACAAAAAGTGTATTTGCCTGATATGAGAGCAGGCTGTTCCATGGCGGACATGGCAGATATTTATCAAACAGAAAGAGCTTGGACAAAGCTTGAAGAAATGTTTGGTTCAAGCATCATTCCGCTAACGTATGTAAATTCAACAGCCGCTATTAAAGCTTTTGTTGGAAAAAATGGAGGAGCAACGGTAACATCATCGAATGCAGAGCAAATGGTTTCATGGGCATTTACACAAAAAGAAAGAATATTATTTTTACCTGATCAACATTTAGGAAGAAATACGGCATTCAACTTAGAAGTAAGCCTTGATGAAATGGCGGTTTGGAATCCGATAAATGATACATTAGAGTATGATGGGGCAATTGAAAACGTAAAGGTAATCCTCTGGAAAGGGCATTGCTCTGTCCATGAGAACTTTACCGTAGCAAATATTAAAGATGTTCGTGAACAATATCCTGATATGAAAATCATCGTTCATCCAGAGTGCAGACGTGAAGTTGTTGAACTTTCTGACATGAACGGATCTACAAATTATATCATTAATGCCATAGAAAAATCTGAACCTGGTTCATCATGGGCCATAGGAACAGAAATGAACCTGGTCAAACGAATCATTCAACAACATCCTGACAAGCACATCGTTTCGCTCAATCCACATATGTGTCCTTGTTTAACCATGAACAGAATCGACTTACCTCATTTATTATGGTGCCTCGAATCAATAGAAAGTGGGCAACCGCACAATATCATTGAAGTAGACGAGAAAGTAGCTGTAAATGCTAAAAAAGCATTAGTGGCTATGTTAAATCAGTCATAATTGGTGGCTATTTTTAACTTTTTTGATTAATCTGAGTTGATTGGAGCGGAGGGCACTTGACTCCTGCAGGATTAGAGTGGATGGGAGACCCCACAGGCGTTCACGCCGAGGAGGCTCCCACCACTCCCTGCGGAAAGCAAGTGCCCGGAGCGGAAATCAACGGGCAATATATAGTCTAATAAATAAATTTTTAAAGGTAGCTTCCATCCATTTTTGAGCTGCCTTTTTATTTTTTACAACTCAAGAAGCCTGATAAATCAACGTTGTTTGGGTGTTATTTTCATAAAGTGTGCTAGACAAATATCATAATTTTTGTAAAAAGAGCATAAGTTTTTGTGTAGATTATTAGCAATTTGCCCATTTTCACATACACTATATGGACTTATGCATAGGAGGGAAATCAGAGTGAAGATCCATATCGTACAGAAAGGGGATACTCTTTGGAAAATCGCTAAGAAATATGGCGTGAATTTTGAAGAGCTGAAGAAAATGAATACCCAGCTCTCAAACCCTGATATGATTATGCCCGGAATGAAAATAAAAGTTCCAACTACTGGAGGAAATATTGTTAAAGAAGCACCAAGCGGAAAAGAAGCAAAAATTAACTTTGGTGCGAAAAAAGAGATGCCTAAAGAGGAAGTTTCTCTATCACCTATAGCTAAAGAAGCACCAAAAGTTGCTCCAGATAAGGAGGCACCGAAAGCAGCTCCAGTAAAAGAGGCACCTATCAAGGAAGCGCCAATAGTGGAGGTTCCAATTGAGATACAACCTATAAAAGAAGCTCCTATTGCTGAGCTACCAAAGTTACCGATAAAAGAAGCACCAGCAGTAGAGCTACCTAAAGTGGAAATTCCAAAGGCAGTAGCCCCAATTGTAGAACAACCGAAGAAGCCTTATACACCTAAAATGCCTAAACCAGTTGTACCAGAAATTGATATTAACAATTATTATATGATGAATATGGCAAACTTATCGATACAGCCGCAGCAACAGCCACAACAACCACTCAAGCCAACACCGAAGCCAACGCCGCAATTGAAGTCAGACTATAAGCCGCTACCACAACTTCCGCCTAAGCCGAAGAACATTCTTCCACAAGTAAAGCCAGTCGCAGAGGAAAGTTCAGAATCAATGGAATCATCTATTCATCAAGGAGGTTTAACACAACAAATGTACCCATATCAAATGCCTTATAATCCAGTAATGCCAGGTGCGGGTTACCAAGCTCCTGGAGGCTTTGCACCGCAAGCACTTCCACATATGCACGGAGGAGCCATGCCAGGAGCACACGCAATGCCATATGGTGCAATGCCAGGAGCACATGCAATGCCATATGGCGCAATGCCAGCAGCGCAAGGAATGCCATATGGGATGATGCCTGGGGTAGCCGGTGCAAGCTATGCGCCAGGGCAATTTGACGATGAATCTTCATCTTCATTTATGCCAAACATGCCTTTAATGCCCCAAGGAAATCAACCGTTAGCTCCAGATGTAATGGGAGTACAAGATGCACAACTTCCTTTACAGCCAACACAAGTCGCACCTGCTATGATGGACCCTTGTTATCCACAACAAACAGCACCTATCATGCAGGATCCTTGCTACCCAGGTGCAATGGCTCAACCATACTATGGATATCCGATGGGGATGCCACAAGTCCAAGGAGCCATGACAGGCAATATGCCGCATATGATGCCACAAGTCCAAGGTGCTATGATGGGGAATATGCCGCATATGATGCCACAAGTCCAAGGCGCAATGGATATGGGGAACATGCCACATATGATGCCACAAGTCCAAGGGGCAATGGATATGGGGAATATGCCGCATATGATGCCACAAGTCCAAGGTGCAATGGATATGGGGAATATGCCGCATATGATGCCACAAGTCCAAGGCGCAATGGATATGGGGAACATGCCACATATGATGCCACAAGTCCAAGGGGCAATGGATATGGGGAACATGCCACATATGATGCCACAAGTCCAGGGTGCCATGATGGGGAACATGCCACATATGATGCCACAAGTCCAAGGCGCAATGGATATGGGGAACATGCCACATATGATGCCGCAGGTCCAAGGTGCAATGGATATGGGGAACATGCCGCACATGATGCCACAAGTCCAAGGCGCAATGGATGCTGGGAATATGCCACATATGATGCCGCAAGTCCAAGGGGCAATGGAGTCACCTGATATGTATGGTGGAGGATATAAAATGCCAATGGCTCCAAATCAACCTCTTCCAGCCGTTCAGGGAGTTCAGGATGATTGTGGTTGCGGTTCACCGTTTATCCCTGGAACGACTTACGGACCAACACCAGGAATGCCGCCAGTTTTCACTCCTTATGGAGGAGGGTATGGTCAACAGCCATTTATGGGAGCACCATACGGGTATGGACCAATGGGAGCAGGCTTCGGCATGCAAAGAGAGCAAAATGAAAGTGAAGAAAATGACGACTAAAAAAAAGGGAGACGATTTATTTCTAAATCGTCTCCTCTCCTATTTAAAGGATCAGTTTGAAACAAAGAATGTGAAAGTAACCATGATTAGAAAAAACGTCTATCTTGTTGAATTAAATAAAGATACTTTTATCATGAAAGGATTCTCTTCCTATCACCGATTAAAGCTTCAGGATACTTTTACAGCTTCTTTAAAAAAAGAGGGATTTATAAATACTTATTCTTTTTTAGAGTATGGAAAAGACCTTCCCTTATTTTTTGATCAATCGTATTTTGGGTGTTTGGAATACATTAAACCAGCAAAAAAACCGTTTAATTATTACAATGAGAGAGACCGTCAAGAAGGACTACTAACTCTGCAACAGTTTCATCAAACCACAGAAAAGTTAGTTGACCGTTACCATACTCTTTTAGGGAATTTTAAACTATTAGAAAAATGGAGAGAAAGAACAGGCTCCTTTCTAAATAACCTATCTGTTATACAGTTTTTTATCCAAAAAGAGATGGTTGATGAATTTTTAAACTGGGCCGATTGGTCTTTAAAAGGGATGGAAAAGGAACAAGGTTACTTTGTAAAGCCTCCGAAGTCCATCTTACATGGAGATGTTGCTAACCATAATTTTTTACGTTCGAAACAAGGGGACCTTTATTTAATTGACTTTGATTTAATAAGTATTGGCGGTCCTTGTATTGATTATTTGCAATACGCAAATCGAATTTTACCCTATATTAATTGGTCTTTAGAAGAACTAAAGGGTTACGCAGAGTTACGACCATTTCTAGATGAAAAAGCGTTTTTATATGCATTAGCCTTTCCTACTGACATTTTCAGGGAGTGGAATCGGATTGTAAGAGAAAGACAATACATGAATGTGTCAAGGGTCCGTCAAGTATTGGACTTAACGGTCGGGCAGTTTAAAGAAAGGCAATTATTTTTTTATGAGATTAATGCTTTAGTCGATTAACACATAGTAAAGATTAAATCGTGAACTAGAAACACCACGAATTTACTCCGCCCTAAAACGCATGAAAAGACCTCTTCCCTCACAACCTAATGATGAGCATATTTTTCTGCTCGAAATTAGCGGAGGAGGTTTTTCGCTTGAATAAAAAGTATGTGACACTTCCTATTGCTGCTCTAATGACTGTTGGTTTAGTGGGATGCGGGTATAATGATGGTACAAATCAAACTAGAAACGCAAATGTAACACAACCAATGGGATACTATTCTGATGAGAATACCCGTACTGGTGGAAATGTGACTATCTTGGATGATAATGATGGGCCACTTGTTGAAATCATGGACAGGAATTATCTCGATGGATACCAAAGAGACAGACAAGAAAGAAGCCGACTTCTTCAAGTAAAGGATGAGAATGGAAATCCAGGAAATCCTTCAAAACCTCTAGCTAAATATGATAAAAACTTTTATCAAAAAGATAACCGCTTTAGTCGTGGAGACGCGAACTATCATGGACATCTGGATGATAATACCCGACAAGCGAAAAGTTCTTACTATACTGCCTATGAAGGTGACCTAGCTGAAAAAATTGGCGAAGTTGCTGCATCAGTAAATAACGTTGAAGATGTGCGTGCCGTTGTTTATGGTAGTGACGTTCTGGTTGCTGTTGATTTAACTGACGATAGACGAGAAATTGATACCATTGTTGAAATCCGTGAAAAAGTTCAGCCTTACTTAAGAGGTAGAACTTGTACCGTTGTTGCGGATGAAGGAACATTTAGTCGAGTAAGAAACTTGGATAACGATATGCGTGACGGTGGTCCAAGAGAGCATATAAGCTTAGACGTTAAAGGAATGTTCCAAAACTTAAAAAACCAAATATACGGTGGAAACAGGTAACAATAAAGGAAGAGTAAGCTTAACCAAAGCTTGCTCTTCTTTTTGGTTGGCTCTTTTCGAAAACGGTTGCTTCAACAACATTTGAATCACTGAGCGGAAAGGAACGGGCATAAAACATAGGAAAAACTGTAATCGTTAGGTGTTAAAACCATTCTAAATTACGGTTGTTTAACAAATACCAAACACACTAGGATAAACTTGAAATATTTGGTCACAATATAAATGGAATGAAATTTAGCCTTTTCGGGCTCTTCGACTTATAAGGGGTGATCAGACATGAGAACGAAATGGTATAGTAAACCATGTATGATTGTTTTGCTAACTGTAATATCATTTTTTCTGCAAAATGGCCTGTATGCACATCAAGGTAAACATGTAGCTTTAGCAAACGAAATAGATAATCACAATAACTTTAAACCCTTTAAAGTAAAAGTGACCTTAGAAAGAGTTTATCTAGACGGGGAAGTTAGTCAGGAAGTCATTAAAGAAACTGTTTGGTCCATGGAAGAATTTTGGGCTAAATATGAAAATTGGGTACTGATTGATATGGAAGATAAAAAAGTATATTTTAGAAAACCAGTCGATGATATTTCTCCACTCTTAAAAGCGAACGGTTATTTTGGTATAACAGATGATGGAACGCTAACGATTTTTAATGGTAAGCCTAGAAGGTATAATATTATTCAATCCTTTTTTCAAATAGATATGGGTAGGCTTGAGAGTACGAAGAGAGAACAACTGCTTCATGGAATCCCTATAAAAGATAAAAGTCATTATGTTGAAGTTTTAGAAACGTTCAAGATTTATACTGTACAAGAGAAGCAAGCTAATTGACTTCACTTAATAGGCCGGAATTTCCGGTCTATTTTTGTTCCTAAAATTAGGAGGAGCTTTTATGTTAAAGTGAAAAAAGCCTTCACAAAAACTACAAAATTGACGAAAAGAGATTCTATTGTATGATACAATGAGGTACAGCAAAATTAGGGGAGAGAAGAGATTTGTACGAGTTTATTAGAGGAAAAGTAGATTTTGTAGGGCCAGAGTACATTGTCATTGAAAACAATGGAATCGGTTATCAAATTTCTACTCCTAATCCATTCTTATTTTCTAAAAAACAGGGTGGAGAAGTAAAGATTTTCACTTATCATTATGTAAGAGAAGATATTATGGCATTGTATGGTTTTCAGTCACGTGAAGAGAAGATGCTATTTACAAAGCTATTAAATGTATCAGGGATCGGACCAAAGGGTGCACTTGCTATTTTAGCTTCGGGTGAACCTGAGCAGGTAGTCCAGGCAATAGATAATGAGGATGAAGGATTCTTAGTTAAGTTTCCTGGGGTTGGAAAGAAGACAGCAAGACAAATGATATTAGATTTAAAAGGAAAGCTTCAAGATGTAGTACCGGATTTCTTTCCGAATTTGTTCTCTCCTGAACGTGGCGAATTGATCGTAAATCATAAGAACCATGATTTAGAAGAAGCGATACTTGCCCTTAAAGCACTTGGTTATTCGGAGAAAGAGATTAAGAAGATTACACCAGAGCTAGAAAAGGAAAGCTTATCTACGGATCAATACATAAAAGTGGCTCTTCAAAAGTTATTGAGATAGGTTCTTTTTAATCCTAGTTGCTATAAGCACATTGACTGTTTTTATTATTGGTAACTTAAAAAGTTAAAGAGTGCTACAAATATAGATGGCATTTGAGGTGATGAACATGGAAGAGCGAATCATTTCCGGTGAGGCTGATATTCAAGATTTATCCTTTGAACAAAGTTTACGTCCCCAAACGTTAAGGCAGTACATTGGGCAGGACAAAGTAAAGGAGAATCTTGAGGTTTTTATAAAAGCTGCAAAGTTAAGAGAAGAAACTTTAGATCATGTTCTGTTATATGGTCCTCCTGGTTTAGGGAAGACTACCCTTGCAACAATTATCGCCAACGAGATGGGTGTCAACATTCGAACGACTGCGGGACCAGCGATAGAACGTCCTGGAGATTTAGCAGCTATATTGACAGCTCTCGAGCCGGGAGATGTTTTATTTATTGATGAAATCCATCGTCTTCCTCGGTCTATTGAAGAAGTATTATACCCTGCGATGGAGGATTTCTGTTTAGATATTGTGATTGGTAAAGGGCCAACTGCAAGGTCAGTACGTCTTGATCTTCCACCATTCACTTTAGTTGGAGCGACAACTAGAGCGGGATCTCTTTCTGCCCCACTTAGAGACCGTTTTGGTGTTCTTAGCAGACTAGAGTATTATAATGAAGAACAATTAAGAGAGATTGTCATGAGGACCTCTGAGCTGTTCGAGACAGAGATTAATCCACAGGCAGCGGGTGAGATTGCTAAGAGATCTAGGGGGACACCAAGGATTGCTAACAGGCTCCTTAGAAGAGTTCGAGATTTTGCTCAAGTGAAAGGGAATGGAGCAATTGATTTTGAACTAGCTGAAGAGTCATTAGAATTACTTCAGGTGGACCGTTTAGGACTTGATCATATTGACCATAAATTACTAAGAGGGATCATTGAAAAGTTTCGAGGTGGCCCTGTTGGTTTGGAAACCATAGCTGCGACGATTGGAGAAGAGGCCCACACGATTGAAGATGTATATGAGCCTTATTTGCTTCAGATTGGATTTCTTCAACGTACTCCAAGAGGACGCATCGTAACAGACTTAGTCTATCGACATTTTAAGATGGAGGTGCCTGCTGATTGACAGGTATTTCAAAATGGCTAATGACGATTGGTGCGATCATTTTTGTGGTTGGTTTTTTAATGCAGTTTATTAATATAGGCAAACTTCCTGGAGATATTGTAATAAAGAAAGGGAGCACAACCTTTTATTTTCCGATTGTTACATCAATCCTATTAAGTGTTGTGCTATCTGCCATTTTCTATTTTCTTGGAAGGTTTCGTTAAAAGTTAGATAAAGATAGGGTGACAACATGAAAGTAGATTTATTTGATTTTCATCTACCTGAAGAATTAATCGCACAAACTCCATTAGAGGAGCGTACGAAAAGTCGATTAATGGTATTGAATAAAAAAACGGGTGAGTTAGCCCATGAGACATTTGGGAATATAACAAACTATTTAAAGCCTGGTGATTGCCTTGTGTTAAATGATACGAGGGTCCTTCCAGCTCGCCTTTTTGGTGAAAAAGAAGATACAGGTGCTAAAATTGAAGTGCTTTTATTAAAGCAGGTAGAAGGGGATACATGGGAAACCCTTGTGAAACCTGCCAAGCGTGTAAAGGAAGGCTCAACGATTAGCTTTGGAAATGGCATTCTTCAAGCAGAGTGTGTGGGCACTTCTGACCATGGAGGACGCTTACTTCAGTTTAAATATGAAGGTATTTTTTATGAAGTGCTTGAACAATTAGGAGAAATGCCTCTACCACCTTATATAAAAGAACAACTGGATGATAAAGAGAGATATCAAACGGTTTACGCAAAAGAAAGAGGCTCTGCCGCTGCTCCTACAGCTGGCCTTCATTTTACGGAGGACTTGCTTGAGGAAATCAAGGCAAAGGGTGTACATATCGCATTTATCACACTTCATGTCGGATTAGGAACGTTCAGACCGGTGAGTGTTGATGATATAAATGAACATGAAATGCATGCAGAATTTTATCAAATGTCAGAAGGTACAGCGAGACTTTTGAACGAAGTCCGTGAAAATGGTGGGAAAATCATTTCTGTTGGTACAACTTCAACTAGAACGTTAGAAACCATTGCTACAGCTAACAAGGGCAAATTTGTTTCTGAAAATGGCTGGACAAGTATTTTTATCTATCCTGGATATGAATTTAAAGGGATTGATGGAATGATTACTAATTTCCATTTACCAAAATCTACGTTAATCATGCTTATTAGTGCATTAGCTGGACGTGACCATGTTCTTCATGCCTATCAAACCGCTGTAGAAGAACGGTACCGCTTTTTCAGCTTTGGAGATGCCATGCTTATTATCTAAGCGATAATAGTAAAATCTATAAAATAGATTAAAAAACATAAGGATTGTTATTGTTACAATCGGGAGGTTAAGAAATCATTGACTGCAATACGTTATGAATTAATAAAAACATGTAAGCAAACAGGAGCTAGACTTGGTCGTGTTCATACACCGCATGGCTCATTTGAAACACCTGTGTTCATGCCAGTAGGGACACTTGCAACGGTTAAAACGATGTCACCTGAGGAACTAGTTGAGATTGGTGCAGGGATTATATTAAGTAATACATACCACTTATGGCTACGTCCTGGACATGACATTATTGAAGAAGCTGGTGGTCTTCATAAGTTTATGAATTGGGACAGAGCGATTTTAACAGACTCTGGTGGTTTCCAAGTATTTAGTTTAAGTAAATTCCGCCAAATTGAAGAAGAGGGCGTACATTTCCGCAATCATTTAAATGGAGATAAATTATTTTTATCACCGGAAAAAGCAATGGAAATTCAAAACTCTCTTGGTTCAGACATTATGATGGCTTTTGATGAGTGTCCACCATATCCCGCTAGCTTTGAATATATGAAAAAGTCAGTAGAAAGAACGTCACGTTGGGCGGAAAGATGTTTACAAGCACATAAGCGTCCGAACGATCAAGGACTATTCGGTATCATTCAAGGTGGAGAGTATGAGGAATTAAGAAAGCAAAGTGCAAAAGATTTAGTTTCTCTTGATTTCCCTGGTTATGCTGTTGGTGGATTATCAGTAGGTGAACCAAAGGATGTCATGAACAGAGTATTAGACTTTACTACACCATTAATGCCTGCAGATAAGCCAAGATATTTAATGGGTGTAGGTTCCCCTGACTCATTAATTGACGGTTCAATTCGTGGAATTGATATGTTTGACTGTGTCCTTCCTACGCGAATTGCTCGTAACGGTACATTAATGACTAGCCATGGCCGTTTAGTCGTAAAAAATGCGAAATATGCAAGAGATTTTGGGCCGATTGATGAGAATTGTGATTGCTACACATGCCGTAATTACTCAAGAGCTTATATTCGACATTTAATTCGCTGTGATGAAACATTCGGAATTAGGCTTACAACTTATCATAATCTTTATTTTCTGGTAAAATTAATGGAGCAAGTCAGACAAGCGATCCGTGAAGATCGTTTAGGGGACTTCCGAGAAGAATTTTTCGAGCAATATGGTTTCAACAAACCAGATGCGAAAAACTTCTAAAAGATTTTAGTTTTGAAAGGAGGTAACTAAATGGAGCTAATTAGTACAGTTGGACCACTTATTTTAATGTTTGTTCTTTTTTACTTTTTATTAATTCGCCCTCAGCAAAAGCGTCAAAAAGCTGTTCAGCAAATGCAAAGCGATTTGAAGAAGGGTGATAAAATTGTAACAATCGGTGGCCTTCACGGAATCGTTGATGCAATTGATGAAGGAAAAATCGTTATCAAGTGTGGAGATGGTAGCCGCCTTACATACGACCGTGCTGCTGTTCGTGAAGTAACTGAAGCATCAAGCAACACGTTAGCAAAATCATAAGAGCTAGAAGAAGCGCCTCCAATTGGAAGGCGCTTTTAATATCATTAGGCATTTCTCGTCTTAGACGAAGATAAATTAACTCCTAAAATACCACCCATCATCGCAATTAAGATGTAGCAAGTGTGATAAATAATTTGTTCAACGTCGAATAAACTGTTATGTCCTAAATACTGGAACATGAAGACGATAATGGAGTAAACTAATCCTGTAATACCCCCGAGTAACCATCCCTTTTGCTTTCCTTTCCCACCTGAGATAAATCCACCTGCAAAAAGCGTAACAAAAGAAATAGCTGTAATAATAAACTGCACTGAAGATTCCTGTGTAGAAGTAAATCTTAAAATGAGTGAGAAAATTAAGCTACTAATAATAGCTAAAAGAAAAATACCAATAACCCCAAATAGAATGGCACTACCAAAATTTTTAGATTCTTCTATTTTGACCCTCTCCCTTCATTACTAAACCACTGTTAATACAGCTTGTATTTTACTTAGTACATGCATATTCAAAGATTACAAAAAATAGAATAAATATTTTTTATGTTGAACGATTATTGGAAAAACCTTCCCATCATGAATATGAAAAGATAGGCAGAAAATAATTAGAAATGAAAAATGAAAGGGGAGGGGAATTTGCCAGAGTATACGCTCATCATTCTTAGAACCTTGGGTCTATATGCGATTATTTTAGTGATTTTTAGAATTATGGGTAAAAGAGAAATTGGAGAAATAAATGTACTCGACTTTGTTGTTTATATCATGATTGCGGAGCTAGCAGTAGTTGCGATAGAAAACACGAAGGATCAATTCTTTCATTCTGTATTGCCTATGGTTTTATTAATGGGCGTGCAAATTATTTTGTCCTTCTTTTCCTTAAAAAGTAAAAGTTTCAGGGATATAGTAGATGGACAACCGACCATTATTATTAAAAATGGACAGATTGATGAAAAGGAAATGAAGAAACAAAGATATAATTTTGATGACCTTCTCTTACAGTTAAGGGAAAAAAATATTAGAAACATTGCCGATGTGGAATTCGCTATTTTAGAAACCTCGGGTAAGCTTTCTATCATTGAAAAAGAAGACCAGAAAAGCGGCATAACCATTCCATTAATCATTGATGGAGAAATCCAAGAGGAAAACCTAGCATGGATTAATAAAAATAATTTATGGTTAAGGCAACAGCTTAGGGATCTCGGGTATAAGGAAATAAAAGACATTTCTTTTTGTAGTTATCAAGATGGAAAGTTCTTTATTGATTTAATCGACCGATAAAGGAAAAAGGGATTCAGCGATGAATCCCTTTTTTCTTATTAAGATTAGATAGTATAAGTTTCTGAAGTTAGACTACTGTCTAGCTCCAGCGCCCAGCGACTAGTGTACTTCGCTCCTCTCCCTACGATAAGTCAACATCGAATCGCTCACGCTCTTCGTGTTTCCTTTATCTCAGTCGAGGCGCTCCAGTCCATACGTCGCTAAACGGGACGCTTGCGCTTTTCTTATCTGAAAACAAGTTTTGATAGAGGTCCACCAATACGTGGAATACGTTTAACATCATCTTTTTTAATTAAACCTAACATTAAAATTAAGATCAAATACACAAAGGATATTAGTAATGTCGCAATTAGTACTTTAATCGAAATCGACATATTACTTGAGAGTTGGTGAAACAACCAATATCCACTATAGCCTGAGGCGCCCATAACTAAAAATGTTTTTATATAGTCTCTTATATAGAATGTAAAGGAAATTCTTTTTAAGACCGTTGCAAAATGTAGGAGCGTAGTTAGTAAAATCCCAACTACAATGCCTAATGCTGCTCCGTTTATTCCAAGACTGGCTTGAGAAGCTAATGCAAAGATGACAGCTGTTTTTACAATATTTCCGATTAAACTATTGATCATGGCAGCCCTAGCTAAGTTTAAAGCTTGTAAGGTCGCTTGTAAGGGGCCTTGATAATAATAGAACAAGAAGAAGGGAGCCATAATTTTAATGAAAATTGCCCCACTAGTAGATCCATACATGACATTCATTAATGGATCTGCAAGTACATAAAGAATCACTACTGCTAAGCCACCCGTTAAAAATACAAACTTTAAAGCTTGTTGAAGGCGATATTCAATTAATTTTTTATCATTTTTTGAATTAGCTTCACTAATCGCTGGTACAAGAGAAGTTGATAGTGAATAGGTGACAAACGATGGTAGAAACAATAAGGGCATGGCAAATCCAGTTAATGAACCATACTGTTTAGTAGCTTCTACAGCTGCCACTCCTGCAATGGCTAGTCCATGGGCAACAACAATAGGCTCGAAAAACCAGGAGATGGAACCAATCATTCTACTTCCGGTTGTAGGCAGAGCAACATTCATTAATTCTTTAAAGGTGGATTTACCTTCTTTAACCTGTTTAAAAAACTTTTTTCTTAAAGGGAATTTCTTCTTTATTTTAAAAGTGGTCATTAAGTAAGCCAATGAGATTAATTCTCCAATAACCGATGCAAACATAGCACCCGCTGCTGCATATTCCACCCCATAAGGTAGAAACATTTTAGTCATGACCGCAATTAGCGTAATTCGTGCAACTTGCTCTAGTACTTGTGAGTAAGCAGCTGGTTTCATATTTTGTCGACCCTGGAAGTACCCTCTAATAACAGAAGATATGGCAACAATCGGCACAATTGGAGCAATCGCTAATAAAGGTAAATGTGTTCTAGGGTCTGTAAATAATGTTTCAGCTAAATATGGTGCAAGTATAATTAACGCTGGTGTAAATACAAGAGAGAGAGAAATGGTGGTAGCTAACGAGACAACAAGTATTTGTTTGACCTTTTTGAAATCCCCTCTTGCTTCAGCTTCTGCTACGTTCTTTGAAATAGCAACCGGCAAGCCTATTTGGGTTATTGTGATGACTAGAATTAGGGTCGGAAACGCCATCATATATAAACCGACACCTTCTTCCCCAATAAAACGGGCAATCACAATGCGGTTAATAAATCCTAGTACCCTAGTTACTAAACCGGCAATTAATAATATAATGGTCCCTTTTAAAAACTTAGACATCCCACTCCCTACCTTCTACGAACATACAAATTTCGGGTGAATTTTATACCAGTATGAAAACTAATCACGTATTCATAAAATAAGAGCCTTTATGAAATGGCCTCAATCATATACAATTAACTATATGCATCTATGTGGACAAAGCATGACAAGTTAAATAATTTTTTTATCTTAAGTAGGAGGGGCTGAACATGAAAATCGGCCATAAGTACGATTGTTTTCGCGATACGGTACAACCTGCATTAGTAAGTAAGTTAGAAGAGTTTCGTCTGCTTGGATATGACACCATAACTGAAACGTCATTATGGGAGTTTTTAATGAAGAAAAAATGGAAGAAAACTCAGGAGGATAAGAAGCTTTTTGAAGTGGTTCAAGATATTATGTCTGTAGATATTGGGGAATTTATGAATTTCACTACCATTCAAGCCTTTAAAATGGATGAATTCTCTTTTGCTAATGAAGAAGAACGCAGAGAATTATTGAAATAATCAAATTTTTAAAAAATATTCTTTTTTAGTATTATATTCCTGTGGTTTTTTCGAGATTTATTTGTAAATCTAGTGAGAATAGACTAAGAATAATAAAGTTTTATCAACTTGGATCGGTTTGTTGTACTAATTTCTTCCTTTTTTCTAGTATAGTAATTTTATTTCTTAAAAAGACAAATTGACAGTATTTCCAAACTGTTTCATAATGAGAATATTGGCCATGTCTAGTCATTATAATAGCTAGACAATGTTATTATACTAATAGGCATTATTATTCATTGTTACATCTAAATCTTATTTCTAGTTACACAATAGAGCTTGAATGTACATATTTAGTGACAGTGAATCGCTCATTAGTTATTTATTTAAATTTTTGAGAGTCATGGGATAAGTTTAAGGAGGATTTACGCATAATGGTAAAGCGCAGTCGGATTGTTGCCTTCTTGTTAATCATTCTTACTATTGGAAGTATGATGGGGCTAACAACAAATAGCATCTTGAACAATATTAAACTTGGATTGGATCTTCAAGGTGGATTTGAAATACTTTATGAAGTTTCCCCAATACAAGACGGTGGTAAAGAGCAAAAAATAGACAAAGAAATGCTAGCAGCTACGGCGGAAGCCCTCGATAAAAGGATTAACGTTCTAGGCGTAAGTGAGCCAAATATCCAAATTGAAGGTGAAAATCGTATCCGTGTTCAGCTTGCTGGAGTGGATGATCAAAATAAAGCTCGTGAAATTCTTTCTACAGAAGCAAACCTTTCATTTCGTGATGCAAATGACGTAAAAAAAATGGATGGAGCTGACCTAGTAGAAGGTGGAGCGAAGCAAACGTTTGATGAGCAAGGTAAACCAAGTGTTTCCCTTAAATTAAAAAGTGCTGATAAATTTAGAACAGTAACTGAAGAAATTGTTAACATGGCTCCAAATAATCAATTAGTTATTTGGTTAGATTTTGAAGAAGGTAAAGATTCTTATCAACAAGAATTAACAAAACAAAAACCTAAGTTTATCTCTAATCCAAATGTAAGCCAAATCTTTAATCAGGATACGGTTTCCATTGTTGGTAACTTTACTGTAGATGAAGCAAAAACGTTAGCTTCATTATTAAATGCTGGAGCTTTACCAGTTAATTTGGATGAAGTGTACTCTACATCTGTTGGAGCAAAATTTGGTGAACAAGCGATGGAGAAGACCATCCTAGCTGGTATCGTGGGAATCGCAATCATCTTCTTATTCATGATTGTGTACTATCGTTTCCCAGGTTTCATTGCTACCATTACTCTATCGATTTATATTTATTTAATTTTACTAGTATTTGATTGGATGAATGGTGTCTTAACTCTACCTGGTATCGCTGCCCTAATTCTAGGTGTCGGGATGGCCGTTGATGCGAACATCATTACGTATGAACGTATCAAAGAAGAATTAAAGGTTGGTAGGTCAGTCAAAGCTGCATTCCAAGCGGGTAGTAAAAACTCTTTCTCAACAATTTTTGACGCTAATATCACTACGATTTTAGCTGCGGTTGTATTATTCGCATATGGGACAAGCTCTGTTAAAGGGTTTGCAACGATGTTAATTCTTAGCGTATTAGCTAGTTTTATCACAGCCGTATTTGGCTCAAGACTACTCCTAGGCTTATGGGTAAACAGTCGTTTCCTAAATAAAAGAGTTTCTTGGTTTGGTATAAAGCAAAGTGAAATAAAAGATATTGCAGAGAACTATGATACACTTGATTTGCCTACTAAATTTGATCGCTTTGACTTTGTAGGCTCAAGAAATAAATTTTTCATCATATCAGGTGTCTTAATTACATTAGGTTTCATTCTGTTGGCTGTATTCCGATTAAACCTCGGAATTGATTTCACAAGTGGAACTCGTATCGAGTTATTATCTGAAAAGGCTTTAACTACCCAAGAAGTTAAAGATGAATTAACAAAAGTGAATCTTGAAACAAATGACATCGTTATTTCAGGTGAAAATAAAGAAATTGGTGTTGCTAGGATTAAAGACGTAATGACTAAAGAAGAAATCGCTACTTTAAAGCAGCATTTCAAAGATGAATTTGGAGCTGAACCTAACGTAAGTACGGTATCTCCTACTGTTGGTAAGGAACTTGCTGAAAATGCTATCTATGCTGTTGCTCTTGCAGCTATAGGGATTATTATCTATGTAGCCTTTAGATTTGAGCTTTATATGGGATTAGCAGCAGTAATTGCTCTACTCCATGATGCGTTCTTTATTATTGCATTCTTTAGTATTACAAGACTTGAAGTGGACTTAACATTTATCGCAGCAGTATTAACGATTGTTGGTTATTCGATAAACGATACGATTGTTACGTTCGACCGTATTCGTGAGAATTCACAACGTAAAAAACGTTTCAAAACGGTTGAAGATATCGCAGAAGTAGTAAATGTTAGTTTACGTCAAACATTAGGTCGATCAGTAAATACTGTTTTAACAGTTATTATTGCTGTAGTTGGCTTACTAGTACTAGGTAGTGAAACCATTCAAAACTTCTCGTTTGCCCTATTAGTAGGTTTAATTGCTGGTACTTATTCTTCATTATTCATTGCAGCCCAATTATGGTTTGTATGGAAAAAAAGAGAGTTAGCAAAAAAAGGTACGATTGTTACTGTTAAAGAAAAAGCAAAAATTTCAGACGAACCACAAGTCTAACCGTAGGATTTCCTACGGTTTTTTCTTTTACCTTAGGAAAAACTATCTTTAAAAGCGGGAGAAATAATGCCAAATTATGTTCAAGATGTCTTTTTAGGTTACACTATATGTATCTACACTTGAAGGGAAGGTTTCATTTGGAGAAAGATGTGCGTTTTAAAAAGGCAGAGTTCGCCGCAATGGTTGGTGTTGTTGTAAATATTGTTTTAACAATCATTAAATGGGGAGTCGGAGTTTATTCCGGAAGCCGAGCTTTAGTGGCAGATGCCGTCCATTCTGCTTCTGACGTTGCTGGTTCACTCGCGGTTTACATAGGATTAAGAGCAGCTAAACAACCACCTGATGAGGACCATCCATATGGTCATGGAAAAGCTGAATCTATTGCTGCCATCATTGTGGCAGTACTTTTATTATTAGTTGGAGTTGAAATAGGAAGATCATCTTTCGAATCATTTTTCCATCCGATCGAACCTCCAAAGACCATTGCGGTGGCAGCAGTTATTCTATCTATTGTTTCAAAAGAAATTTTGTTTCGCTATAAATTCAAATTGGGTAAGAAGTTAAATAGTGAGGCATTAATAGTAAATGCTTATGAACATCGGTCGGACGTTTACTCCTCGATTGCAGCGTTAGTTGGGATTGGGGCTGCAATTATTGGTGGTAAGTTAGATATTGAATGGTTAGAATATGCGGACCCGGTTGCTGGTTTACTCGTTTCCATTTTAGTAATTAAAATGGCATGGACCTTAGGAAAAGAATCGATTCATAATACGATGGATCACGTTCTCCACGAAGAGGATACATTAGAGTTAAGAAAAATAGTCGAAGAAGTGGAAGAAGTTAAGAAACTGGATGAACTGCATGCTCGTGAACATGGACACTATGTGATTATTGATTTGAAGATATCAGTTGATCCGCATATGACTGTAGAAGAGGGACATCGAGTAGGTAAAAAAGTTAAATCTAAATTAATGGAACAAAAACATGTAGAAAATGTATTTGTTCATATTAATCCCTATAATCCTAACAATGGAAATACGAACGATGAAATTGATATTACTTAATCCATTGTGAGTTAGGAGAGAAACATCATGAAGTTTCAGTGGACACTTATCTTTGGGATTGTTTTTGCATTAATTGTAGCGATTTTTGCGGTTATTAATGTAGAACCTGTACAAGTTAATTATCTTTTCGGTCAAAGTCAATGGCCGCTTATATTAGTCATATTAAGTTCCGTTTTAATGGGTGGTTTAATTATAGGTTCAGTCGGATTAGTGCGGGTGTATGCATTGCAAAAAAATCTAAAGGCATTATCAAAGGAAAATCAACATTTAAAAGCGGAGTTGAAATTACAGGCTACAAAAGGAGATTCAAATAAACCTTCTCCTAACAAAGTTGATGAAAAAGGCAGCAGATAAGCTGTCTTTTTTATATAATTGAAGTTTTTTTCTCTAAAAATTAACTATTATGCTACAGTGCTTTTTTCAAATATCTTTCATTGAAACGGTGAAACACCTCTTGTATAATAGAAAAGCTAAGGGGTGAACGTATGTTAAAGGCAAAAACACGTTGGGTCGTTCGACAAACCAACCAAGAATTAGTCGGTCAACTCGTTAATGAATTAAACATAACTCCTCTTGTAGCTTCGTTACTTGTAAATCGCGGAATTAATACTGTCGATTCAGCACGGTATTTTTTATTTGATAAAGATCAGACCTTCCATGATCCGTTTCTATTATTATTTATGGACGTGGCAGTTGAACGAATAAAAGAGGCGATAGAAAAGCAAGAGCCTATCCTCATATTTGGGGATTATGATGCGGACGGAGTAACAAGTACCTCAGTTATTATGATTGCACTGCAGGAGTTAGGAGCAAACGTGCAGTTTTATATTCCTAACCGTTTTACAGAGGGATATGGACCAAACGAAAATGCTTTTAGACTAGCTGCAGAAAATGGAATCCGTCTAATTATTACTGTTGATACAGGGATATCAGCGATACATGAAGCAAAAATAGCGAAAGAACTTGGAATAGATTTAATTATTACAGACCACCATGAACCTGGTCCTGAACTTCCTGAGGCGTTAGCAATCATTCATCCTAAGCTTGAAAATAGCCCTTATCCTTTCCGTGATTTAGCAGGCGTTGGGGTGGCTTTTAAACTAGCACATGCATTATATGGAAAAGTTCCGGAACATTTGCTAGACCTTGCGGCAATTGGAACAATCGCTGACTTAGTTCCTCTAAATGGTGAAAACCGTTTAATTGCCAAAAGAGGCATTAGAAAGTTAAAAAGCACGGAAAGAGTCGGATTAAAATCTTTGTTTAAGCTAACAGGAGTCGAGGCAGGATCTGTTGATGAGGAAACAGTAGGTTTTATCATAGCTCCTAGACTTAATGCTGCAGGAAGGTTAGATCATGCCGAACCAGCCGCTCGTTTACTTCTAACACAAGATGTTCTTGAAGCAGAATTGATTGCTGAGGAAATTGATCAACTGAATAAAGAGAGACAAGCTATTGTTAATGCAATTTCTGAAGAAGCGATAAAAATGGTGGATGAGCATTATCCTATTGAGAAAAATCCGGTCATTGTTATTGGTAAACAAGGATGGAATCCAGGGGTCATTGGAATTGTTGCATCAAGACTTGTAGAAAAGTATTATCGTCCTGCCATTGTGTTAAGCTTTGATGAGGAAAAGAATTTAGCTAAAGGGTCAGCCAGAAGTATTGCAGGTTTTGATTTATTTAAAAACTTGTCTACTTGTCGTGAGATTCTCCCTCATTTTGGAGGACACCCAGCAGCTGCGGGGATGACCCTTCAACTAAGTGATGTGGACGATCTTCGTAATCGTTTAACGGTTCTTGCTAATGAGCAGCTAACCGAGGACGATTTTGTTCCTATTACTCAGCTAGATGGAGAAGTGGAACTCAAGGATATTCCGATTAGTGCAATTGAAGAAATGCAATTGCTCTCTCCATTTGGTATGAATAATCCCAAACCAAAAGTTTTAGTAAAAGATACGAGTATTTCCCAAATCCGTAAAATTGGTGCAGATCAAAACCATTTAAAAGTGGCCATTGAGAAAGAAGGAGTCACACTTGATGGAATCGGGTTTGGACTAGGGTATGTATTTGAACAAATATCTCCTTACTCAAAACTCTCGGTAATTGGAGAATTATCCATCAATGAGTGGAATAATATCCGTAAACCACAAATCTTTCTTGAAGACTTAGCTGTCCAAGATTGGCAGTTATTTGATTACCGTGGTCTAAAACGTACCCAGAAATTGATTGATATGGTTCCGAATGGAAAATGGATTGTTTTTAATAAAGAGTTTAATCAAACTATTTTCCATACGTTATTAGATCAAATCATTCTTGTAGAATCGGAGGAAGATGCAATCAAGTTAGACTTAGCGAATGAACATGTTGTGCTACTTGATTTGCCTCCGTCAAAAAAAATAGTAGAACTACTGTTTGAAGGGAAAACTCCAGGTAGAATCTACGTGCATTTTTATAAAAAAGACAGTGATTTCTTTAGCACAATGCCTACTCGAGAACATTTCAAATGGTTTTACGCATTTCTGTCCAAAAAGGCTCCTTTTGATATAAAAAGGTATGGAGATGATTTGGCTAAATATCGTGGATGGACAAGGGAAACAATCGACTTCATGTCCGAGGTGTTTTTTGAGTTGGATTTTGTTAAAATAAACAATGGATTTATTTCCTTGAATACTGGTATGAATAAACGAGATTTAACAGAGTCAATCACATACCAACAAAAGGTTGCACAATTTACTCTTGAAAATGATTTATTATATTCTTCCCATCAGCAATTAAAGAGTTGGTTTGATGGATTATTTCAAGGGTCGGTTAATATTGAGGAGGCAGTTGAAGAATGGATTTAAAGCAGTATATTACAATCGTTGAAGATTGGCCAAAACCAGGGATCAAATTTAAAGATATTACGACATTAATGGACAACGGGGATGCATATAGATATGCAACAGATCAAATTGTGGCATATGCTCGTGAAAAAGATATCGACTTAGTTGTCGGACCAGAAGCACGAGGATTTATCATTGGATGTCCGGTTGCTTATTCTTTAGGCGTTGGCTTTGCACCTGTAAGAAAAGAGGGCAAGCTTCCTCGTGAAACGGTTAAAGTAAATTACGGTTTAGAATATGGGAAAGACGTTTTAACCATCCATAAAGATGCGATAAAACCAGGCCAACGTGTCTTAATTACAGATGACCTATTAGCAACTGGTGGTACGATTGATGCAACAATCAAGCTAGTAGAACAACTAGGTGGAGTCGTAGCTGGAATTGCATTCTTAATCGAGCTTACTTATTTAGATGGTCGTGACAAACTAGACGGTTATGATATCCTAACATTAATGCAATACTAATTTGAAAAAGCGCTCTCGGGCGCTTTTTTGTTTTAGGTTTTTATATGTTTTCAATTTCCTTTCTGGATGCATAATATAGTAGCCAAAGGTTTCAAGCTGAGTCTAAGGCTAGAATACTCATTCAAAATAATTAGAATACTCTTTTTATAGGTATAAAAAGCTAGGTAATAGACACATTTCGACAAGTTTTTTGATTTTCCCAGAAAAATAACAACCAATCTCTTTACATATCCACTTTTTTTTTCGATAATAGTAACAATCGTTCTAATTTAATAGAAGCTTTTTTCTAATGATAGGTATAAAAAAAGACTCAATTAATTTAGAATGATAAAAGAATAGAGGTAGAGGAATTCTTTCCTGAGAATTCATTAATATAGTATGAAATAAAAAAATGGGAATAAAAGGTGATTACATGGCGAACGATCAGGTGTTGACCGCCGAACAAGTCATCGACAGGACGAAAAAGTATTTGAATGATGAGAATGCCAATTTTGTTAGAAGAGCATATGAATTCGCTAAGCATTCCCATCGTGAACAATACAGAAAATCTGGTGAACCGTATATCATCCATCCTATACAAGTTGCTGGTATACTAGCTGACTTAGAAATGGACCCATCAACGGTTGCAGCTGGTTTTCTTCACGATGTCGTTGAAGATACAGATGTCACTCTAAAGGATATTGAAGATGCTTTTGGAAAAGAAGTGGCAATGTTAGTCGATGGTGTAACAAAGCTTGGAAAAATTAAATATAAATCTCAAGAAGAACAGCAGGCAGAAAACCACCGTAAAATGTTCGTCGCAATGGCTCAGGATATTCGAGTAATTTTGATTAAGCTTGCTGACCGTCTTCATAATATGAGAACGTTAAAACATCTACCTGCTGAAAAGCAACGGAGAATTTCTAATGAAACGCTTGAAATATTTGCCCCATTAGCTCATAGATTAGGGATTTCAAAAATTAAGTGGGAGCTTGAAGATACAGCTCTTCGATATTTAAATCCACAGCAATACTACCGCATTGTTAACTTAATGAAGAAAAAGCGTGCGGAACGTGAGCAGTATTTAGAAGATGTTATAGAAGAAATGAAAAACAGTATGAATGAAGTTTCTATTAAGAACGAAATTTCAGGTAGGCCAAAGCATATTTATAGCATTTATCGAAAAATGGCTATTCAAAATAAACAATTTAATGAAATCTATGACCTACTAGCTGTGCGAATTATCGTTAATAGTATTAAGGATTGCTATGCTGTATTAGGAATTATTCATACATGCTGGAAACCAATGCCGGGTCGTTTTAAAGATTATATTGCGATGCCTAAACCAAACATGTATCAGTCTTTACACACGACTGTTATTGGTCCAAAAGGTGATCCACTAGAAGTTCAAATTCGAACGTCTGAAATGCATAAAATTGCTGAATTTGGTATCGCCGCACACTGGGCTTACAAAGAAGGCAAAACGGTTAATGAAAGTGCATCATTAGAGGAAAAGTTAACTTGGTTCCGTGAAATTTTAGAATTCCAAGATGATACAGCGAATGCAGAAGAATTTATGGAATCGCTCAAGATCGATTTATTCTCAGACATGGTCTTTGTTTTTACACCAAAAGGTGATGTAATTGAACTTGCCTCAGGTTCGGTACCAATTGATTTTGCCTACCGAATTCACTCTGAAATTGGTAATAAAACGATCGGTGCTAAAGTAAATGGAAAAATGGTTACCCTGGATTACAAGTTAAAAACGGGTGATATTGTTGAAATTTTAACTTCAAAACACTCTTATGGACCTAGTCAAGACTGGTTAAAACTAGCTCAAACTTCTCAGGCGAAAAATAAAATCAGAGCGTTCTTTAAAAAGCAGCGTAGAGATGAAAACGTTGATAAAGGACGTGAAATGGTAGAAAAAGAAATTCGCAATATGGAGTTTGATTTAAAAGAGATTTTAACACCAGATAATATTAAAAGTGTGGTAGAGAAGTTTAATTTTGCTAATGATGAAGATATGTACGCCGCAGTTGGCTATAATGGTGTAACTGCCCTTCAAGTTGCAAACCGCTTAACAGAGAAGTGGCGTAAAAAACGTGACTTAGAACAAAATACAACGATTACGAACGCAGTATCCGAACTTAAATCGTTCCCAGCTACGAAAAGACGCGAGTCAGGGGTTCGTGTTTCTGGTATAGATAATTTACTAATACGTTTAAGCCGTTGTTGTAATCCAGTACCTGGTGATGAAATTGTTGGTTTTATTACAAAGGGTAGAGGGGTGTCTGTTCACCGTGCTGATTGTACGAATATTGATACAGCAGATGCCCAGGCTAGACTCATTCCTGTTGAATGGGAAACTGGTTTAAATGACCGCAAAGAATACAATGTAGATATCGAGATTACTGGTTATGACCGCCGCGGTTTATTGAATGAGGTACTACAAGCTGTAAACGAAACAAAAACCAATATTTCAGCAGTAACAGGTCGTTCTGATCGTAATAAGATGGCAACCATTATCATGTCTATTTCTATTGTTAATGTTAGCCATTTGCAAAAAGTGGTTGAAAGAATTAAACAAATATCTGAGATTTACTCAGTAAGAAGAATGATGAACTAAGGAGCTTCACATGCGAGTTGTTTTACAAAGAAGTAAAGAGGCTAGTGTAACGGTTGCTGGTGAAATCATTGGGCAAATTTCAAAGGGCTTTGTATTGTTAGTTGGGGTCACTCATGAAGACAAGGTAGAAGACGCGGACTACCTAGCAGATAAGATTTCCAATCTTCGTGTTTTCGAGGACACTGAAGGTAAAATGAATCTCTCTTTACTAGAGGTTGGAGGCGAAATCTTGTCCGTTTCTCAGTTTACTTTGTATGGTGACTGCCGAAAAGGGAGAAGACCAAACTTTATGGATGCCGCCAAGCCAGACCACGCTGTTCAGATTTACGAGGCTTTTAACCGTGCTTTAGAAGCTAAAGGCATTCACGTCGAAACAGGTGAATTTGGGGCTATGATGGACGTTAAATTGACCAATGATGGCCCAGTAACGTTAATTTTAGAAAGCAAGTAATGAATGCAGTCCTTTTTGGGCTGCTTTTATTTTTCGATTTTTTTAGTGAAAAATGGAGCTTGCAAAATACAAGCTCCACCAAAGTACTAATTATTATTCCATTCTTTGAAATAGGTAACCAATCCTTGATAAATTCCTTCAGCTGCTCGTTCTTGATATTGGGAAGAGATTACTAATGATTCCTCACTAGGATTACTCAAATATCCAAGCTCAAGTAGAACAGAACTACGACTGTTTTCTCGAAGTACATAGTAATCACCGAAGCGAACATTTCGGTTATTCAGTTTGACTTGAGAAACCGTTTGATTGTGTATATGTGTTGCTAAGGACTTTTGATAAGAGTGATAATAGTAACTTGTCATCCCTTTTACTGATGAATCGCCGATGCTATCGTAATGGATACTAATGAAGGCATCAGCATTGTGATAGTTTGACATATTCACTCTTGAATTTAGTGACAAATACGAGTCACTGTTTCTAGTTAATATGACTTTTGCACCTGTCCCTTTTAATTTCTCATAGAGTAAAGTAGCTGTTTGAAGTGTTAAGCTTTTTTCAATTGTACCTTTCACTCCAGTAGTTCCGTTGTCTCTTCCACCATGTCCAGGATCAATCACAATGGTTTTATTCTTCAAGTAACTACTTGCGCCAGGCTTTTCTACTTGTGGGGCTGGCCCGTTCACAGAGACAATCCATCCTGCAACATAACCAGACTTACCATTCTCAAGCTTAATCTCATACCACTGATCTTTTAAGCTAACAACCGGAAAAGTCTCACCACTACTAGCAATTTTACTAATAATCGTGTTAGTATTAGGACCCGTTCTGATGTTAGTCCCATCATGAAGAATAGTAATCGTACTCTTCTGAATTTGATCCTTGGAAGATGAGGATTTTGGATAAGCTTTGTCCAAATACCAACTAGCAATCCATCCGTATGTACCTGATTTTATTTCAACTTTTGCCCAACTATTGATTTCTTCAACTATTTTAAAGGATTGGCCCTTAGAGACTGTCCCTATGACTTTTGCATTCAATGAACCGCTTTGTCTTACATTGATTTTATTAGCTGTCACTGTGCCGTATATTCCTGAAGGATTTTTCTTTTTAGGTTGAGTAGTTTCCTCTTGGATGGGATTATTAATCTTGTTTGAATCCCCCGACTCTATTTGGACATACTCTCCACTAATCCAGGCTTTGTTGCCTTGATATTGGATTTCAATCCATTGAGTTTGAGTGGAAATGATTTGGATTGTGTCACCTTTATTTAACTTTCCAACGATAGAACCCTGTGTGGAAGGAGTACTTCGAACATTAAGTGAATCAGTTAGTATGGTACCTTTTTTGGTGGTACTTGTACCATTTTTCTTCGTACTAGGCTGTGCAGAAGTTTCTATTGTTAAAAACTCTTTAGCTACCCAACCTTGTCCATTTTTCGTGTCAACTTTAACCCAGTCCCCGTTTGTTTGGATTACTGTTACTTGCTCACCAGTTGTTAGCGTAGTAACAACATTATATGAGGTTCCTGGACCTGAGCGTAACCTTAAACCACTTGTACTCACCGTGGCATTGGTTGAATTTCCGCTTGTAAAAGTAGGAGCAACTGTTTTCGTCACTAGCCAGTTTGCCACCCACCCTGTTTTTCCCGGAGAAACTTGAACGTAAAGCCAGTCTCCTTCTTCCTTTAGCAACTTCAATTGATCGCCCTTCTTCACTTTACTAACCACTTTGTAGCTAAGCCCAGGGCCTTCCCTAACATTAATTAAATCAGAGCTAATCGCTACCGTCCCACTTACCGCATGTGTAGAGGTCGGAAATCCAATCATAGATAAACCCAAAATCAAACATAGTAGAACTAATAATTGTTTTCTTTGAAACAAGCAGTTCCCTCCTTTCGTTCATCTAAGGGGTTCAAAAGGGAATGTCCAACTCACTTAATCCACTCCAGCTGGACAAGCTGACTATAATCTTTTCGCTACTAAAAACCATATCCCTTCTAATCATAACGTTTTTTTCTCTTCAAGTTTAGACAGACTTTTTACTTAATTAACGTTTTTAATTAATTTTTTTACTAAAATGCCTACAATCTAGAGTGCACTGAGTTGATTGGAACGGAGGCCACTTGACTCCAGCGGGATGTAGAGGTAATGGGAGACCCCACAGGCGGTACGCCGAGGAGGCTCCCATACCTCCCCGCGGAAATCAACGGTCATTATACATAGAACCAATAAAAATAATTCTGTTTAGCCCTAAAAAGAAATTAACTATAAAACCCTGTAAATTTTATTGAATTGTGGGAACAATAGTTAAGACTAAAAGAACGAAAGGTGATCAAACGATGAGGTTTAGTGAAAAAGGAACATCAATTCAAGGTGGAGACAACCAGCTTTTTGGAGTAGACTTTCACGATTTTATTCAAAAAGAACAAAACTTAGGAATGGTAGAACTAGCATCAGAATTCGGACTTTCCATCGGTGATGTTAGAAAACTAAAGAAAAAGCTTGAACGCAATTAATTCAGACAAAACAAAATTAGACATGATTAGTTAATATCAGACTTTTTATAAAGTTTTCTTGACATTATAAAAGATGGTTCGTATTATTATATAAATAATAAACACGATTATTTATAACCGATGATGGAGAAGAGTAGTTTTGACCCACGTGACAAGAGAGGAAATGTCGTTGGCTGAAAGCATTTCTACATGTTGACTAAACGAAAGAACACTCCGTAGGCTTCTCTCTGAAAAAGAACTTATTCTTTAGTAGGAGAAGGACGTTCACAGGCGTTAACTGTTTAAGTGGAAATAGGTTTTTTACTATTTCAATTAGGGTGGCACCACGGGAATCATAACTCTCGTCCCTTGTATGTTAAGTACAAGGGATGGGAGTTTTTTTATTGCTCTTTTTACCTTAACACTTAATGAAACATACATAGATCGTATTGTATAGGAGGATTTTCATGAATATTCATATCCCTAGAGGAACCCAGGATATCTTGCCAGGAGAAGTAGAGAAATGGCAACTTATTGAAAAAAAAGCACGTGAACTTTGTGAGAAATTTCAATACAAAGAGATTCGTACACCCATTTTTGAACACACGGAACTGTTTTTAAGAAGTGTTGGGGATACAACAGATATCGTTCAAAAGGAAATGTATACTTTTCAAGACAAGGGGGACCGCAGCTTAACACTTCGCCCAGAAGGAACGGCTTCAACCGTTAGATCCTTTGTGGAAAATAAAATGTTTGGCTATGCTGATCAACCTGTAAAGCTTTTCTACATGGGACCTATGTTCCGTTATGAACGTCCTCAAGCCGGTCGTTACCGCCAATTTGTTCAGTTTGGTGTAGAAGCATTAGGAAGCGCAGATCCGGCAATCGATGCTGAAGTAATTGCTCTTGCAATGTCTATCTATCAATCACTAGGTTTAAAACAATTAAAACTGATTGTTAACAGTCTGGGAGATAAAGAAAGTCGACAAGCTCATAAAGATGCATTAATTAACCACTTTAAGCCGAGAATAGAGGAATTTTGTTCTGATTGCCAAAATCGATTAGAGAAAAATCCAATGCGTATATTAGATTGTAAAAAAGATCGTGAACATGAATTAATGAAGTCTGCACCATCCATCCTTGATTTCTTAAATGAAGATTCGAAAAAGTATTTTGATAAAGTTCAAAAATACTTAACAGACTTAGATATTAAGTTTGAAGTCGATCCAAATCTTGTTCGTGGCCTAGATTACTATAACCACACTGCATTCGAAATTATGAGTGAGTCAGAAGGTTTTGGAGCGATCACGACACTTTGTGGTGGAGGCCGCTACAACGGACTAGTTGAAGAGCTTGGGGGACCTGAAACTCCTGGAATTGGCTTTGCCTTTAGTGTGGAAAGGTTTATTGCGGCATTAGGTGCTGAAAAAATTGACCTACAGATGGATGAAGGAATTGATTGTTACTTAGTTTCCCTAGGAGAAGAAGCGAAAGATTATACAGTAGGCTTATTACACAAACTTCGCAGAGAAGGATTTTCGGCTGAAAGAGATTATCTTGACAGAAAAATTAAGACTCAATTCAAAGCAGCTGATCGTCTAAAAGCTAAGTATGTAGCCGTTTTAGGTGAAGACGAATTAAAAGCAAACAAAATTAACTTAAAATCGATGGAAACTGGTGAGCAAAAAGAGGTTCCATTAGATTCTTTTGTAGAAGAATTCAAGTCTATTGTTAAACATTAAATTGAATAAGGAATTAGAGGAGGGTCACACAATGTACGGCAGAACGTATTTTTGCGGGGAAGTTACTGAAAAAGCAATAGGTGAAAAAGTTATTTTAAAAGGTTGGGTACAAAAACGACGTGATTTAGGAGGACTTATCTTTATCGACCTACGTGACCGCACAGGAATCGTCCAAGTCGTTTTTAACCCTGAAGTATCGGGAGAGGCTCTTGCAACAGCAGAGAAAATCAGAAATGAATACGTTCTAGATATTGAAGGCACAGTTATTGCTCGTGAAGGTGCAACAGTAAACGAAAGCCTTAAAACAGGTAAAGTTGAAATTAAAGCTGAAAAAGTGACGATTATTAATGAGGCAAAAACACCTCCATTTGTTATTGCAGACAAAACAGACGTATCAGAGGATGTACGTTTAAAATATCGTTATTTAGATTTGCGACGTCCAGTAATGTTTGAAACGTTTAAAATGCGCCATCAAGTAACAAAAGTAATTAGAAATTTCTTAGATCGTGAAGGATTCCTGGACGTTGAAACACCAATCTTAACAAAAAGTACTCCAGAGGGAGCTCGTGACTACTTAGTACCAAGCCGTGTTCATCCAGGTGAGTTCTATGCACTACCTCAATCACCACAAATTTTTAAGCAGTTAATGATGGTTGGTGGATTTGAACGTTATTATCAAATTGCACGCTGTTTCCGTGACGAGGATTTACGTGCAGACCGTCAGCCTGAATTTACACAAATTGATATTGAAACAAGTTTTATGAGCCAAGATAACATCATTTCATTAATGGAACAAATGATGAAGGAAATGATGCTAGAAGTGAAGGGGCTAGAAGTTCAAACTCCTTTCCCACGTATGCCTTACCAAGAAGCAATGGCTAGATATGGTTCTGACAAACCGGATACTCGTTTCGAAATGGAGCTAGTTGACCTTTCTGAAATCGTGAAAGACTCAAGCTTTAAAGTCTTTGCTGGAGCAATTTCTTCAGGTGGTCAAGTAAAAGCAATCAATGTAAAAAATGGAGCGGCTAAGTACTCACGAAAAGATATTGATGCCCTAACAGAATTTGTAGCAAGATATGGAGCAAAAGGTCTTGCTTGGTTAAAAGCGGAAGAAGATGGACTAAAAGGACCTATACTTAAGTTTGTGACTGAAGAAGAGCAAGAGGGAATTACAGCTGCTTTATCCGTTGAGCAAGGTGACTTACTACTATTTGTTGCAGATAAAACTAATGTAGTGGCCGATGCTCTTGGTGCACTTCGCTTAAAGCTAGGTAAAGAGCTAGAATTAATTGATCTTTCGAAGTTTAACTTCTTATGGATTACGGATTGGCCGTTATTAGAGTACGCTGAAGAAGAAGGTAGATACTATGCGGCACACCATCCTTTCACTATGCCAGTAAGAGAAGATTTAGAAATGCTTGATTCTAACCCAGGAGCTGTTCGAGCACAAGCTTATGACTTAGTATTAAATGGTTACGAACTTGGTGGGGGTTCTCTACGTATTTTTGAAAGATCGGTACAGGAGAAAATGTTCAGCGTATTAGGCTTTACTGAAGAGGAAGCAAGGGAACAATTTGGATTCCTTCTTGAAGCATTTGAATATGGAACCCCTCCACATGGTGGAATTGCACTTGGACTAGATCGTTTAGTCATGCTACTTGCAGGTAGAACAAACTTACGTGATACCATTGCATTCCCTAAAACAGCAAGTGCGAGTGATTTATTAACTGATGCTCCAGGTGAAGTAAGTAACGCTCAATTAGACGAACTCCATCTTTCACTAAATATTAAAAAAGATGAGTAATTACCTATTTTTGCAACCTTGATTTAGGTAAGTCTCATATGCTATTATACAGTCAATAGAAAAGAGTCCTGATGTGTTCGTAGTACCACCTAAAGTTTTGACCAACATTATTTCTACGGGAGTTCGAGTTTCTGAAGCAGCGTAAATGCCTTTGGCTTAGGAATTACAAAAGCTCAGAACAGAACACCCACCTGCTGAGTGCGGGTTCAAAACTAGGAACAAAAACGACGGCACAATTGGGACTCTTTTGTTACATACGTTAACTAAAACCATGCTACTAAAAGCGTGGTTTTTTTGTATTATTATAAGGATTGTTGCTGTTACCAACCTTTGAAGCACTGAGTGTATTGCAGCGGAAGGCACTTGACTCCTGCGGGAAATAGAGGAAAGGTCGAGACCCCACAGACGGAACGGCGAGGAGGCTCGACTTCCTCCCCGCGGAAAGCAAGTGCCTGGAGCGGAAAGGAACGGACAAACTATAGAAAACAGTCAAATAAAAAAAGTCACTAATTCCTATAGTGATACTTGTTTTTAAATGAAAGTATGATATATTCATTATCGGGTAATACATAAGAAGAATTAAAATAGAAATAATAATTCATTTGGAGTTGATATATAGATGTTGCATCAGTTTTCAAGAAATGAACTTGCAATTGGTGAAGAAGGCTTAAATAAGCTGAAAGGTTCTACCGTAGCAGTCCTTGGGATTGGCGGCGTAGGTTCCTTCTCGGCTGAGGCTTTAGCTCGCTCTGGAGTAGGTCGCTTAATTTTAATCGATAAAGACGATGTTGATATTACCAATGTAAATCGTCAAATTATCGCGTTGCTTTCAACAGTCGGCAGACCGAAAGCTGATTTAATGAAAGAACGCATTATGGACATCAATCCTGAGTGTGAAGTTATAGCACTAAAAATGTTCTATACAGAAGAAACATACGAGCAAATTTTTGAATATGGATTAGATTTCGTTGTTGATGCTTCCGATACGATTTCTTATAAAATTCACTTAATAAAAGAATGCTTAAAACGTAATATCCCAATGATCTCAAGTATGGGTGCGGCAAATAAAATGGATCCAACTCGTTTCCAAATAGCTGATATCTCAAAAACACATACGGATCCAATCGCAAAAGTGATACGTACTCGTCTTCGTAAAGAAGGAATTAGAAAAGGAGTTCCAGTTGTTTTTTCTGATGAGAGCCCAATTGTGATTCGAGAAGATGTAAGAAAAGTAGTTGGTAAAGATGAAGCCGTAATTAGAAAGGCTAAGATGCCACCTTCATCGAATGCTTTCGTCCCTTCTGTTGCTGGTTTAATAATGGCCAGTCACGTTGTAAAAGAAATCCTCAGTGATATAAAAATTAGTCGAGTAAAAGACGAAATCTAAGAAGGTCGGACTTTAATGTCCGACCTTTTGCTAATGCACCATATTCCCTCTAAGTAGCTCATCATCCATACCTTTAAACAATTTCGCTAATGCCTCATATTTCTCGCGTAACTGTTTGAAAGAAAGTAACTTTTCCTCATAAAGTTGTTCAAGTTCCCTCTGTTTGTCGGAAAGCAATTGATGCTCTTCCTTTAATCCTTTATTTTCATATTCCATTTGGATGCCTTCGTTTTGCTTATTATAGTCAATTAAAAATTGAATGACATCATCTAATTGAATAGACTCAAGCTCACTATGATTGGTTTCTATAACCATGAGTTCTGTGCACAATGATTCTTCTTTCTGGTCGGAGCTTACTTCCTTAATATGATTTATTTTCATTTTATGTTTTAACTGTCTATTCCAACGGTACGCACAAGCCGTTACGGTTCTACCTAATACATCACTAGCTTTCCTATAGGCTGAAGCTTTGCTATCGCCATTTTGTGTATATTCCATTACGGTTTCGTATAAAAATTGATCATCTTCCTCTGTCCATGCATCTTTCCTAGTTTTCAAGGTATCACTTCCCCTAGGCTTTTTTCTTATCGTCACCGAACAGCATAAAAGTATACGATGTTAAAGCTTTGTAACTACTGGAATCGGTGGAGGAGGTTGACAGATAATTAAAATTCAAAAAAATGTAAAATGGGGTTTGCGTTTTGTTTTGTATTAGTGTACTATCTAACTAGAACACTAAAACAGTGATACGGTATGTTTGGAGGTTATAGAGATGGATGCTTTTAAAGGTCTATATAAAAAGGAATTACTTATTTCTAGGCATTTATTTTTTACCGGGTTAGGTTTGTTAATATTAGCGTTTATAGGAGGAATTGGATTAGGAAGGTTATTTGAAGAACCAACTGTATTTTCAGTTGTTACATTCTTAACCCTTTCTGTTCATGTTTTATATATCCCGGGATTTTTACTATCAACATTAACTATTGAGGGTAAAAGTCAGCTCTGGCTTCATAACCCAAATAGTGGAGTGACTTTATTCATGGCTAAGCTTGCTGCAGCGATTACTTACTTCATTATCTCAATCGTAATAAACATAGTTATTTCAGGAATTGCCATATCAAGAGTGGATTTTAATGATGAATACTTTTTCTTTAAGGGAAGTATTTTTGGGCAACTAAGCTTTATGGGTTGGGGAGTCCTTTTAACATCTATATATTTAGGGATTTGGATGATCTTTTATTGGACTTTATTTCAGACGATGAAAAACATCCCCATTATAAATAAATTCCGTTGGTGGGTCATTATTATCATCTGGTTTGGTATTAGCAGTATAAGTCAATATATTCGCAATCTTCCTTTTTACAAAAACATAAGTGAACTTAAGGTAGTAGATATTACTACGATTTGGGGAACAGGACCTGGAGGATTGTTCAACCAAAGCATTGAAATCTCGATTATAACCGTTCTGTTATATGTACTGGTAGCAGTGGGAGTATTTTTTTCAGCAGTAAGGTTGTTGGAACGGAAAGTTGAGGTGTAGGTATAAATGGGAGAAGAATTCCACGCTTCAAAGCCGATTTATCTACAAATTGTTGATAAAATAAGTCAACAAATTGTAAGGAACGAGATAAAACCTGGGGATAAACTTCCATCTGTTCGAGAGATGGCTGTCCAAACGGGGGTTAATCCCAATACCATTCAAAGAACTTATAGTGAGCTAGAAAGGATGGCTATTGTGGAGACTAAACGAGGGCAAGGGACGTTCGTATCAGAAAAAAGTGAAATTATTACTGAATTAAAAAGTCAAATGCAGACTGACATTATCGCGGATTTTGTAAACAATATGCGGGAACTTGGCTTTACGGAAGAGGATATGATTGCTGGCTTAAAGCGGTACATGCTTGAAAAGGGGAATCGTCATGATTGAATTCGTGAATGTAAGCAAGAAATATGGAAAGGATTTGTCTTTATCAAATGTTTCATTTTCATTGGAGAAAGGAAAAATCTACGGACTGCTAGGACCTAATGGGAGTGGAAAATCGACAACACTAAAAATGATAGCAGGATTAGTTCTACCATCGAGTGGTACGGTTACCGTTAATGGTAAGAAAGCAGGTAGAAAAATCGCAAATGAAGTGGCATATTTGACGGAACTTGATATGTATTATGAGCCATTTACTGTTCAAGATATGATTGATTTTACCGCTTCTCAGTTTAAAGATTTTGATATGGAAAAAGCAAACGAATTAATGGGTTTTATGAAACTGGATACTAATAAAAAATTAAAACAGTTATCTAAAGGAAACCGCGGCCGATTAAAACTAGTTTTGGCATTGGCACGAAAAACCTCTGTTCTTCTTCTTGATGAACCTTTTTCAGGGTTAGATCCATTGGTAAGAGAATCGATTGTAACAGGGCTTTTAAAATATATAGATTTTGAAACTCAAACAGTTATTATCGCTACACATGAAATTGATGAAATTGAATCACTATTAGACGAAGTTCTTGCCATAAAAGACGGAGAAATTATTGCGATGAAACATGTTGAGCAAATAAGAGAAGAGCAACGATTGTCTGTTCTTGAATGGATGAAACAAACATTTAAAGAGTGAGAGGGAGCTGCTTTTATGAATGGAGTAGTAGAAATACAGAATGTTACAAAGAAAATTAAAGGTAAAACGATCATAGATAATATTAGCTTTACAGTAAATAAAGGTGAGGTATTTGGATTTCTTGGCCCAAATGGAGCAGGGAAAACAACAACCATTCGTATGATTGTTGGGCTCATCGGAATGACTGAAGGAGACATTAAAATTGCTGGTCATAGTATAAAAAAGGATTTTGAACAGGCTGTTCGTCACATTGGAGCGATTGTTGAAAATCCAGAGATGTATAAATTTTTAAGCGGCTATGAAAACTTAGTTCATTTTGCAAGAATGTCTAAAGGCGTCACAAAAGAAAAAATTGATGAAGTGATTAAACTAGTTGGGTTAACCAATAGAATACATGACAAAGTAAAAACCTACTCACTAGGAATGAGACAACGTCTTGGTTTGGCTCAATGCTTGTTGCATGACCCTGAGGTGTTAATTTTAGATGAGCCGACTAATGGCCTTGATCCTGCCGGAATTAGGGAAATAAGAGACCATTTAAGGATGTTAGCTAGAGAAAGAAATATGGCGGTAATTGTTTCTAGTCATCTATTATCTGAAATGGAAATGATGTGTGATCGAATTGGAATCATTCAAAATGGAAAGTTAGTAGATGTTCAACTAATGACAGACTTCGTACAGGGAACGGGTAAAGCTTATGAGCTAGAAGTAGATGTTAAAGAAAAGGCAAAGGCAATCATTCAGACTATCTACCCTGATTTAGAGATTATGTTCTCTGAGAATGGTATTGTCTGTTCCTTTAGTAAAGAGGAAATTCCACGTATCGTTAAAACATTGGTTGATGGGGAAATAGCAATATATGGAATAAAAGAAGTGACAAAAACACTAGAGGATCGTTTCCTAGAAATTACTCAGGAGGACGCAGCATATGTTTAATTTGATTCGTAACGAATGTCTAAAAATATTTAAGAGGACTGGAACTTATGTAATGGTTGGTCTTCTAATCTTGTTGGTAACGGTAATGGGAGCATTTTTTAAATATCAAGATAGTAAAGGTGATGTTCCTGATAATGAGAATTGGCAACGTGGGTTGCAAATGGAAAATGAAAGTATTAAGAAAGATATAAAAGAATTGGAAGGTAACATTCCTCAAGGACAAATCAATTACTTAAAAAAGCAAGTTGCTATAAATGAATATAGAATTGAAAATGATTTATCGCCAAATTCAGAATATGCAGTTTGGGATTTTGTAAATGATGCATCCGTATTTATTGAGTTTGCGGGACTTTTTACCATTGTTATTGCTGCTGGGATAGTCGCCAGTGAATTTAACTGGGGAACCATTAAACTGTTATTAATACGCCCAATCAACCGTTCTAGGATATTAATAGCCAAATATGCTACTGTTGTTATTTTTGCTTTTATCGTTTTAACTGTTCTATTTAGTTATTCTGCACTGCTCGGGGCCCTTTTATTTGGAATACCTGAGACATCTGTTCCTTATTTAGTTTATAAAGATGGTTTAGTAACAGAACAAAACATGGTTTCACACTTAGTTATCTTCTTTGGACTAACATCCATTAATATGATTATGCTAGCTACGATGGCATTTATGATATCAGCCGTATTTAGAAGCAGTAACTTAGCTATAGGATTATCAATATTCCTTATGTTCACTGGTGGACAAATAACGTCAATGTTGGCTTCAAAATATAGCTGGGCAAAGTATATATTGTTTGCCAATACTGATTTAATCCGTTACTTTGAGGGAGTTCCTCTCGTTGAAGGAATGACCCTTACTTTCTCCATTATCATGTTATTCATTTACTTTGCCCTATTCCAATTTTTGGCGTTTTATATCTTCAAGAAGAGAGACGTGGCTGCATAATTTTTAAAGAGTACGTCCTCCCTTATAGAGGGAATTTGGATTGGGTTTGGTAAATAAGAAAGTTTAATAGAAAAACAAAAAGACCCGATATTCATATGAGTATCGGATCTATTTTCTTTTTAATAATTTCTCATAAATACCTGCTAGGGCTTGTTCAAACTTTCCTGTCTTTTTCGGCTCATAGTAAACTTTATTTTTTAGCTTATTAGGTAAGTATTGCTGTTTAACCCAACCTGACTCATAGTCATGTGGATAGAGATATTCAACACCACGCCCGAGTTCTTTTGCTCCTTTGTAATGAGCATCCTTTAAATGGTCTGGAACTTCACCGCTCTGTCCTGAGCGGATGTCAGCGATTGCAGCATCCAGGGCTTTATAAGCCGAATTAGATTTTGGTGACAAACAGAGCTCAATGACTGCGTTTGCTAATGGAATTCTTGCCTCTGGGAAACCCAGTCTCTCTGCAGACTCGATGGCTGCAAGGGTTCTTGCGCCTGCCTGAGGGCTAGCTAAACCGATATCCTCATAGGAGATGACTAGTAATCTTCTATTAATGCTGACGAGATCACCCGCTTCAATTAAGCGACCTAAATAATGAAGAGCGGCGTTGACGTCACTTCCTCTGATAGATTTCTGGAATCCAGATAAAACATCATAGTGAGCGTCTCCATCTTTGTCATGGGAGAAGCTCTTTTTCTGGATACATTCTTCCGCAACAGATAAGTCAATTTTTATTAAGCCTTCAATATCTGGTTCTGTTGATATGACCGCCAGCTCTAAAGCATTTAGTGAACTTCTAACATCCCCTCCTGACATGGTAGCGAGATGGGTTAATGCTTCATCTGAGATATCAATCTTATGTTTACCAAGCCCACGTTCTTCATCTTTAACTGCACGCATGAGCGCCTCTTTTAGTTCATTGGTTTCTAAAGGCTTTAGCTCAAAAATTTGACAGCGGCTTCTAATAGCTGGATTAATGGCATGATACGGGTTACTTGTTGTAGCTCCAATTAATACAACAGAACCATTTTCTAGGTGTGGAAGGAGTAAATCTTGTTTTCCTTTATCCAGTCGATGAACCTCGTCAAGTAGGAGGATAACCTTACCTGACATTTTTGCCTCTGCAAAAACAATTTCAAGATCTTTTTTGTTATTCGTGACCGCATTTATTGTGCGGAAAGCATATTTCGTACTTCCAGCAATGGCACTGGCAATTGATGTTTTTCCGACTCCTGGTGGTCCATATAAAATCATTGAAGAAAGTTGTTTCGCCTTTACCATACGGTTAATAATTTTTCCTTCATCAACCAAATGTTGCTGCCCGACGATTTCATCAATAGTGCGCGGTCTCATACGAAAAGCTAGTGGTTTATTGCTCATTCAAATCTCTCCAAACTTTTCTCTTAAATCTATATCAGCGAAGTATTTGTAATAAGAACCTACTCTCTAACATAACACGTAACTGGTTTTGGTTCAAAAAGATTATCCTAATCAAAACCCTACCAAATTACTAAGGATTTTGTTAAAATTTATAAAGGCTGTTTTTATATTTAATTGAGAATTTTTTAAAAGCAAATATGATTGAATTTGAATGACAGGGGAACTACAGCATGAACATTAAGAAGAAGGGTCAAGTTGGACCGAGATTTTTCATTTACTTTATTGGTTTGTTAGTTATGGCGCTGGGAATTGTTCTCCTAATAAAAGCTGATTTAGGTGCGACACCTTGGGATGTGCTCCATGTTGGTCTCTACTATCAAGTAGGACTAACGATTGGAAGCTGGTCTATAATTGTTGGAATTGTGATACTGACGATTGCTGCACTCATATCAAAAGAGTTTCCTAAAATTGGAGCATTTTTAAATATGGTGCTAGTAGGAGTATTTATTGACATGTACTTCTTAATCCCCTTTTTACAAACTCCAGACCAATTATTAGGTAAAATGCTCATGTTTTCAATAGGATTACTACTTAGTGGATATGGAATGGGTCTATATATTTCAGCACAATTTGGAGCGGGACCTAGGGATAGCTTAATGATTGCCCTAACATCTATAACTGGTTGGAAGATTAGAAATGTGCGCGCTATGATGGAACTAATTGTCCTTTTAATCGGTTGGCAACTTGGTGGCCCTGTATTTTGGGGAACCATCCTATTTAGTCTGTTCGTTGGACCGATTGCTGGTTATGCTTTACCACAGTGCCAACGCTTTACGGACAAATGGCTAGAAAAACTAAGTAAACACAAGAATATAAAAATAGAACAATCAAGCAGAGGAGCAAGTTTATGAAGATATCTACAAAAGGCCGTTATGGCTTAACGATTATGATTGAACTAGCGAAAAAGTATGGCGAGGGTCCATTATCGTTAAAAACGATTGCTCAATCAAATGACCTTTCCGAACATTATTTAGAGCAGCTTATTGCCCCACTAAGAAATGCAGGATTAGTGAAGAGTATTAGAGGAGCGTATGGTGGCTATATTTTAAGTGAAACCCCAGAAAAGATTACAGCGGGAGATATTATCCGTGTCCTTGAAGGCCCTATCAGTCCGGTAGAAGGAATTGAAGACGAGGAACCGGCAAAAAGAGAACTATGGATTAGGATACGCGATGCGGTTAAAGAGGTATTAGACAATACAACATTAGAGGATCTTGCTAGCCATTCCGATGATGGGGAGACCGATTCATATATGTTTTATATCTAGGATAAAAAATAGTTTTAGCTGTTTATGAGAAACTAGACATCAATAGAACTATTTCATAAGAAACCAATCAAGAAGGTGAAGTTTTTGGAACGGATTTATGTCGACCATGCAGCTACTTCTCCCATGCACCCTCAAGTGATAGAAAGAATGACCTCGGTGATGAAAAATCAATTCGGAAATCCTTCGAGTATTCATTCTTATGGGAGAGAGGCGCGTCATATTATAGACGAAGCTAGGGATGTGTTAGCGAAAAGCATTCATGCTAATCCAAATGAGATTATTTTTACAAGTGGCGGGACAGAGGCAGATAATTATGCCATTCTTGGAGTAGCGGAAGCCTATAAAGATAATGGGAAACACATTATAACAACAAAAATAGAACACCATGCTGTTCTACATACATGCGAGCAACTAGACAAACAAGGCTATGAAATATCCTATTTGTCAGTAGATGAAAACGGGGTTATATCTATTGAAGAACTGAAAAAAGAACTTCGTGATGATACGATTCTTGTGACGATGATGTATGGCAACAATGAAGTGGGTTCAATTCAACCAATTAAAGAGGTTGGAGAAATTCTTTCAAACCATCAAGCCATTTTTCATACAGATGCGGTTCAAGCATACGGTGTAGAACAGATTGACGTTGCAGACCTGAAAGTAGATCTACTTTCTGTTTCGGCTCATAAAGTGAACGGCCCTAAAGGTATCGGTTTTTTATATGCGAAAAAGGGAATTAAACTTTCTCCAAGAACTTTTGGCGGTGAACAGGAAAGAAAACGTAGAGCGGGTACAGAAAATGTTTCGTCAATTGCAGGTTTTCAAGAAGCAGTCAAAATAGCAGATCAGGAAGCAGAAACGAAGACTAAACAATTCATGGAATTTAAAAATCGTTTTATTCAAATTCTTGAAAATGAAGAAATCACTTTTCACCTGAACGGATTACTTGAAAATTCTCTTCCTCATGTTTTAAACTTAAGCTTTCCGGGAACTGATGTTGAGTCCATGTTGGTCAACTTAGACTTAGCGGGTATTTCTGCTTCAAGTGGTTCAGCTTGTACAGCTGGCTCTATAGACCCCTCCCACGTTTTAGTAGCAATGTTTGGGAAGGATTCAGAAAGAATTAGAAATTCTATTCGTTTTAGCTTCGGTTTATATAATACCATGGAGCAAATCGAAAAAGTTGCCGAAGAAACAGCTAAAATCGTCAAAAGGCTTACAAGAAGCTGAAAATAGATTAGCGAAGAATATAAAAAGCGAGGTGAATCTTTTATGAAAAAAGATCCTAAAGACACACGTGTAGTCATTGGTATGTCTGGGGGAGTTGATTCCTCAGTCGCTGCTTTAGTTTTAAAGGAGCAAGGCTATGATGTTATCGGTATTTTTATGAAAAACTGGGACGATACAGATGAGAATGGTGTATGTACCGCAACAGAGGATTATAATGATGTCATCCGAGTATGTAACCAAATTGGTATTCCATACTATGCCGTTAACTTCGAAAAACAATATTGGGATAAAGTGTTCCAATACTTTTTAGATGAATATAAAGCCGGTAGAACACCTAACCCGGATGTAATGTGTAATAAAGAAATTAAATTCAAAGCTTTTTTAGAGCATGCTCTAAGTTTAGGCGCGGATTATTTGGCGACTGGCCACTATGCGCAAGTTGAATTCCGTGATGGTGAGTATAAAATGCTTCGTGGTAAGGATGAAAATAAAGATCAAACTTACTTCTTAAATCAATTAACTCAAGAACAGCTTGAAAAAGTTATGTTTCCAATTGGAAATATAGAAAAATCAAAGGTTAGAGAGTTAGCTAAAGAGGCGGATTTAGCTACTGCTACGAAAAAGGATAGTACAGGTATCTGTTTCATAGGAGAACGTAATTTTAAAGAGTTTTTAAGTAACTACTTACCTGCACAGCCTGGAAATATGGAAACGATGGAAGGGCAAGTAGTTGGAAAACATGATGGATTAATGTACTATACCATTGGTCAACGTCACGGTCTCGGTATCGGTGGAGCGGGAGAACCATGGTTTGTCATTGGAAAAGACTTAGAACGAAATGTATTAATTGTAGGTCAATCCTTCCATAATGAATTATTGTATTCAGATTCCCTAACAGCTACCAATATTAGCTGGGTTACAAACAAATCAGTTGCCGAAACATTTGAATGCACAGCAAAATTCAGATACCGTCAGCCAGATAATAAAGTGACAGTACAAACACTAGGTAATGGAGAAGTAAAAGTAATCTTCCATGAACCAATTCGAGCAATTACACCTGGACAAGCAGTCGTTTTCTATAGTGGAGACGAGTGTTTAGGCGGAGGCACCATTGACAAAGTATTTAAAAATGGTGAGCGTTTAACTTATGTAGGATAAGAAGAAAGCCTCGATTCAATAAGAGTCGAGGTTTATTTCATTATGATTGAACTTGATGTTCGAGACATGCGTAGTTAAACTGAAAATCAGTTATGATATAATTAAGCTTTAATAACTTACTTTTTTTGTTATGGAGCAATGTTGATTACATAGCCGTGTTGATTGGAGCGGATGGTGCTTGACTCCTACGGGAGCAGCGGTACAGGGGAGACCCCACAGGTGCGATAGCACCGAGGAGGCTCCCCGACCGCCCCGTGGAAAGCAAGCACCAGGAGCGGAAATCAGCACCCAAACTTAACAGAGTTCTATTAGAATACATATTTAATTTATATACGGAGTGTGACTTATGGATAAAAATCAACAAGGAATTGAACTAATGAAAGAAGGAAAATGGGAAGAAGCAGCTAAATTATTTAATGAGGCTATTCAAGAAAACCCAAACGACCCAGTTTCTTATATTAATTTTGGGAATGTTCTATCAGCTGTAAACGAAAAAGAAAAAGCATTGAAATTTTTTGAAAAAGCCATTGAAATGGATGAAAATGCTATAGTGGCTTATTATAGCGCAGGAAACCTCTACTTTGAAGAAGAGAACTTTGTAGCAGCTAAAGATATGTTCGAAACGGCATTAAAAAAGGGTCTAAACTCAAGTGATAATTACTTTATGCTTGGTTTAACTTTAATCCAATTAGAACAACCGCGTCTAGCTCTACCATACCTACAACGTAGCGTTGAACTAAATGAGGAAGATGTAGATGCAAAATTCCAATATGGCCTTTGCCTAGCACAACAAGAATATCTAGACGAAGCAATCGAACAATTCGAAAAGTGTATCGAACTAGACCCTCAACATGCAGACGCTTTCTATAACTTAGGAGTAGCTTACGGATACAAAGAAAACGGCCCAAAAGCACTTGAAATGTTCGAAAAAGCACTAGAAGTCCAACCCGACCATCTACTAGCAGGCTACGGTAAAAAACTAATTACAAAAGATGAGTCAAAACCGCATTAAGAATGTATTAGTCAAATACATTCTTAATATATAGTATTTTAAATATGATAAAAGAAAGGAGGCGAGATTTTGGAAGGACAAGAAACTCTAGATCTTTTTAATGATCAAGGAAAATTTATAAAAGGCAAACATTTAGTTACAATATTTCACAACGAAAGCAACCTTTATACGGTTATGAGAATCCGTTTGGAAGAGACAAACCTTGACTATGACGATAAAGAGGCTGTTATAACGGGCTATCTTCCTAAAGTACATGAAGGGGAAACATACATATTCTATGGGGAAATGAAGGATCATCCTAAATTCGGTCTACAGTTTCAAGTAGAGCACTTTAGAAAAGAACTACCTCAAACAAAGCAGGGCGTTGTGGCGTATCTCTCTAGTGACCTTTTTAAAGGCATCGGCAAGAAAACGGCAGAATCCATTGTAGATACATTAGGTGAAAATGCCATTACGAAAATATTAAATCAACCTTCCCTACTCGATAATATTCCAAAACTCCCTCCTGAAAAAGCAAAAATTCTCTATGATGCTTTAATGGAACACCAAGGGCTGGAGCAGGCAATGATTGCCTTAAATCAATATGGCTTTGGTCCACAGTTAGCAATGAAAATCTACCAGGTATATAAAGATCAGACAGTACAAATCATTCAGTCGAATCCGTACAAACTAGTAGAGGATGTTGAAGGAATTGGTTTTACAAGAGCGGATGACTTAGGCTCCCAATTAGGAATTTCAGGAAATCATCCTGACCGAATTAAAGCAGCTTGCCTTTATACACTTGAAAATGAATGCATGCAAAAAGGACATGTTTACATTCATGCTAAGAATCTTCTTGAGTTAGTTAAAGTTCTGTTGGAGGAAAGTCAAAGTGCTTTAATTGAGTTTAAAGATATATCAAACGAAATGATCAAGCTACAAGAAGAGGGGAAAGTGGTAATTGAAGAAAGACTAATTTATCTCCCTTCTCTGTATTATGCCGAAAAAGGTTTGGTTACAAAAATTAAACGTCTTTTGGATCAAGATCAATATGATGATCAATTTCCTGAATCGGAATTTTTGCTAGCCCTTGGAAATCTTGAAGAACGTTTGAAAGTTCATTATGCTCCAACCCAAAAAGACGCTATCCAAAAAGCATTAATGTCTCCAATGTTGATTTTAACAGGTGGACCAGGAACAGGTAAAACAACAGTTATCAAAGGAATCGTGGAGCTTTATGCTGATTTACATGGTTGTTCGCTAGATCCTAAAGACTACAAAGAAGATGAACCTTTCCCGTTTCTTTTAGCAGCTCCAACCGGACGAGCCGCTAAGCGAATGACGGAGTCAACCGGGTTACCAGCAGTCACGATTCATCGATTGCTTGGATGGAACGGTACAGAAGGGTTTAACAAGGATGAAGATAACCCTTTAGACGGTAAAATTATTATTGTGGACGAAACATCCATGTTAGATGTTTGGTTAGCAAACCAGCTATTCAAGTCGCTTCCAGAAAATATCCAAGTTATCCTCGTTGGTGACGAGGACCAACTGCCATCTGTTGGACCAGGACAAGTTCTGAAGGATTTATTGCAATCGGAACGGATTCCATCGGTACGATTAACAGATATTTATCGTCAAGCAGAAGGGTCCTCTATCATTGAATTAGCCCATGATATAAAAAAAGGGATGCTGCCAAATGAGGTTTCAGCTCAGCAAGGCGACCGTTCTTTTATCAAATGTACAGCTAATCAAATTGCGGATGTCGTCGAAAAAGTAGTAGTTAATGCTAAGAAAAAGGGTTATACCAAAAAAGATATACAAGTGTTAGCTCCAATGTACAGAGGGCCTGCTGGTATTGATAAGTTAAATGGCCTCATGCAGGAAATATTTAATCCTAATCCTGATCGTTCCCGTAAGGAAATTTCCTTTGGAGATGTAAAGTACAGAACAGGTGATAAGGTCCTTCAGCTAGTTAATCAACCGGAAAATAATGTGTATAACGGAGATATGGGAGAAATTGTTTCGATTTTTTATGCAAAAGAAAATACGGAAAAAGAAGACATGATTGTCGTTTCTTTTGATGGAATAGAGGCAACATATACCCGTCAGGACCTAAATCAAATCACACATGCATATTGCTGTTCGGTACATAAATCACAGGGAAGTGAATTTCCCATTGTCATCCTTCCTGTTGTCAAAAGCTACTACCGGATGCTTAATCGTAATCTAATTTATACAGCTATTACTAGGAGTAAGAAGTTCCTTATTTTATGTGGAGAAGAAGACGCTCTAAGGATGGGAGTAGCAAGAGCGGAAGAACAAGCCCGATTAACTTCTTTAAAAATAAAACTTCAAGAAACACTAAATCCGACTAACAAGGTTAAAATCGTCATAGAGGAAGATGATCATATCCCTTATGAGGAAAAAATTATGGATGTTGATCCGATGATTGGTATGGAGAATATAACTCCTTATGATTTTATGCTGAACAAATAAACCAACATGACGAAGAAAGTGAAGGAGTACCATTTTTGGTGCTTCTTTTTACGTTTTATAGGGCATTTTTTAAAGAAACTAATAGTAGCGAGGTGATATTTGATGTCTAAATTAAATCATGAAGCTGCGCCAAACTTAAATTTAGGGTCAAAGGTTTTACGTACTTCAAACTTAATTTCAGATAAAGCAAACCATGAATTTTTTCTGAGGAACTTTCTGACGGTGGAGAAAGAAACGAAATCATTTCCCGCCAAAAGAAGCAAAATCGAAAATAAAGATGGAAAGAACAACAGAGTTTAAGAAAATCCCTTAAGTAAACACTATTAATGTTCGGAAAGGTGGGAGAAATCTTTTGCGAACATTTTCTTTATTAAAAGGGCTCCCAGTATATGTAAAGAGTAGAGGAACTAAAATTGGTGAAGTGAATGATCTAAATATTTCCTGCGATGGAATGGTCAAAGGGTTATTATTAAAAAAAGGTGCATTCTTCAAGAAAAATTATCTAATTGATATTAAAGATGTAACCTCTTTTGGTTGGGATGGGATTATGGTAGAGAGTAAAAGAGTGCTCCGGCACATTAAAAAGCCGGAAGACTACACATTTTCTAGTACCCAGCCTTTGACAGGGAAGATGCTGATTACAGCTGAAGGTGAAAAGTTAGGATTAATAGAAGATGTATATTTTCTAGAAGAAATGGGCACAATCGTAGGGTATGAATGTTCGGATGGCTTCTTTTCAGATATTACGGAAGGGAAGCGGGTCGTAAAGACCGATGAGCCACCTGCGATAGGGAAAGACGCCATCATAGTAAACGTTAAAAAGCAGTCATAGTTAGAAAAGGATTTGTACTGCTCAAATATCAACGTGAGGTGTCTTTTGCATGTTAAAGTGTCCTAACTGTCAAAGTAAAGATATTGGTAAGATTGGTATAAACCAATATTATTGCTGGAATTGCTTTATTGAACTCTCTTTAACAAAAGGAATTATTAACACCCATCAAGTAGAAGAGGATGGAACATTGAGTTCATTAGATGATTTGTTTGACGAAGAATTGCGAAAGTTTAGTTCATAACCTTTGGTCCATTTCTTCCTGTTCAAATTTGAGATAGGGGTGAGCCATATGCGTAAAATGATTACATCTGCAATTGCCTTCGGAGCAGGTATGGCAGCTTATAATTATATGCAAAAAAATAACATGATGTCTAACCGACAAATGAAGAAAATTCAAAAGCGAATCACTAAAGCCTTAGGATAAACTTTAAACCCCTCTAAATCAGAGGGGTTTATTTATTAGGTAAGAAAGTATATGTTTTCTGAAGTTAGACTACTGTCTAGCTCCAGCGCCCAGTGGACTTCGCTAAACGGGGCGCTTGCGCTTTTCTTAGCGATAACAGAAATCATCTATTGTTTCGCATAATTTTTTCTGATGCACTCACAATAAGAGGGAAGGAGGCGGGAGTATTTGGATATTCGTATGAAATGGTTTTATCGACTGGGATTTCTACTTCTCTTGCTTGTTGTATTTTTTGTGTTTTTTAAATTACAAGATATATGGATGCCTGCTTTAAGGGTTTTTTATGCGATATTAACTCCATTCTTAATTGCAGCATTCATTACATATTTACTCCATCCCGTAGTTGAAAAGCTACATGAAAGTAACTTACCAAGATGGTTAGCAGTCCTTATCATATACACCATTTTCTTCGGAGGTATTGGAATGGCGTTGTATAAAGGGATTCCAGCCTTTATCCTTCAACTTCGAGATCTAACCGAAAATGCACCTAATTTTACGAACCAATATAGAGAGTGGATTAAGTTGATACAGCAGCAGACATCGACTTGGCCAGATGGTGTACAAAGCCAGATTGATGAAAGTATCATTGCGCTAGAAAAAGCATTAAATCAAGTATTAGAAAACGTTTTAGATTTATTGATGAATAGTCTAAATTTGCTTTTTTTAATGGCAATCATTCCGTTTATTGCCTTTTATATGTTAAAAGATTTTGATGTGATGAAAAAGGCTGCCTGGTATTTAACCCCGAGAAAATGGCGTCACGAAGGAATCCTTTTTCTAAGAGATGTGGATCAATCTCTTGGGAATTATATAAGAGGACAATTATTAGTTTGTGTCGTCATAGGTGGTATATCTGCTCTTCTATTCTGGTTAATCGGGATGAGATATCCTCTCTTACTGGGATTGATAGTTGGACTTACGAATATTATCCCTTACTTTGGTCCAATAATTGGTGCAATTCCTGCTTTGATTATTGCTGCGACCATTTCAGTTAAAATGGTGATTTACTCATTGATTATTATTTTTATCTTGCAGTTTTTAGAGGGCAATATCCTATCTCCTTTAATTGTCGGTAAAAGTCTTCATATGCATCCGTTAATGATTATGTTTGCTTTAATAGCAGGAGGGGAAGTTGGCGGTATTATGGGGTTAATTTTGGCCGTACCGATTTTAGCGATTTTGAAAGTAAGTCTAGTGCATGCGAAAAATCATTTTGTAAAATTGAATGCACAACAACATTGACAAACCACTTTTTAAATCGCTATAATTCGTTCTATAAGATTATAGTTAAACATGATGAAGGACCAAGTATGTTATAGTCCATCTAAGTGCAGAGCACGCTAGAGAGGAATTTCCTAGGCTGAAAGAAATTCTAGATGAAGGATAACAGAAAGCTATTCCAGAGTGCAGTTAATTCCTGCCGTCTAACCGCGTTAAGGTGTATTGAGAGGTGAATGTTGTTTCTTAACATTCATAATCAGGGTGGTACCGCGAGTCTAGTCCTCGTCCCTGTTTTGGGATGAGGGCTTTTTTGTGTCTAATTTTATGTAAAAAATGGTTAAAAAATAGGGAGGCTAATGAAGTTGAAAAAGCTTACAGGTTCACAAATTCGTTCGATGTATTTAGATTTCTTTAAAGAGAAAGGGCATGCGGTTGAACCAAGTGCACCACTAGTTCCGCACGATGACCCTTCATTACTATGGATTAACAGTGGAGTAGCGACTCTAAAAAAATATTTTGATGGTCGTATCATTCCTTCTAACCCAAGAATCACGAATGCTCAAAAATCAATCAGAACAAATGATATTGAAAACGTTGGGAAAACAGCACGCCACCATACATTCTTTGAAATGTTAGGTAATTTCTCTATTGGAGAGTATTTTAAAGTTGAGGCTATTGAATGGGCATGGGAATTCTTAACCGACAAAAAGTGGATTGGATTTGATCCAGACCGTCTATCCGTAACTATTCACCCAGAAGATGATGAGGCTTTTGAAATTTGGAGCAAGAAAATTGGATTACCTGAAGAAAGAATTATCCGTCTAGAAGGGAATTTCTGGGATATTGGTGAAGGTCCAAGTGGTCCAAATACAGAGCTATTCTATGATCGTGGTCCTGAATACGGTAATGATGAAAGCGATCCTGAATTATATCCAGGAGGGGAAAACGAGCGATATCTGGAAGTTTGGAACTTAGTTTTCTCTGAATTCAACCATAATTCAGACGGTACATATACTCCACTTCCTAAGAAAAACATTGATACAGGTATGGGTCTTGAGCGTATGGCGTCAGTTGTTCAAGATGTACCAACAAACTTTGATACTGATTTATTCATTCCTATCATTCGTGCAACAGAAGAAATCTCAGGTGTGAAATATGGTAGCAATAAAGAAACAGACGTTGCTTTCAAAGTAATAGCTGATCATATTCGTACGGTTTCCTTCGCAGTAGGAGATGGGGCACTTCCATCAAATGAAGGTCGCGGTTACGTTTTACGTCGTTTATTACGCCGTGCTGTTCGTTATGCAAAGCAAATTAATATTAACCGTCCTTTCATGTTTGAATTAGTACCTGTTGTTGGAGAAATCATGGTGGACTTCTATCCAGAAGTAAAATCAAAGACTGATTTTATCCAAAAGGTAATTAAAAACGAAGAGGAAAGATTCCATGAAACTCTTCATGAAGGCCTTGCGATTCTTTCAAATGTTATTAGTAAAGAAAAGGAAAAAGGTAGCAGCGTTATTCAAGGGGAGGATGTATTCCGCTTATACGATACGTATGGTTTCCCTGTTGAATTAACAGAAGAATATGCTGAAGAAGAAGGAATGACTGTTGACCATGAAGGCTTTGAAAAAGCAATGGAAGAACAACGTGAACGTGCTCGTGCAGCTCGTCAAGATGTTGATTCCATGCAGGTACAAGGCGGAGTTCTTGGAGAAATCAAGGTTGCAAGTGAATTTGTTGGCTATGATAATCTGCAAACGGAAAGTAAAGTTGTAGCGATTATTAAAGACGGTCAATTAGTAGAAGAAGCAAACAGTGGAGAAGAGGTACAATTTATTTTAGATCGTACACCATTCTATGCTGAGAGCGGCGGACAAATTGCTGATGAAGGAACTCTAGTAGCGGATGGCTTAAAAGTTTTAGTTAAAGACGTTCAAAAAGCACCAAATGGGCAAAATCTACATGGGGCTGTTGTTGAGACTGGTACATTAAAAGTCAATTCTACTGTTGTGGCAACGATCGAAGAAGAGAGCAGAGGGAAAGTAATCAGAAATCATACTGCTACACACTTACTTCACCAAGCACTAAAAGATGTACTAGGAACTCACGTAAACCAAGCTGGTTCATTAGTAGAACAAGATCGTCTACGTTTTGACTTCTCTCATTTTGGTCAAGTGAAGCAAGAAGAACTAGAACAAATTGAATCTATTGTTAACGAGAAGATTTGGAAGAGTCTTGGAGTAAACATTGACTATAAAGGAATTGCAGAAGCAAAAGAAATGGGAGCAATGGCTCTATTCGGTGAAAAGTATGGAGATATCGTTCGTGTCGTTCAAATCGGTGATTATAGCTTAGAGCTTTGCGGAGGCTGTCACGTACCTAACACTTCTGTCATTGGCATATTTAAAATCATCTCTGAAAGTGGAATCGGAGCTGGTACTAGACGTATCGAAGCGGTAACAGGTGAAGGTGCTTACAAACTAATGAATGAACAAATTGCTGTATTAAAAGATGCAGCTAGCAAGCTTAAAACAAAACCAACTGAAGTTTCTAGCAGAATTGAAGCACTTCAAGCTGAAATGAAGCAACTTTTAAGAGAAAATGAATCTTTAACAGCTAAATTGGGTAACATTGAAGCAGGAAACCTAGTTGATAAAGTACAGGTAATCGACGGAGTTAACGTTCTATCGGCAAGGGTACAAGGTGCTGATATGAATAACCTTCGTAACATGATGGATGACTTAAAACAAAAACTTGGATCCGCTGTCATTGTATTAGGTAGCCCAAGCGAAGATAAAGTTAACTTAATTGCGGGTGTTACGAAAGATTTAATTGATAAAGGTTACCATGCTGGCAAAATCATTAAAGAAGTAGCAACACGCTGTGGCGGAGGCGGCGGTGGCCGTCCTGATATGGCTCAAGCAGGAGGAAAAGATCCAAATAAGCTTGATGAGGCACTTCAATTTGTTACTGAATGGGTAAAATCCGTTTGATATTAGGACAAAGTAGTGTAAAATGAAGGTAACAATTAACATTTGTCGCGCTTAAACGAAAGAAGCGAGGTGCTTAAATGAGCTCATTTGATAGAACAATGAGATTTAGTTTTCCGGAAGAACCAATCGAACATGATGTAAAGGAAGTTTTATTCCAGGTTCATGAGGCCCTCCAGGAAAAAGGGTATAACCCTATTAATCAAATTGTTGGTTACCTACTGTCCGGAGATCCAGCTTATATCCCAAGGCATCGCGATGCACGGAATATTATTCGTAAGCTAGAGAGAGACGAAATAATTGAAGAGCTTGTGAAGTCATATTTAAAACAACAGCGAGAGGGTTTCTAAACATATGCGGGTATTAGGTTTGGACGTTGGCTCGAAGACAGTGGGAGTTGCCGTAAGCGACGCTTTTGGTTGGACAGCCCAAGGACTCGAAACCATCAAAATAAATGAAGAAGAAAAAGTGTTTGGTTTTGAGCAAATTGGTAAAATTATTAAAGAGAATGAAGTAAGCAAGATTGTCGTAGGTTTGCCAAAGAATATGAATGGCACAATCGGTCCAAGAGGGGAAGCTAGCCAATTTTACGGGCAAGAACTAGAAAAGATGTTCGGCTTGCCTGTTATTTATTGGGACGAGCGTTTAACGACCATGGCCGCTGAACGAGTTCTCCTTGAAGCAGATGTTAGTCGCAAAAAGCGCAAACAAGTCATTGATAAAATGGCAGCGGCACTAATTTTACAAGGCTACTTAGATAGTCAAAAATAATGAGGTGAAAGATATGAACCACGGTGAAAACAATATTACTGTAGTAGATGAAGATGGAAACGAACAATTATGTGAAGTACTATTTACTTTTGATTCTGATGAATTTAAGAAATCTTATGTACTTTACTACCCAATCGGTGACGACAATGATGAAGAAGAAATCGAAATTCATGCTTCAGCATTCATGCCAACTGAAGACAACACAGATGGCGAATTAATGCCGATCGAAACGGAAGAAGAGTGGGATATGATTGAAGAAATGTTAAATACATTTCTTGAAGAGCAAGACGAAGAGTAAAATATTTGGGGGACCGACAATATGTCGGTCTCTTTTTTCTGTTATTTATTAGACGAATAAATTGGATTACTTTCATTGCAAAATATGACGAAGAGGAACGTTAAAAGCGGTTTTATGACATTTTTTGCGACTACATATTGAAAATATAGTATAATAATTCGAGATGCACTAAAAAAGGGTTTGCACAACTCGAGAAAGTCTCAAGCCGTTTTGACAGGAGGGAAAGATTTTTGTCAGTGGAAAATAATCATGATAAAAAAGAATACATTCGTCAAAAAATGTTAGAAAAGCAAGGCGAAGCAAGAATTGTTCGTAGAATAGTATTTATTGTTTCAATTATCTTATTTTTAGGAGTAGGAGCCTCTGTAGCTGGTGGATATTATTACATTCAATCTGCGTTAAAACCAGTAGATCCTACTAATACGAAGGATAAAAAGGTAGAAGTACCGATAGGATCTTCCGTAACAGGTATTGCAAATATATTAGAAAAAAACGGAATTATTAAAGATGCACGTGTTTTTAAATATTATGTAAAGTTAAAAAACGAAGCAGGTTTTATGGCTGGGGAATATGCCTTTAATCCTGCAATGACCTTACCCGAAATTATTAAAAGCTTAAAGACAGGTAAAATTATTACTGAGGAAGTTGTTTTTAAAATTACCGTACCTGAAGGAAAACAACTTGGACAGATTGCTGCCATTATATCTAAACATACAAAGGAAAATGAAAAGCAAGTTTTTGAGAAATTAAATGATAAAGAATTTATTGATAAATTTATGAAAAAGTATCCAAACCTATTAACGGATGAAATCCTTGCAGAAAACATTAAATATCCGTTAGAAGGGTATTTATTTCCAGCAACCTATTCATTTTATAAAGAAGATCCTACTCTTGAAGAAATCGTTAATGAAATGATTAAAAAGACATCGAAGGTTGTAGAGCAATATACAGGTCAAATGGAAGAATGGGAATATACACCGCATCAACTTTTGACGATGGCTTCACTAATTGAAGAGGAAGCTACTGAAAAGCTAGAAAGAGACCAGATTGCCAGTGTTTTTTACAATCGTATGGAGATTGGGATGCCACTTCAAACGGACCCAACCGTACTTTATGCTAAAGGAGAACATGCTGCAAAGGTTTATAAGAAGGATTTACAAATAGATGATCCTTATAATACTTATCAAAATGTTGGGCTAACACCTGGACCAATTGCTAATGCCGGCACAGTATCGATTGAAGCAGCTCTAATTCCAGCAGAAACAGACTATTTATATTTCCTTGCAACAGCCTCCGGAGAAGTCTTATTCTCTAAAACACTTGAAGAGCACAATATTAAGAAAGCACAACACATAAAATAATTTAAACAAAATATTTAGGGGGAAGAAATATTAGCTTTCCCCTTTCATTTATGTTAAAATACTTTAAGTGTCTAAAGGAAGCGACGATAGCGTCTACCACAGTCTACATGATTCCAGCATTTATTTGCCTTAAACGAATCTATCCTGTGAACGCTATTTTTTCATGTCTAAAAGAACATGATAAGAATATAAAAAATTTTATTAAAAGGTTTCACTTTATACAGATTTGAGGTGAAGCAGCTTGATTAACGATAAGCTGCACAATTATATAGAAAAGTTAATTCCAAATAGGACAGAGCTTTTTACGGAAATGGAACAATACGCCCTGCAACACGAGGTACCTATTATGGAGTTAGCTGGTATTGAGGCCATGCTTCAGCTATTAAGAATTCAGCAGCCCAAGAAAATTCTAGAAGTTGGAACAGCCATAGGTTATTCCGCTCTAAGAATGTCTTTTGCAGTACCAAACGCAAACATCGTTACGATAGAAAGAGATGTGGAGCGCTATGAGGTTGCAGAACACTATATTTCTAAGGCTAATAAACAAGAGTACATCCAACTTATTAAGGGAGATGCTCTTGAAGTAGAAGACCGAGTAAAATCTCTTGCTCCATATGATGTTATTTTTATCGATGCAGCAAAAGGTCAGTACAAGCGTTTCTTTGAACTATATTCTAAATATCTCCAACCAGGAGGAATGATTATTACGGACAATGTCTTATTCAAAGGGCTTGTTTGTGATGATGATATAGAGAATAAACGAATTCGTAATCTTGTTCGTAAAATAGATGATTTTAACCATTGGCTCATGAATCATTCTGATTATGATACGGTCATTCTGCCAGTTGGTGATGGAGTTGCCATTAGTAAAAAGAGGTGAAAGAGATGAATAAACCAGAATTGTTAGTAACACCGAAAAGTGTAGATGATATTATCCCGTTGATTGAGGCAGGCGCTGATGCTTTCGTAGTAGGTGAGCAGCGTTTCGGCTTAAGACTTGCTGGAGAATTTACAAAAGAAGAGGTAAAAAAAGCGATCGACTTAGCTCATTCAAAAGGAAAAAAAGTATATGTTGCTATGAATGCCATTTTTCATAATGAAAAAGTAGACGACCTTTATGAGTATGTAAAATACGTAAATGATGCAAACGCGGATGCTATTATTTTTGGAGACCCAGCAGTCCTTATGGTTGCACGTGAAGTGGCTCCTGAAATGAAACTACATTGGAATACAGAAACTACAGCAACGAACTGGTATACATGTAACTACTGGGGTAAAAAAGGCGCTAAACGTGCTGTCCTTGCTCGTGAAATTAACATGGATGCCATTATTGAAATGAAAGAAAATGCTGAGGTAGAAATCGAAATACAAGTACACGGCATGACTGCCATGTTCCAATCGAAGCGTTCTCTACTTGGAAACTATTTTGAGTACCAAGGAAAGGCATTGGAAATTGAAAATCGTAAAGAGAATACCAATATGTTCCTACACGATAAAGAGCGTGAAAATAAGTATCCGATCTATGAGGATGCAAACGGAACTCATATTATGAGCCCTAATGACATCTGCATTATTGATGAGCTTCAGGACATGATTGAAGCAAACGTTGATTCCTTCAAAATTGATGGAGTATTGAAAAGCTCTGAATATATAGAAGCAGTAACAAGATTATATCGAAAAGCAATTGACCTTTGTGTGGAAGACCCTGACAAGTATGACGATGAGAAGGAAGAATTACTAAGTGAAATTGAGAAAATTCAACCAGATAATCGCCCGCTTGATACTGGATTCTTCTTCAAAGAAACAGTCTACTAATTATAAATTTATATAGAACGTAAAATCAGTTATGGAATTAAGGGAGGGTTAAACATCATGACAGTAACAATTAACGAAAAAATTTCACAAATAGTGGACGGTAAACGTGTAATTGTGAAAAAACCAGAGTTATTAGCACCAGCTGGTAACTTAGAAAAGTTAAAAATTGCTGTGCAATATGGCGCAGATGCTGTTTTCATTGGTGGACAAGAGTATGGACTACGCTCGAATGCCGGAAACTTTACATTTGAGGAAATGAAAGAAGGCGTAGAATTTGCAAAGAAATATGGTGCAAAAATTTACGTAACGACAAATATTTTTGCTCATAATGAAAATATTGATGGGTTAGAAGACTATATCCTAGGATTAAAGGACGCAGGAGTTGCCGGAATTATCGTAGCGGATCCTCTAATTATTGAGACATGCCGTCGTTTAGCACCTGAAATCGAAGTACATTTAAGTACACAACAATCTCTTTCAAACTGGAAAGCTGTACAGTTCTGGAAAGAAGAAGGTCTTGAGCGTGTTGTTTTAGCTCGTGAGACAAGTGCGGAAGAAATTCAAGAAATGAAAGAAAAAGTGGATATTGAAATTGAAACGTTTATCCACGGAGCAATGTGTATTGCTTATTCTGGACGTTGTACACTAAGTAACCATATGACTGCTCGTGATTCAAACCGCGGTGGCTGCTGTCAATCATGTCGTTGGGACTATGACTTATATGAGTTAGAAGGAAACAATGAAGTAGCTCTATTTAATGAAGGTGACTCACCTTTTGCTATGAGCCCAAAAGATTTAAAATTAATTGAGTCTATCCCTCGCATGATTGAATTAGGAATCGATAGCTTAAAAATTGAAGGGCGCATGAAGTCTATTCACTATATAGCAACAGTAGTGAGTGTGTATCGTAAAGTAATTGATGCGTACTGTGCTGACCCAGAAAACTTTGTTATTAAAAGAGAATGGTTAGAAGAGTTAGATAAATGTGCTAACCGCGATACTGCAACTGCCTTTTTTGAAGGAGTTCCAGGGTATAAAGAGCAAATGTTTGGTAATCATAGCAAAAAGACAACATTTGACTTTGTAGGACTAGTTCTTGACTATAACGAAGAAACTCAAATGGTAACACTTCAACAAAGAAACTTCTTTAAGCCAGGTCAAGAGGTTGAATTCTTTGGTCCAGAAATTGAAAACTTTACATTTGTAATTGATAAAATTTGGGACGAAGATGGAAATGAACTAGATGCAGCAAGACATCCATTACAGATTGTTAAATTTAAGATGGATAAACCGGTATATCCAAACAACATGATGCGAAAGGAGATCTAGTCAGCATGAACCGCAAACCAGTTGTTATTGGAGTAGCCGGCGGATCAGGATCCGGTAAAACGAGTGTGACTAAATCGATTTATGATTATTTTAAAGGCCACTCTATTCTAATGCTAGAACAAGACTATTACTACAAAGATCAAACACATCTTCCTTTTGAGGAACGCCTTAAAACCAACTATGATCATCCGTTAGCTTTTGATAATGATTTACTGATTGAGCATATTAAAATGCTTCAAAGTTACCAGTCCATTGAAAAACCTGTATACGACTATGCGGTTCATAATCGTTCTGATCAGGTGATTCATGTTGAACCTAAGGATGTTATCATTTTAGAAGGAATTCTTGTATTAGAAGATGAACGACTGCGCAATTTAATGGATATAAAGGTATTTGTTGACACAGATGCGGACATTCGTATTATCCGTAGACTATTCAGGGATATCAAAGAAAGAGGAAGAACAATGGAATCCGTTATTGAACAATACGTGAGCGTTGTTCGACCCATGCATAATCAGTTCATCGAACCAACGAAAAGATATGCTGATGTGATTATCCCAGAAGGTGGTCACAACCATGTGGCTATTGACCTAATGGTAACAAAAATTCAAACAATTCTTGAACAAAAATCATTTTTATGAAACAATAGCATAGAAAATGTAATATATTGAAAATAAGAACTTATTTTCATAAGGTAACTTTTTCGAATGGTTGATATGCAACGATTGAAAAGGCCTAAAGTTTAATTTAAAAAGGTCCATATTGGACATTCAAATGCGCGCCCTTGTAATAAGGACGCGCTCCTATGCATTTACCACTTTAGCGATACTTTTATGCTTTGGAGTAAATGCCATTACATACTTAATTTCCGCAATCTAATTTTGGGGTTGTGAAACTAGAAGGAGTGATTGTTTTGAGTACAGAAAAAGTGTTTCCAATGACATTGGCTGGAAAAGAAAAACTAGAGCAAGAATTAGAGAACTTAAAAACGGTTAAACGTAAAGAAGTTGTAGAGCGTATTAAGATTGCTCGTAGCTTTGGAGATTTATCTGAGAACTCTGAGTACGATTCAGCTAAAGAAGAACAAGCATTTGTTGAAGGACGCATTACAACTCTTGAAAATATGATTCGCAATGCTAAAATTATTACTGAAGATGAAATGGGTACAGATACAGTTTCTTTAGGCCGTTCTGTAACTTTCGTTGAACTACCACAAGGCGATGAAGAAACTTATACGATCGTAGGAAGCGCAGAAGCTGATCCTTTTGAAGGAAAAATTTCTAATGACTCTCCAATCGCTAAAAGCTTAATGGGTAAAAGAGAAGGCGATGAAGTAACGGTTCAAACCCCTGGTGGAGAAATGCGTGTTAGAATTACTAGTATTAAGTAAGTTTATCAATGAGTAACCAATCATAAGGATTTCATTCGTTCAACTTTGTTATTTTGCGTTTGAAATCATTACACCTCGTCAACACTTATGACGAGGTGTTTTTATTATGTGGAGAAAACGAGCGATGGCTTGGCTGATGATTAGTTTAATAATGCTTGCAATGTTGATGGCACGTTTAGTCCAAATACAATTAGTAGCTACAGAAAATTTTACTAGTCATAAGGTGAATTTACTTGAAGCAAGTGTAAAACAGCGATCACAAGAAATGGTTATTGACAATGGGAGAGGGAGTTTTCTTGATCGAAACGGTGAACCCCTTACTCATACCCGTGTTCCTGTCTTAATTCTATTTCCATTTTTAAAGAAAATGGATTGGGATTTAGACAAAGTGGCAAATGTTATCGGAGTCAGTTCATATTCCTTAAAATATGCTGTAGACAATGCAAAGGACCCTTTTGCTTATGGAGATCCAAAACCCCTTCAGTTAACCGAATATCAGATGAAGCAGATTAATGATTTAAAGATTCCTGGTGTGTTTGCAGTTGAAAGAAAATATGCCTTATCTGAATATCCGGCCGAACAGTTACTTGGTATCATTGGGGAAAATGAAAAAGTGTTAAAATCTCGCTACCCAGATAAAGATTTATCACCTCAAACTCTTGTAGGGTTAACAGGGCTAGAAAAAAGTTTTGATGAGTTTCTTCTACCAGATGGTAAATCAAAATTAGTCTATCATGTAGATGCAATTGGTGGCCCTCTATTTGGGATTGATGTAAAATATGTTGAACCAGCCAATCCTTTCTATCCTGTTAATATTAAAACCACAATAGATAAGGACATGCAAAGCCTAGCAGAAAAACTAGTGGATGAACATCACATTGCTAGAGGCGGAATCGTTCTTTTAGATATAGAAAACAATTCTGTTCTTGCTATGGTATCACGTCCAAAAATCAATAAAGAGTCACCTTTTGAAAAAGAAAAGAACGGAATAAAAAACTTAATGTTATCCCAGCAGATTATTGGATCTGTTTTTAAAACAGTAATGGCTGCAGCTGCTATTGACCATGAATTAGATCGTCCTAGTCGGGAATTTGATTGTAGTCGAAAGATTAACGGTGAACCAGACTCAAACTATCAACACGGAATGCTAAACTTTACAGAGAGCTTTGCTAGAAGTTGTAATAATACTTTTGGAACAATAGCTAAGGAGCTAAAAGATATTGATCCAAATATAATAGAGACGTACGCTACAAAATTATCTTTAGTTGGTAAAGTTGGTTGGGAAGGGAATGTCTATCATTTTGAAGATTTTAAACAGTTTTCAGATGAAGACATGGGAAGAGTTTTTTTATCGGAAGATGCGAAAAAAGATAAAAACTTTGTGGCGATGACTGGTATCGGACAACACGAAGTCCGTGCCACTCCGCTTGCAGTGGCTAACATGATGGCTACGATTGCAAGAGGAGGAGAAAAGGATATGGTAAAAGTAGCTTCAGAAGTGGAATATAAGAACGGTACCTCCCTCATACCATTCCCGGACCAGAAGCTGCCTGGTGATAAAATTAAACCTTATACAGCAATGAAATTACAAAAACTACTACGAGAAGTAGTCGTTAACGAAAACGGAACAGGCCGATGGTTTAAAGACCTTCCATACAAGGTTGCAGGGAAATCAGGTACAGCCGAAACAGCCATATATGTGGATGACAAGCAACTGCACAATAAATGGTTTGCGGGGTACTTTCCATACGATCAGCCGAAATATGCACTCGTCACCGTAAACTTAGGTACGCCCATTGATCAGGGTGGAGTAAACCCGTTATTCGCGGATATGGTAAAAGGACTATATGATTTAGATAATGGAAAACAGGAATAAGCTCTCGTCAATAGACGGGAGTTTATCTTTTGAAGACCTAACTGGAAGTAGTTTATCCTTCATGTTTTCATAGAGTCATGGTAGAATGTTGACAAACTGATAAAAAAATATAAAACAAGCTGTATAGTATGAATATCTCAAAACGAAGGTCAATATGATAACTTGTGGAACTCTGAGATTTTAGGAGGTACTTTTTAATGAAATCTGGATATGGTCAATCACGTTTCGATCAGAGAACAAAAAAGCGAAAAGTAAATTTAGTATTAAATACTCTAATCGGAATTGTATTACTTTTAATTATCGTTGTATCAGCAAATATTTTTTTAGGTGATAACGAAGCAGCAGACGAGTCTAAAAAGAATGTGGAAACAAAAGAAGCGACAAAAGAGTCTAATTCATCAGATAACAGTGGATCCGTAGTAGAAGAGGAAGAAGAATCAACCGAAGAGACTGCTGGTGAAGAAACAGATACTCAAGCAGACAGTTCGGAAACAGAAGAAACAGAATCCGTTGAGGGAGAAGAGGTTGTAACGGAAGGTGGAAGTGACCCTAACGTTTTACGAACCATTGTAAATCCAGCTTGGAAGCCTGTTGGAACGGTACAAACAGGAGAGCATGTAACCCAGTTTGGTGGAGTAGACTGGGATGAGATGGTTCAGGCTATTACATACGGGACAGGTTTATCTGAAGATAATATGACTATTTTGTTCTTAGGTAACAACGGTCATAACAAGGCAATAGGAACCGTATATCCTAAAGATAAATCACAATTTTTCCGTGTAAGTATTGAATGGGTTGACGGTGAAGGTTGGAAACCAACAATGGTTGAGGAATTGGCTGAACCAAAACAATAGAAATAGAAAGAGGTAAGTGATTCCTAAGGGAGTTTACTTACCTCTTTTTTGCTTTAAATATATTTAGATTACTGAGTGAATTGTAGCGGAAGGCACTTGACTCCAGCAGGATATAGAGGAAAGGTCGAGACCCCGCAGACGGAACGGCGAGGAGGCTCGACTTCCTCCCTGCGGAAAGCAAGTGCCTGGAGCGGAAAGGAACGGGCAATTATATGGAAAAACCCTTCTCCTAGAAAAAGCCTATAGATGACACTATTTTTTAGCTTTAAAATGTACAACAGCAGAATAAAATTTTCTTCCATTATCATCAAGGTGCATTTGATGGGACACTGAATGAACAGATAATAAAATGGATCTATTAATTTCGATTTGTTTACTAATTTGGCTCTCTAGTGACTTAAGGTCCAAAGCTTCAAAAAATTCAACCTTATCCTCAATTATATCAAGTTGAAAGTTCATTCTACTTCTCCTCCGATTCTTTAAAGATATTCTTCATTATACCAAACGTTCATGTAGGGATAATAATTTAGAAAACCAAGTATTTTGGTTGGGATTATTAAATTAGCTCAATATCAAATGGAAAACAAGAAACTCCTAGTTGAATGTTTCTAGGCAATGTGATAAATTGAGAACAGATTTATTTTAAATTCATACTATACTTATAGGAATTATTTGATTATATATAAAATGGAGCGTGTATATCATGGGGAAAGAGTTTATTGAGCTGTTTGAAGAATGGGCAGACAGTTATGATGATAGCGTGACAGGGCATGATATTGAATATAAGGCTGTATTTTTAAACTACGAAACTATACTTACTCAAGTGGCTAAACGCTCTTTTGGCCAAGTGTTAGAGTTTGGTCCAGGTACAGGGAACTTAACGGAGAAATTATTAAGTTATGGGCTAACAGTGACAGCTGTTGAGCCTTCCTCATCTATGCGTAAAATCGCTATTGAAAAATTACAGAACCGTGCAAATGTTATTGACGGGGATTTTATGAATTTCCCTGAAAGTAACTACCAAACCATTGTTAGTACGTACGCCTTTCATCACTTAACGGATCAAGAGAAATCGGAAGCTGTAGCCTCTTATGGTAAATTGTTAGCTTCTGGTGGTAAAATAGTCTTTGCGGATACAATGTATGAATCTGTCGAAGCTTATAAAGAAGCAATTGCAGATGCGACTGAAAAAGGCTTCCATAATTTAGCAGAGGACTTACAACGTGAATACTACACAACCATTCCTGTTTTAAAGGAGATACTTGAAACAAATGGTTTTAGCGTATCATTCGAACAAATGAATGACTTTGTTTGGATTATGGAGGGTGCTAAACTTTAAAAGAGAGGTTACACAATGAAAATAGCAATTATCGGGGCAATGGAAGAAGAAGTAGCTTTACTAAGAGAAAAAATAGACAATGCAGTACAAGAAACGATTGCTGGTTGTGAGTTCACATCCGGGCAAATGAACAGTGCTGAAGTTATTTTATTGCGTTCAGGAATTGGGAAAGTTAACGCAGCTATGTCTACAACGATACTTTTAGAAAAATTCAAGCCAGACTTTGTTGTGAATACAGGTTCTGCTGGTGGTTTCAATCCAGAACTAAATGTTGGAGATGTCGTTATTTCAACAGAGGCTCGTCATCATGATGTGGACGTAACAGCTTTCGGCTATGAATATGGGCAAGTGCCTCAATTACCGGCTGCCTTTGAAGCAAATGGTGATTTAGTGGCAATTGCTGAAGAAGCAGCAAAAGAAATTACGGATATAAAAGTGGTAAAAGGTTTAATCGCTACAGGGGATTCATTTATGAATGATCCAAAACGAGTAGATGCGATTCGTGATAAGTTTACCAATCTTCAGGCTCTTGAAATGGAAGCAGCTGCTATTGCGCAAGTTTCTTACCAGTTTGGAACTCCTTTTGTGATCATTCGTTCATTATCGGATATCGCAGGGAAAGAATCGGATGTGTCTTTTGAGCAATTTTTAGAAAAAGCAGCTGTTAATTCTGCATCCCTTGTAATGAAGATTGTTGCTGGAATACACAACAAAGGTTAATGGATTCAAGGGGGGAGAATATTGAAGGTATATAAAAATATCCATGAGTTAATTGGTCAAACACCTATCTTGGAATTGACTCAATTCTCGCTGCCTGAAGGGGTTAGGCTATTTGCTAAGCTTGAATTCATGAACCCTGGTGGTAGTGTAAAGGATCGTCTAGGTCAAGAACTTTTAAGAGAAGCGTTTGAAAGCGGAGAGTTAAAAGAAGGCGGCACGGTGATTGAACCGACGGCAGGGAATACGGGAATTGGTTTAGCTCTAGCTGCTATTAATAAAAATATTAAAGTAATGTTCTGTGTGCCAGAGAAATTCAGTATCGAGAAGCAAGAATTGATGAAGGCTTTAGGTGCAGAAATTGTTCATACGCCAACATCTGAAGGAATAAAAGGTGCTATTAAAAAAGCGAAACAATTGTTAGAAGAAATACCAAATTCCTATTGTCCACAGCAATTTGGAAATCCTGCAAATCCTGAAACATATTACAAAACACTAGGACCAGAGATGTGGGAGCAGATGGAAGGTAATATTGGCGTGTTTGTTGCTGGAGCAGGAACAGGCGGAACATTTATGGGGACAGCACGATACTTAAAGGAACAAAATAAAGAAATCAAAACCGTTATCGTTGAGCCAGAGGGGTCAATTTTAAATGGCGGTGAGTCAGGTCCACATAAAACGGAAGGAATCGGGATGGAGTTTCTACCTGATTACATGGATACAAGTTATTTTGATGCCATTCATACGGTTACAGATGTAGATGCTTTCCATTTAGTAAAAGAATTAGCATCAAAGGAAGGCTTACTTGTAGGTAGCTCATCTGGGGCTGCTCTTCATGCTGCGTTGGCTGAAGCAAGTGTTGCAAAAACGGGTACGAATATCGTTGTTATCTTCCCAGATGGAAGTGAACGTTACTTAAGTAAGAAAATTTATGAGGGGGGAATTTAAGTGAAAAGAAAGACAAAGTTAATTCACGGTGGTATTGTTGGTGATCCAACTACAGGTGCAGTATCTACACCTATTTATCAAGTGAGCACTTATAAACAAGAGAGCGTTGGAGTTCATAGTGGGTTTGAATACTCACGTACAGGAAATCCTACTAGACATGCTTTAGAGGAATTAATTAAGGATCTAGAGGGCGGAGAAGCTGGATTTGCTTTTGGCTCCGGTATGGCAGCTATTACAGCTGTGATGATGCTATTTAACAGTGGCGACCATATCATCATGACAGACGATGTTTATGGTGGTACTTACCGTGTGATGTCAAAAGTATTAAATCGATTTGGAATTGAGTCTTCTTTTATTGATACAAGCTCTTTAGAGAACATCGAAAAGGCAATTCAATCGAATACAAAAGCGCTTTATTTAGAAACACCTACAAATCCATTATTAAAAATTACTGATATTGAAGAAGCAACGAAAATTGCTAAAAAGCATAATTTACTAACCATTGTAGACAACACTTTCTCTACACCTTATTGGCAAACTCCAATAGACTTAGGTGCAGATATAGTTCTTCACAGTGCTACAAAGTATATCGGTGGTCACAGTGACGTAGTAGCTGGTTTAGTGGTAGTAAACAGTAAAAAACTAGCTGAAGACTTACATTTCGTTCAAAACTCAACAGGCGGAGTATTAGGACCGCAAGACTCATGGCTATTAATCAGAGGGATTAAAACACTAGGTGTACGTATGGAAGAAACAGAAGCAAACACAAAAGCAATTGTTGAATTCCTACAATTACACCCAGCTGTTGAAAAAATTTACTATCCTGGTTTAGAAACTCACCCAAATCACGCTATCGCTAAAAAACAAGGCGGCGGATTTGGTGGAATGGTATCGTTCGATGTAGGAAGCCAGGAAAACGCAGATAAGCTATTAAGCAAACTAAAATACTTTACATTAGCCGAAAGCTTAGGTGCGGTTGAAAGCTTAATCTCCGTTCCAGCACGCATGACACACGCGTCTATCCCAGCTGAAAGAAGAGCAGAACTAGGAATCACAGACGGCCTAGTACGTATCTCAGTAGGCCTTGAAGACGCAGAAGATCTAATTGAAGATCTTAAACAAGGATTAGAAGTTTAATATTAGATGTTAAAAAAATAGGTAATTGCCTAACTTAGTTAGGTGATTACCTATTTTTTATGCTTGTAGAATTGTTTTACAAAGTTTTTGCTATTTATAGTCTCATTTGATGCCTATACTGAGTTGATTGGAGCGGAAGGCACTTGACTCCTGCAGGATTAGAGGGAATGGGAGACCCCACAGGCGGCACGCCGAGGAGGCTCCCATCCCTCCCTGCGGAAAGCAAGTGCCTGGAGCGGAAATCAACGGGTTAAATTTCTAGGCTATACCAAAAAATAAAGCCATGGGTTCCAATAATTCCATACCATTTTTACTATAAATTACATCCACACTACGACCTATAATTATGTTAATCTTATATAAGATTCATAGTTTATAAGATAGCGCAGGTGAGCAACGATGAAAAAAACAGCAAAACAACTTCATGAAAAAATGGTTGATTTTAAAAGATTTGCTATTGTGCTATTAGCAGCAGGCGTATTTTTTTACCTTGGTGTAATCATTCCAACTGAAACAAAAACAGTTATGGATACAAATATAATGATTATCGCTTCAACGTTATTTTTAATAGCTTCTATGTTACTTTTTGTTGAATCTAAAAAGGCTCGTCAAAAGCTCATGGAGATGGACGAAGGCGAAGAATATTTAATGAAAAAATAACATCCCTTTAGTAATAGGGATGTTATTTTTTTACTTAATTTTCAGTGACAAATTCCCTAAATTAAAAACTTTTTTCAAATTAGGCAGAAAAAGGGTTTACAAATGAAGGGGAAGTGGATATACTTACCAATGTAAGCAAATAAATTCTTTAAAAGGAGGTCGAATGACATGATGATGAAATTAGTAGCTTTACAATGTGGTACACTTCAAAACTTAATATTTACACATTCGACCGTTAAGGAATGGAACGCTTAATTTAGTTTTTTGACTATAACATATCCATGCCGCAGGAAGAATGATGTCCTGCGGCTTTTTATGCCTTCATATCTGGTCGCAGGAAACGTCTCTGCGGCCTTTTTGTGCCTAAAAATCGGATATGTGGAAAAATGTAGGAGGTGAATAGGCATGACATTAAATATTTTATTCTTTTCAGTCAGTATCAATAAAAGAAAAATAACTGGTGAGGACGCTCTTCGTCAGGAAAAGGCTAGAAAAGTCTACTCTGACAATAAGGCTCAGCAAGTAGTTATTCACCGTATGATATAAGGAGGTGAAACAGAATGACTCTAAATATTTTATTTTTTACAATCACAATCAATAAACGAAATATCTCAGCTGAAGATGCAATGCATGAAGAGATGGCTATAAAGCTATATGAGCAAAACAAAGATCGTTTATATGAAATTCATCGTTTGTACTAAGTTCGTTATTAAATTAAACAGAAAGGTGGTAATTAATATGGTTTTTATCATGCAAGGACGTAATGCAATTTTATGGGTGGAGAAAGATACCACCTAACCAAGCTTAGTTTAGGAGTGAATCTTATTATGTATTTAAATATATTGTTATTAACGCTTCCATTTAGAAAGAAGAAAAAGAACGGCAGCTAATGTATAAAATAAAATGGCTAGAGACTGACGGATAATTTCCCTCCCCCGGAGAATTTATCCTCTGGACTCTAGCTTTTTTAAAAGTTGTTTTCAAAAAATGTTCACAACCTCACACATTTAAAATGTAGAGAATGTGGTAAATTTTAATTAGGATATTAAGATTTTAAGGGGTGTGAATGGGATGTTCGCAATCGTTATGGGATTAGTTATTTGTAGTGTTATTGGTTTAGTTATTACTGCTGAAGTAAGCGTTGAAGGATAAAGGTAAGGTACACAAAAAAGTATTGACCAGTAATAAGGGTCAATACTTTTTTTATGCACCTTTTTCATTTGTAGTTAAATTTTATAAGGGATTTCCAATCTTGTGTTTACATAAATAAGGAATTCGATTATTATCTAATTAGATAAACATCTAATTAAAGGAGAGGGAAATCAAAATGAAATTAATTGAAAGCAATCCTTCCTTAATATCTATAGAGTTAGAGATTATGAATTCTCACCCATATCATAATCTAGTTTCTGAAGGAAGAAAGTTACTAACTGAAGATGACATGATGGAAGAACATGAAGAGAGTAGTGAGCTTAATAAAGAAAGATATCTCATTGAATATGTAGATAAGTATATTGGTATTGTTGATTTCATTATGAAAAATCCTAGAGATGATAAACCGTGGTTAGGTTTATTTATTATACATCAAGACTGGACGGGAAAAGGTCTATCCGAAGAAGCATTTAATGTCTATGAAAGCTTAATGAAGTCCCGTGGGATTAAAGAAGTTAGACTAGGATGCTTTGTCAATAACGAAAGAGGACTTCATTTTTGGAAAAAGCAAAAGTTTGAGATTGTAAAAGAAATTGAATTTAAGGATAAGCCCATGTATGTATTGGAGAAAAAATTAGGTTAATGGAAATATTTTCTTTACAAAAATAATTTATTTTGGACAGACAAATACAACCCATTGCTTTCATAGGTATTAGTTATAGGCGAAAGTCTTGAAAGTGGGGGTGATGTTACTTGCCTGGAATCCTAACTGCACTTAGTTATTTAGTAAAAGAGATCGTCTTTCTTGTCTCTTATGTTAAAAATAATGCCTTCCCTCAACCACTATCACCTGCAGATGAGAAGAAATATTTGCGACTGATGGCAGATGGAGATAGTCACGCCCGTAATATGCTCATTGAACATAACTTGAGATTAGTGGCACATATTGTGAAAAAATTTGAAAATACTGGCGAAGACTCAGAGGATCTTATCTCCATTGGAACAATTGGTTTGATAAAGGCGATCGAAAGTTATTCAGAGGGGAAAGGAACGAAATTAGCAACTTATGCGGCTAGATGTATTGAAAATGAAATTCTAATGCATTTACGAGCGTTAAAGAAAACAAAAAAGGATGTTTCCCTTCATGACCCGATTGGTCAAGATAAAGAAGGTAATGAAATATCTTTAATCGATGTCTTAAAGTCTGAATCCGAGGATGTTATTGAAACCATTCAATTAAATATGGAATTGGAAAAGGTTAAGGAATATATCGATGTTTTAGATGACAGAGAAAAAGAAGTAATTGTAGGAAGATTTGGACTGGATTTGAAAAAAGAAAAAACACAAAGGGAAATAGCAAAAGAATTAGGTATTTCTAGAAGTTATGTGTCGAGGATTGAAAAAAGAGCTTTAATGAAAATGTTCCATGAGTTTTATCGAGCGGAGAAGGAAAAAGAAAAGCGTAAGAAAGACATGAATAATTAGAGCAAAGAAGCTGAGAGCGAAGTAATCTCAGCTTCTTTTATTCTTGGAGTATAGAAAACAAATCAATATCAAAATTAAGGTGGTGATTACAGCAACTAGCTGATATTCCTGCTTCCAGCTTAGTACTGTATGGATCGATAGAGCTTCAATGTACAGTGCAGGAATTTTTCCAAGAGTACTTGCTATAGAAAAAACGACCAAACTCATTTTACTAACAGCAGCTGTAAGAGTAACTAGACCTGAGGGAACAAAAGGAAAAATTCTTAATGCTATTACTAAAATAAAACCATAAACATTATTCGTTTCGCGGAGTTTACGAAGTAATTTATTATTTATGGTTTTTGTTTTTGAATGTGTAAACTTATTTATTCCCTTCCTATATAAATAAAAACTAACTATCGCCCCAAGAGCCTCCCCCAGTATTGATAAAATAAGTCCATTAGAAAAACCAAAGTAAGCAATGTTTCCTGCTGTTATAAAGGTACTCGGTAAAATACCAGCAATGGAGATGATAACACTAGCTATTAAACTAATTAAAATTGCTAAAATCGGGTGATTAGAAAAGATTTCTATATTAAGGTCCATAAATTCTCCTATTAAGCGTGCATCATTTCTTAAATTATATAGATATAATAGGATTATTTAAAGGGGAGTTGAAGGCTAATAACGGAAATAAAACAGCTTAGTCTGATAGCTGTTTTTTATTGGTTGGGTAGTAGTGGGAAGAGAATACGACTATCTAGAAGTCATCAGGTGAATGTACGAATGTTATTTCTGTCTTTTATTTCTTTAATATGCTTAATGGTTTTACCTTCCCCTTTACAAAGAGGACAGGTCTTTTTAATAAAAGGATAAGTGGAGATATTCCCTTTACCTTTGCATTTTTTACATATGGAGATGATCTTCATTTAACGCCTCCCCTTTAACATTAGTCTTATGATTATTATATGGGAAGAAAAAAATAGTGCTACAAAATTCCTTAATGCTACTTAGAAAAGAATTGGAGTTTTCTTAAACAGTATGACTGTTGCCTATACAGCAAGTAGGGCAAAAGCATAACTTATTATAAAAATATTAATTTTTAGGGACGTGTTTATAGGTTATTTACTTAATAATTTATAAACATTTATCATGATTTTTACATTGAATAGGAGGTAAAGATTATGCCATACGGTTATCCCTATGCATATCCTGCGCCATATGCAGGAGGAGCTTATGCTGGAACAGGAATATGGTTCGCGTTGCTAATTGTACTCTTCGTTCTTCTTCTAATCTTCGGAAGCTTCTGGTACTTTAGTGGTTATTTTAGATAACTAATAATAAGCAAATTTTTATAGCGCCTAACATAGGCGTTTTTTATTGTTTAGGAAACTATATATTTCTCGCATTGTGAATAACTGTTTTATATTGATTGTCCACGTCCAGCTCCAGCGCCTAGCCCCTCGAGGTCAAATAACCTTCAACCCTAAAAGTCGAAAGGCAGACTTTTAGGGTTGAAGAACATTTGCTTGTCGGGGCTGATCGAGGCGCTTGCGCTTTTGTTCTTTTAATTGTTGTTTTTTAATTAAACAAAAGAAAGTTTCCTTATTTATAGAAATTTCAAAAAAATAAATTTATAATAGCTTTGTATAGATAAAATTTAGGGGGACGAAGGAATGACAACAACTACATATTTTGACGTATGGGATTTAGATGTTTTCTTTGATGGTGGAAGTAACTCACCTGCATTTGATAGTCATCTTAATGAATCAGGTCAATTAATCCAAGAATTTAATACACTCGTAAAAGGTTGGGAGCCAACTAATAGCGTGGCAGATCAAGCTAGCATCAAACAATTAATCAGTCAGTTCGAAGTTGTTGCAAAGAAAATTCGTCAGGCTGGTGCTCTCGTTAGTTGTCTTCAAGCTCAAAATACGGAAGATAAAAAAGCGAATGATTTACGTGGCCGTGTTACAGCTCTAAGTGCAAATTTCCAGAATGCTCTAACTGTTATGGATCAAAAGCTAACTACATATGACCAAGACGTTTGGGAAGCGATTTTAGGGGATAGTGAATTAAATGACTTGTCATTCGTTTTAACTGAACGTAGAGAAAGAGCGGCGGAGAAACTATCTCAAGAAGAAGAATCAGTCATCAACGCTCTTGGTGTAGACGGTTATCATGCATGGGGACAAATGTATGATGTAATCGTAGGCACAGTAAAAGTAGCCGTGAACGAAAATGGCGAGGATAAAGTCCTGTCTGTTGGTCAAGCTGCTAACAAGTTTTCAAACCCTGATCGTTCCGTTAGAAAGAATGTATTCAACGGCTGGGAAAAAGCTTGGAATGATAAATCAGATTATCTAGCAACAACTTTAAACCATTTAGCAGGTTTCCGTTTAAATGTATATAAAATGCGTGGTTGGGAAGATGTTTTAAAAGAACCACTTGATATCAATCGTATGAAGAAAGAAACATTAGATGCCATGTGGAATGTCATTTCACAAAATAAAGAACCGTTTGTAAAGTTTTTAAATCGTAAAGCTAGTTTATTAGATTTAGATAAATTAAGCTGGTATGATCTAGATGCACCACTTGGCAAAGCAGAATCTAAAGTATCGTATCAAGAGGGTGCAGAGTTTATTTTAGAGCATTTCTCTAAATTTGGGGAAGAAATGACTAGCTTCTCGAAAAAAGCATTTGAAGAAAGATGGATTGAGGCAGAGGATCGACCTGGGAAAGCACCAGGCGGTTTCCATACGTACTTCCCAGAGAGTGCTCAGTCTAGAATTTTTATGACCTATTCTGGAACACCTTCAAATATTTCAACTCTTGCGCATGAGTTAGGGCACGGTTTCCATACTTACGCAATGAGAGATTTACATCTATTGAATCGTAACTATGCTATGAATGTTGCGGAGACAGCTTCTACATTTGCTGAAATGATTTGTGCAGATGCAGCTGTAAAGAGTGCGAAATCTGAAGAAGAAAAATTAGCTTTACTAGAAGATAAAGTGCAACGTTCAGTCGCTTTATTAATGAACATCCATGCTAGATTCCTATTTGAAACTAGATTCTATGAGGAAAGAAAGAATGGTTTAGTTAATGTTGAGCGACTAAATACTCTTATGGAAGAGGCTCAGAAAGAAGCATACGGTGGTGCGCTTGACGAATATCACCCATCGTTCTGGGCATCCAAGCTACATTTCTTTATTACTGGGGTACCTTTCTATAACTTCCCATACACTTTTGGGTACTTATTCTCATTAGGAATTTATGCTCAAGCGTTAGAAGAAGGTAAGGGGTATGAAGAGAAGTATATCGCTTTATTAAAAGATACTGCTTCCATGACAGTAGAAGATTTAGCGATGAAACATCTAAATGTTGATTTAACTAAGCCTGACTTCTGGGAAAAAGCAGTACAATTATGTATTGATGATGTTGAAGAGTTTATGAAGTTAACATCGAAATAACCTCTTTTATAAAATAAATTAAGGTTGTTTTGTAAAATTTTCTATGCGAAAATAATAGCTAGATAAAATTGGTGGAAAAACAGCACATACTATTAGTGCTGTTTTTTCTATTGGAATGATTTTCAATCATTTTAGAAATCAATAGTCATTCAATTATTGAAAATGATATAATAGCACTCATGGATTCTTAGACCTGAAATTTACAGTATTATTTTAACAATAGGAACGTGGAGGTTAAATCATTGATTCAAGGAATTTATCGCTTACTAATTGAACTAACAAATGGTAGATGGACTTCTCATTTATTAAGAACTTTTGCCCAGTCAAAAGTCAGTCGTATACTGGTTCCTTCTTTTTCGAAGGTTTATAAAATTAAGGAATTTGAAATGGAAAAAGAGATTCAAGAGTATCCGACACTGCACCATTTCTTTATCAGAAATTTAAAGGCAGAAGCACGTCCGATTCATAACGACCCTTCCTCAGTTGTTAGTCCTGTAGATGCAGTGATTGAAGATGTAGGAGGAATATCGGCGAACAAAACGATGACAGTAAAGGGTAAAACCTACTCCGTTCATGAAATGTTAGGTAATGAAGTCAATGTGGATAAATATATGAACGGTATTTATATGGTCTTATATTTAAGTCCAAGTCATTATCATCGAATACATAGCCCGTTTTCAGGTAAAGTGATGGGAGAGTATACACTCGGTAATAAATCATATCCTGTAAATAAGCTTGGATTAAAATACGGAAAAGATACACTTGCGAAAAATTATCGGGTTGTTACCGAGGTAAAACATGATTACGGTCATGCAGCTATAGTAAAAGTAGGTGCCATGTTTGTTAACTCTATTGAAACGATTCATGAAGGGGAGCAGCTGGTAAAAGGACAGGAGATTGCATACTTTACATTTGGATCGACTGTTGTCCTACTATTTGAGAAAGATACGTTCGAAATGATTGATTTTAGTACTCCAAAGGATATAAAAGTGGGAGAAAAAATTGGCTACCTGAGAAAAGGGTAAATATTATTCCCATTGATAAATGTAGATGATCTATTTCTAGAAAAAAAAGCCCTGTTGTAGGGCTTAGATGAGTCTCTCTATCACAAGGAATGCATCTTATAGCATTATGAGGAAACTTTGATTTTGTGTGTCAATGAACGTCGGTGAATTTCCGTCTCTATGAGGCGAATAAAGTCTTGACTTAAATTCAACTCTCTAGCTTTGAAATAAGATTCAACTAATAATTCGTCTGACAGTTTACGCATGTCAGAATTCACCTCCATTTTAATTTAAACCGTTCTAAATAAAATTCATCATACATATAATGTAAGTTCGTTCGATGTACCCTAACTCTATCAAAAATTATTCAGGAGAACAACCGTTCTGTTATCCACAGTTTCCAGTGGATAACCTGTGGTTAAAGTGTTAATAATTGGGTAATTAGTATGTAATACAATGTGTACATTGTTAGTAAAGTTATCCACAGGTGTTGAAATTTAATAAGATTTGTCGAAAAATTTTTATTTAAATCCCATTTTTTATTTAATTCGACACTATTTGACAGCGTTTTAGCAACATTTCGCGTATAAAAACAGATCAAACTATTTAAGGAAAATCAGTTAATAATATAGTAAGAAGATGTCCTTTTATTCAACTAGATTTGACTGCCCTTTAATTTAATAGGTTTTTTTTGAAAGAGCGGTTAAAATTGGTTATGATGGAGTACGGTGCAATTATAAATCACATATGTTTTAGGATTAAAGTGGTTAAAAGAATAAATTTCATACATCTGAGTTGATTGTAGCGGAAGGCACTTGACTCCTACGGGAGAAGCGGGAAGAGGAGACCCCACAGATGCGCTAGCATCGAGGAGGCTCCTCGCCCGCCCCGTGGAAAGCAAGTGCCTGGAGCGGAAATCAACGGGTAAAGTCATGAAGCAAAATATAATTAGAATAGACCCTAACAAATACATTTGTATAATTGAGTTAAAAAGAGGTGTCCGTATTGTTAAAGAATTTTTTACCGGATCAACACGTAAAAAACGTTTTTGAAATAACTCCTCAAAGTTTAAAGGAAAAAGGAATCAAGGGAATTATCACAGATTTAGACAACACGCTAGTAGAATGGGATCGTGCAGATGCTACCCCAGAATTAATAAAATGGTTTGCGGAAATGAAGAAAGCAAATATAAAAGTAACAATCGTCTCAAATAATAATGAAAGACGAGTAAAAATCTTTTCAGAACCTCACAATATTCCGTTCATATTTCAAGCACGTAAGCCAATGGGGCGAGCTTTTAAAAGAGCACTTAAGGAAATGGGTTTGCAGAAGCATGAGACAGTGGTTATTGGAGATCAATTGTTAACAGATGTTCTTGGAGGAAATCGCAGTGGTTTCCATACTATATTAGTAGTTCCAGTTGCTTCTACCGATGGCTTTGTAACGAGGTTTAATCGAAAAGTGGAAAGAAGAATTTTAAACTGGTTTAGAAAAAGAGGAATGCTTGCATGGGAGGACTAATCATTGAGTGAAAAATATAGTTGTATAGGTTGTGGAGTAAATATTCAAACAGAAAATCGTGATGAGATTGGCTATGCTCCCCCATCTTCACTAGATAAAGAAACGATTATATGTCAACGTTGCTTTCGACTAAAACATTATAATGAAGTTCAAGACGTTAGTTTAACGGATGACGATTTCTTGAAAATCTTAAATGAGATTGGTAAAAGTGATGCTTTGATTGTAAAAATCGTTGATATTTTTGATTTTAACGGTAGTTGGTTACCTGGTCTTCATCGTTTTGTTGGAAATAACAAAATATTACTAATAGGTAACAAGGTCGATCTTCTTCCTCACTCGGTTAAGCCAAATAAGCTAATCAATTGGATGAAACAGGAGTCTAAACAACTCGGGCTAAGACCAGAAGAAGTATTTCTTGTGAGTGCTGCCAGAGGTCAGTTTATAAGAGAGGTTGCTGCAGCCATTGATGAGTACCGAGAAGGCAAAAATGTATACGTAGTTGGTTGTACCAATGTTGGGAAATCCACTTTTATTAATCGTATATTAAAAGAAGTAACAGGAGAAGGCGATGTGATTACAACTTCTCATTTCCCTGGAACTACTTTAGACATTATTGAAATTCCATTAGCGGATGGAAAGGCATTAGTGGATACGCCTGGTATCATCAACCATCATCAAATGGCGCATTTTGTAGATAAACGAGATTTAAAGATTATTACACCAAAAAAAGAGATAAAACCAAAAGTATATCAATTAAATGAGGCACAAACTCTCTTCTTCGGTGGATTGGCTCGATTTGATTATATTAGTGGTGGCCGTAGAGCGTTTACCTGTCACTTCTCAAATGAGATTAATATTCATCGAACAAAAATGGAAAATGCAGACAGCTTGTATGAAAAACATGTTGGAGAAATGTTAACCCCTCCACGTCAGGAGCAACTCGACCATTTTCCTGAGTTAGTAAAACATGAATTTACTATTAAAGAAGCAAAGACAGATATTGTTTTCTCTGGTCTAGGCTGGATTACGGTAAATGAACCTGGGGCAAAAGTGGCTGCTTATGTTCCAAAAGGTGTACATGCTATGTTAAGAAAGTCATTAATATAGAAGGTCAAACTTTCAGGGAGAGGCTCATGAAAAAATTATATGCCGTTATTGGGGATCCTATTGGCCATTCTATGTCACCAGCTATGCATAATGATTTGTTTCAGCATTATAAAATTGATGCACATTATCATGCTCTCCATGTTAAGAGTGAGCAATTAGAAGATGCGATAAAAGGATTGAAAGCAATAGGGATAAGTGGTTTTAATGTGACCATCCCGCACAAAGTTAAAATCATTTCCCTTTTAGACCGAGTAGACTCTCTAGCATTGTCAATTGGGGCCGTTAATACCGTTGTGAACGAAGATGGCCAGCTTGTTGGCTATAACACGGATGGTAGTGGATATCTTACGGGAATTCGAAATGAACTTTCTTCCCTTGAGGATAAGAAAGTTTTAATCATTGGTGCGGGTGGAGCTGCAAGGGCCATTTATTTTTCTATGGCAGATGCAGGAATTAAACAGATTGACCTTACGAATCGGACTGTAAATAAGGCATTAAGTTTAATTCATGATTGCCCTTATGCTGTACAATCCGAAGCATTAGAGTTAAACGAAACTGAAAAACAGTTAATTGAATATGATATTGTTATTCAAACAACATCCATTGGTATGTCACCTGAGAGGGATTATATCCCCCTTTCACTACATAATCTAAAAACAAACGCTTTTGTAAGTGATATTATCTATAATCCACTCGAGACTTTGTTTTTACAAAATGCTAAAGAAAAAGGTGCGTCTATTCAAAATGGAATTAGTATGTTCGTTCATCAAGGTGCTTTAGCCTTTCAAAAGTGGACGGGGATATTACCAGATTTAGATAGAATGAAAAACATTGTATTGAAGCAACTAGGAGGAAATATATGTTAACAGGTAAACAAAAGAGATTTCTACGCTCACAGGCTCATCATTTAAATCCAATTTTCCAAGTTGGAAAAGGTGGAGTAAATGAAAATATGGTTAGACAGATTAGTGATACATTAGAGGCTCGTGAATTAATTAAAGTGAGTATTTTACAAAACTGTGATGAAGATCGTGATACGGTTGCTGAACAACTTTCAAAAGGTAGCCAAGCAGAATTAGTTCAAGTTATCGGAAATACGATTGTTTTATACAAAGAGTCAAAGGAAAATAAACAAATTAAATTACCTTAATATATAAGGGGTGGACAAAAATGAAAAAAATAGGGATACTAGGTGGAACCTTTGATCCACCACATTTTGGTCACCTCCTAATTGCGAATGAGGTATTAGAAAGTTTAGACTTGGACGGGATATGGTTCTTACCTAATCAAGAACCCCCACATAAGAAAAAATCAAATGTTAGTAACCAAGACCGAATTCAAATGTTAAAGAAGGCTATTGAAGGGAATGAGAAATTTCAATTGGAGACAATGGAATTAGAACGTCCTGGCCCCTCTTATACTTATGATACGGTTAAGCTTCTACAATCGAAGCATACAGATATACAATTTTATTTTATTATTGGTGCTGACATGGTTGAATACTTACCCAAATGGTATAAAATAGATGAGCTTGTTCAACTTATTCATTTTGTTGGAGTAAAAAGACCTTCGTATAATGTTCAAACATCTTATCCAATTCTTTATGTGGATGTTCCCGAATTTGACATCTCCTCAAGTATGATTAGAAATCGTCTAAAGGAAGGGAAAACCGTACGTTATTTACTTCCTGATACAGTGATTAACTACATGGAGGCGAAACAATTATATGGAACGAACTGAAGCTTTAGAAATTGTAAAAAAACAAATAACAAAGCATCGATATGAACACACACTTGGAGTAATGGAAACAGCCATTTCTTTGGCACAACAGTATGGTGCAGATGAGAAGAAGGCAGAACTTTCGGCTATATTTCATGATTATGCTAAGTTTAGACCAAAGGATGAAATGGAGAATATAATAGTAAGAGAAAAAATGCCCGAGCTACTTTTAAAATTCAATAGCGAGCTTTGGCATGCCCCTGTTGGTGCTTTTTTGGTAAAGACTGAAGTTGGTATACAGGATGAGGAAGTGTTGGATGCTATTAAGTACCACACTTCAGGCAGGGCTCAAATGACCTTACTAGAAAAAATCATTTATCTTGCAGACTATATTGAACCGGGTAGACATTTCCCTGGAGTAGAAGAGGTTAGGGCTCTAGCGGAAAAAGATTTAAATGAAGCATTAATAAAAGCGGTTCAAAACACGATCCTTTTCTTAATGAAAAAAAATCAACCTGTCTATCCTGAAACATTTAACACATACAATGATTTAGTTATTAAATAAGGGGGACTGATTGGATGACCGATCGTCAATTATTATTAACAGCAGTAAAAGCAGCAGATGATAAAAGAGCTGAAGATATCGTAGTTTTAAATATGGAAGGTATTTCTCTTGTTTCAGATTATTTTATTATCTGTCACGGAAATTCAGATAAACAAGTTCAAGCAATTGCTCGTGAAATGAAAGAAAAAGCGGATGAATTTGGTTATGGTGTAAAAAGAATGGAAGGTTTTGACGAAGCAAGGTGGATATTAGTAGATATGGGTGATGTGGTTGCCCACGTATTCCATCGTGATGAAAGAAGCTATTACAACCTAGAACGTCTATGGGGAGATGCTCCTCACGAGAATGTTCAGAGTGAGCTTAATTCATGACCTATGGAAAGTTCGCTTATCTTTATGATGATTTAATGGAGGAAGTCCCCTATGATCGATGGGTTGAGATGGTCCTTAAATTAAAAAGTAAGTACAATCTTAAGGGGGATAAGCTTCTCGATTTAGCATGTGGAACGGGTGAATTATCCGTTAGTCTGACTGGAGCAGGCTTTGATGTAATCGGAGTGGACCTTTCAGGAGATATGCTAGCTGTTGCTAATGAAAAGGCAGAAAATAGTGGAAATCAAATTCCTTTATATCAGCAGAACATGGTAGAGCTTGATGTAAACACCACCTTTGATATCATTGGTATTTTTTGTGACTCATTAAATTACCTTCAATCAGAAGAAGAAGTGATTGAAACATTTCATAAAGTACTTCAACATTTAGACTCAGGTGGATTGTTTATTTTTGATGTTCATTCCGTTTATAAGATTATGGAAGTGTTTATGAATCAAACGTTTACTCATGACCAGGAAGATATCTGTTATATATGGAACTGTTTCCAAGGGGAATATCCTTATAGTGTTGAACATGAATTAACATTCTTTGTTCAAGATTCTAATACAAATAAATATGACCGTTATGATGAGTTTCATTCACAGAGGACCTTTCCGGTTAATCAGTATCAATCCTGGCTGTCTGAGGCAGGATTTGAATTCTTAGAAATGACTGCTGATTTCACAGATGATTCTCCAACGAATGATTCAGAGCGAATCTTCTTTGTTGCAAGAAAACCTTAATTAACAAAAGCCATTCTCGTGAATGGCTTTTGTTGTTTAAAAAAATATAAATAAAGAAGGATTTTCTTAATAAGAAATCGAATTATTGAAGTGTAAATTGTTTTTCTGTTTCTTCTAAATCTTCCTCGAACTTGGAGTGTGTTGCATGAAATAAATGTTCGAACACATCCCCTAGTTCACTTTCAAGAACTTTAATTCCTTCTCCGGTAATTCCACCTTTAACACATACTTTTTCTTGTAATGTAGGCAAAGTATAATATCCTTTTCTTAAAAGTTCTCCCAATCCAATTAACATTTCACTGGCTAACTTAGTTGCTGTTTCTTCATCAATTTTTGTTTCAGAGACTGCCGCATTTATAAACCTTCTTGTTAAATAACTAAAAAAGGCAGGACCACAACTAACAATATCAGATGAAACTCGAGTAATCTCCTCATCAATTGAAAGAGGTGAAGAAATGTAAGTAAATAAAGTAACTAACCTTTCCTTCCATAATTCCTGACAACGTTCCCCAAATGTAAATAAGGATACTCCAGCTAGAGCTCTATTCGTGATACTAGGAATGATTCTAGCAACTGAGCAAGGTATGACCGATTCTAACTGTTGAACACTAATCGGACTTGTAATAGATACTACACATTTTTCCTCTGATAAGTATGGATGAATTTCCTTTACTACTTTGTGAACATCTTTTGGTTTTACACAAATGAAGATTAAATCAGATTCCTGAGCTACCTCTATAGAATGATTTTTAACAGCAATATCTTTGTAATTTTTTTGAATTTCCAAAGCTTTAGCCGTTGTTCTATTGGTTATAGTCATGGAGGAAGGGGAAACGGCCTTACCATCAAGGAGTGCCTCTATCAAGATCCTTCCCATGTTTCCTGTCCCGATTACTCCTATTTTCATTGTGCTGCCCTCCTTCACAATCAATTATTTCTTAAGTGATTGTTATTTGCTGCATAATACCTCCGCATTGAAATCAATTTTGGAACCACTAATGCGAAAACAGCCTTCTCTGATAAAGATATGAAATATGAATAATTTTTATGACAATTGAAAGGACGGAATCTATGATTGAATGGTTAAAAACAAATAAAGTATATGTTGTCTTGGGATGTTTATTAACATCTATTGTAGGGCTATATATTTATTCTCAATATGATTTTCAATCAATCGAAGCATCAGATGATATTTGGGATCCTAGTTCAAGTCTAGAAGTTGATAATCAAGAGCATATTTCAACGAGTAACGAACAAACAAGTTTTATTTTAATTGATGTAAAAGGTGCGGTAAACAAACCAGGGGTATATGAGGCTGTAGAGGGAGATAGGGTAATTGACTTGATTGAAAAAGCGGGAGGTTTAAGAAAGACGGCTAATGAGTTAGCAGTCAATTTTGCTATGAAAGTTACAGACGAAATGGTTTTGTATATACCTGAAAAAGGGAAGGAATCTAGTTTTACTACTACAAGTTCAGTTCTTAACTCTAGCGGAGAGACAAAAAATGATAAAATCAATTTGAATACGGCTACTCAAAGTGATCTTCTCACCCTACCAGGAATAGGACCTTCAAAAGCAGATGCAATTCTGAAGTATAGGGAGGAAAATGGACCTTTTAAAACAGTGGAAGATCTCACCTCTGTAACAGGTATAGGGGACAAGACTTTTGAGAAATTAAAAGATCAACTTACAGTAAAATAAATTTAAACAGGTAGGTTAATAATTAGTAACTATTAAATTCAAATTGACGAGCTTTTAACCTTAATATTACACTATAGGTGGGAATGAATTAGGAGGGGAAAAGATGAGTGAAAACAGACTCACTTGGGATCAATATTTTATGCTGAACGCCCACCTTATAAGTATGAGAAGTACTTGTAACCGCCTACAGGTGGGTTCCGTATTAGTTAAAAATAATCGAATTATTAGTACGGGCTATAATGGTGGGATTAGTGGTGAGGAACATTGCCTTGATGCTGGTTGCTATGTTATTGATAACCATTGCTTAAGATGCTTGCATTCAGAGGAGAATGCTATCATACAATGTGCTTTACAGGGAATATCAACAAAAGGTAGCCAAATTTATGTTACTCATTTCCCTTGCACTCACTGTATGAAGAAAATACTTCAAGCCGGCATAACAAAAATATATTATACTCACGATTATAAAAATCATGAATATTGCTATCATTTGTTAAAAATTAGTAACGTAGTAGCAGTTAAAATGGAAATGAATATTGAAAAGTTCATCGATGAAACTAATCCTAAATCCGGTTTGTTAAAATGGGATTTTGATGGTAATTAACAAAAGGGCTGTCTACTTGATAGCCCGAAAAACCTTTTATGCCATCCTCTTCTTAAATGCTACAGATAACCTCACTAAACAAAACAACTGAATCTTATCCCTCTAAAGAAACACTGCGATTTAAAGTAATCAATAATTAGTTTGTCATAGTAATCTAGTAGGTGATTGATTGAAAGGTTATTGGATTTATCTAGCTTTTATGTCACTCCTTTCTATTTTGGCTGCTCTAGAAGAGAACGTCTTTTTTTTCATACTAATTGTAGTTACGATATTTGTTCTTTACCAATTTAAACTATTTACAAAAAAACAATTATTACTTGTCATGAGTGCGTGTTTATTATTAATGCTAAGAGGTGAATTAGCGGAGAAAAATAATCGGACTAAATTTAAAGGTGTAGAAAAAGAATTTCTAATCTTATTCGAAAATGAGATAAATTATGATGGAAACTTACTCACAAGTAACGGGAAGGATTTAAATAAACGAGAGAAACTAGTCATACGATATACTATAAAATCAGAAGAGGAGAAAAACAGGTTAAGAGAAAAGCTTATTACAGGGGCAGTTTGTCGTCTAAAAGGTGAGTTAATAGAGCCACCCGTTTCTACAAATGAAAATGCCTTTCACTATAAGAATTATCTAAAGCAACAACATATTCATTGGATGCTCAAAGTGGAACAGTTTAATCATTGTAAGGAAAAATCCTCCCCCATTTTTTTATTGAGAAACATAAGGCAAATGGGAATTGATTATATGGTTAAGTATTTTCCAGAAGATACTGCTACACTTGCTTCAGCCTTAATATTTGGTGATAGAAGTTTGATGGGTGATGAGTTACTAGAATCCTATCAGAAACTTGGAATTGTCCATTTGCTTGCTATTTCGGGCCTCCATGTTGCCCTTTTAATGGGAATTCTTTATTATATTGGAATAAGGATAGGGATCACACGTGAGAGGGTATTGAATTTATTGATTATCCTTCTACCTATTTATATTATTCTAACGGGTGCTGCTCCTTCAGTTGTAAGGGCATGTTCTATGATGATAATGGTCCTCATAATTAAGAAGTTCAGTCATTCTATTCAAATGATTGATGTCTTAAGTATTGTATTTATTATGTATATCTGTATTTTCCCATATGTTATATATAATGTAGGCTTTCAACTCTCTTTTTCAGTCACTCTTGCTCTCATTATTTCCTCCGCTAGAATCCTAAAAAACGCTACAAATCCAATTCTTCTTCTTATTTACACCTCTATTGTATCCCAAGTGATATCCATGCCCATCTTACTATATTATTTTTACGAAATTTCAATCATTTCAATTGCAGCAAATATTATCTACATTCCACTGTTCTCGATATGTATATTACCTTCACTTCTTTTATTGTTTATTTTACATGTAATAGTAGGGGATCCTATCAATCCCTTAATAACTGTTATGAACTTTTTCATAAAAGTCATTAATTTGGTTACAGAGCATTTTTCTAGTTTTCCCTATGCAGTAATTACTCTAGGGAAGCCTACCATTTGGCTGCTAGTCCTCTATATTATTTCAATTCCAATAATGTATATCATTTGGGAAAAGCAAATATCTAAGAAAGGAATTGTGAAAATCATCTTGATACAGTTTGGTATTCTTCTCATTCACTTTTTCACTGTTCATATCGATTCTAAAGGTGAGGTAACTTTTATTGATGTTGGTCAGGGAGACAGTATCTTACTAAAACTTCCACACAGCCAGGGCACCTACTTAATTGATACAGGTGGGACCATCCAATTTCAATCGGAACAATGGAAGAAAAGGAAAAATCCTTATGAAGTCGGTAAAAATGTTTTAGTTCCTTATTTAAAAAGTAAAGGAATTACTAAAATAGATAAACTAATTTTGACACATGGGGATATGGATCATGTTGGGGGAGCTTTAGCTGTCTTGAATTATATAACAGTAAGTGAAGTTTTCTTACCTAAAACAAAGGAACCGTCGGCTTTGGAATTAAGAATTGTCAATCTGGCTAAAGAAAAGCAAATCCCTATCAAAACGGTGAAACAAGGTGACAGGTGGACGATAAATCGCATGGATTTTAACATTTTATCGCCCTCTAATTCATGTGGAGAAAGGAATGACTGTTCTATTGTTGTACACGCCAATGTGGGCGGAATTAATTGGCTGTTTACGGGCGACTTAGAAGAGGAAGGAGAAAGGAAGCTTGTTCAATCCTACCCTAAATTAAAGGTAGATGTACTTAAGGTTGGTCATCATGGGAGTAAATCATCTACTTCAGAATTACTACTCAGGCAGTATCAGCCCAAAGCTTCTATCATATCTGTAGGAAAAGAAAATCGCTTTGGTCATCCGCATCCTGATGTTTTAAATCGATTAAAGGAACATAAAATCATCATTTTTAGAACCGATCAAGATGGTGCAATTACTTATCAATTTAAAGGAAATAGAGGAACCTTTTTGAAACGTTTTCCATAGTATAGAGTATAACTAATTCGATATTCAATATTTCAATAAAAAATATGGAAAACATGAAAAAGAGACTGCTTATTGAGAATAAGCGGTCTCCATAAATTCTTCGCTATGTAGCTAGCATTAAGCCCCAACGAATTTAATGACTGTTGCAATTATAAATAAAGTTGCAAAAAAGCCGAAGGAAACGATAAATCCTACGCCTGAATCAATCGCGTCATTGCGTTTACTTTGAACATTTTTTTCAAATTCGTTCACAATCTACCCCTCCTATTTCCATTATAGTATAGACCATTTGCTAAAAAAAATCTATAGTTCCATGACTGCTTTTCCTATACTGACAAGAGTTGTCACAAATAGTTTACTTTTCGAGAGGCAAAAATAAAATTACAGTTGAGTACCGCTTCTGATTAAGTATCCTAGGCCTTGGTCAGCGGCGTTCAATATAAATCGGGAATTGGCACTGGCGAGGTTGCCAATTCCCTCTTAATTACTTGTCAAAATGTCCAAGCTTCTATAGGATTAAAATATTGATAAAGTATTTCAAGGAGCGAAGGATATTGGTTTTAGATGTATGGAAACAAATAAAGAAACAGCAATTTGCACCTATATATGTATTGTATGGTAAAGAATCCTTTCTTATAAATGAGACAAAGCAATTATTAATTAGTAACATACTTGGAGAAGAAGAATCTGATTTTAATTTATCTACATATGATTTAGAAGAAACACCTATTGAGGTTGCTATAGAAGATGCAGAGACCTTTCCTTTCATGGGAGAGAAGCGATTAATATTTTTGAACAATCCTGGTTTTTTAACGGCTGAGAAGACAAAAGATAAAGTTGAGCATAATCTTTCTCGACTGGAGGCATATCTACAGGAGCCTGCTCCATATTCCATTATCGTATTTAGTGGTTTGTACGAAAAATTGGATGAGCGAAAAAAACTCACTAAGGAACTAAAGAGAAAAGGTGCAATTGTTGAAGCGAAGAAGCTTGATGAGCAAGAATTAAAGGTATGGATTAGAGAAAGAGCCGCATTGAATAGCGTTCAAATAGATGAAGATGCAGTTGAGCTCATGCTTACCTTAGCTGGGGCGAACCTTTTTATGTTAACAACTGAGGTAGATAAATTAGCTTTATATGTTGATGCAGGGAAATCTATCGACGTACATACAGTAGATAAGCTAGTATCCAGATCACTCGAGCAAAATATATTTTCACTAGTAGATAAAATCATTCATAGGAAGATTGATGAGGCTCTAAGAATTTATTACGATCTGCTAAAGAAAAATGAAGAACCGATTAAAATCCTCTCTATTATTTCAGGTCAATTTAGATTAATCTATCAAGTGAAGGAATTAGCCAGAAGAGGATACGGACAACAACAAATTGCGGGGTATTTAAAAATCCACCCTTTCAGAATAAAATTGGCTGCTGGACAGGCTAATTTATTCTCAGATGAGGAATTAACTAGAATTATGAAGATGTTAGCAGACGCCGACTTCCAACTCAAAACAGGCGGATTGAATAAAGAGATGATTGTGGAAATGTTTTTATTTCGTTTACAAAAGAATAAGGCCTAAAAAAAGGAAACCACTTTACTTGTGTGGTTTCCTCTTTTTTTACTAGGGTAGAAAATATATGTTTTCTGAAGTTAGACTACTGTCAAGCTCTTGCGCTTTTCTTACAAAAATAAAAGGCTATCTAAAATTAGATAGCCAATCGAATGCAAAATTAAGCGTTTAATGAACCAATTTTCTTCATTAGACGAGATTTTTTGCGGGCAGCAGCGTTTTTGTGGATTAGACCTTTAGCTGCAGCTTTATCTAATTTGCTAGCAGCATCTAAAAGAGTTTCTTTTGCTACTGAAGCATCATTGTTAGTGATAGCAGCTTCAACTTTCTTAACTGCAGTACGCATTGTAGACTTAACTGTTGCGTTATGTGCATTGCGTTTTTCGTTAGTTTTTACACGTTTGATAGCAGATTTAATATTTGGCATTCCGTTCACCTCCTACAAAGCATCGAGACTATATTTAACTCGATTTTCACATTCATAACATAAATTAAGAACAAAAGATATTCTATCAAAGGCACACAATTATTGCAATACTATCGCATAAATTCCTTATTATCAGACAACAAACTTATGAATGTTAAATGAATTAAATGGTAAAGCTAGAAAATAGAACTAAATTTTAAAATAAAGGGTTTAAAAAATTAATAACTATCAATAAAAAATAGCATTTTTTATCGTTATAGTCAAGCGATTATTGGTAGTTATAGCTCATCATGTACTCTTAACAACTAAGTATAGAAACGAGGGAGCCTGAAATGAAAGAACTAGACTTAAGTAAATACTCGGTAAGGACAGATTTAGCAGTAGAAGCTAGAGAAATGATATTAGAACAGAGAGCTAAAAATGTTAACCAAGAAGAAGATCTTTCTCAAATCGAGGGAGTCATTATAAAGGAAAGAGAAGAAAATGACCTTAAGGTATCGCTAGTGGAAATTACAGGCGAAGGAGCAGAAGCTCTCGGAAAAAAAGCTGGTAAGTATTTAACCATTGAGGTTATTGGTATTAGACAGCAAGATACTGAACTACAGCAAAAAGTAGAAAAAACTTTTGCCCATGAATTTGCTCATTTTATAAAGGAACTCGGCATCAAGGAAGATGCTTCGTGTTTAGTTGTGGGACTTGGGAATTGGAACGTAACTCCAGATGCCCTTGGCCCTCAAGTGTGTGAGAACCTTCTTGTCACTAGACACTTATTCGAGCTTAGTCCAGAAAATGTAGAGGAAGGTTACCGTCCAGTGAGTGCTCTGGCTCCAGGAGTTATGGGACTAACAGGTATTGAGACTAGCGATATTATCTTCGGTGTTGTTGAAAAAACAAAACCAGATTTCGTTATAGCTATTGATGCTCTAGCATCTAGATCCATTGAGAGAGTGAACTCTACTATTCAAATTTCGAACACGGGTATCCACCCTGGTTCTGGAGTTGGAAACAAAAGAAAAGAAATAAGCCAAGAAACATTAGGTATTCCTGTAATTGCAGTTGGAATCCCTACTGTAGTGGATGCTGTTTCTATAACAAGCGATACTATTGACTTTATTCTCAAGCATTTCGGAAAAGAAATGAAAGAGGGAAATCGTCCTTCAAGAGCTTTAGCTCCGGCAGGACTGACCTTTGGAGAGCGAAAAAAATTAACAGATGAAGACCTTCCTGAGGAGCACCATCGTAAGACATTTTTAGGAATTGTGGGTACTCTACCAGACGAGGAAAAAAGAAAGTTAATCTCTGAAGTCCTCTCCCCTATTGGCCATAATCTCATGGTGACGCCAAAGGAAGTAGATGTGTTTATAGAAGATATGTCTAATTTAATTGCAAGTGGATTAAACGCAGCTCTACATCATTCGGTAGATCAAAATAATGCAGGATTCTATACAAGATAAAACTCTATCAAGGTAATATCTACCAATAAATATAAATTATTAATACTTGTTCTATCTTCTCTATCAAAGTCATAAGATTTACTAGACTTGTTAAGAGAGGTGGAACAGTTGAAATCTCCAAAAGCTTCAACATTTATTGTTACTGTCCAAGGCACCAGCATGGTAAAGCTGATAATTTCTCTAGTGTTGCTACTATTTTTAGTTTTTTCACTAAGTGCATTGTTTACGTCATTGTCTCCTGAATATAGGATTAAATCCAATTCTTTAGGTAGTGCCTCTACCATTTTAAATGGAGAGGTACTATACCAATTAATGGGGTCAGAAAATCATTACTTTTTACAATCATTACCTGAAGATTCCACGCCTAATTTATCTAGCCTACTCTTTAAGGCTTCAACCAACATTAGCTTGGATGACCCGAGAAGTCTATTAGGGAGAGAGTTTCCTGGTTTCTCCTTATTCGACGGTGATATCCTAGTGGCGGGAGAAGGTACGAATTATACCAATATGCCGATGGAATCTCCTCCGCCTCAAGAGGTTTTAAATATTGAGCAAGAAGCTAAATTGCAGAATACGGAAAAGCTTGAAAATGCGAAAGCAAATGAATCAGCGGATACCCCTCTATCAACGGGTAAGAGAAAAATGGTCTATATTTATTTTTCTCATAACCGTGAATCATTTTTGCCTTACTTAAAAGGTGTTAAAGATCCTAACTTAGCACATCATTCAAAAATTAATGTTACTAAAATCGGTGATAGATTAAAGTCTCAGTTTGAAAGTAATGGAATTGGGACGGTTGTAGAAAAAGCAGATATCATGGACAAGTTAAATAAAAAAGGTTGGACATATGGAAGGTCTTATGACGAATCAAGAAATGTAGTACAAGCTGCCATGACTAAGAATGATGATTTAACATATTTCATTGATATTCATAGAGATTCACGTAGGAAGAAAGACACTACGAAAAAAATAAATGGAAAATCATATGCGAAATTAGCTTTTGTTATTGGAGCGGAACATTCAAAGTATGAAAAGAACTTAAAACTAGCGAATAAAATCCATAAAAAATTAGAGAAAAAGTATCCTGGACTGAGTCGAGGGATTATACAGAAAAAAGGTGCACATACGAATGGTAAGTTTAATCAAGATTTGTCGGAGAAAGCCATGTTAGTAGAGTTTGGTGGAGTTGACAATACATTTGAAGAATTAAATCGCTCTGCTGACGCTTTTGCAGATGTATTAAGTGAGATTTTCTGGGACGCAGAGGAAGTTTCAAATACAGTAAATGAAAAGGGAGAAAAGAAATAGATTACCCTACGTGGATTTTGATTAAACATACCATATCTGTAAAAAAGGTCTAAATATTCTTTATAAGTGAGTGATTGTTATGAAAATGTTTATGCTAAAGTCTATATTCCTCTCCGCATTAATGTTTGGTTCCGTCTTATTTGGAATGCAGCTGGCCAACGATGGCATCCATCGAATGAAGGGATTTAATGATGCTAATTTTAAAGGAGCCTTTACTGTAAATGAAAATACAGGCGGGGAACTTCAAGTATCCCTTTTAGGAAACGATGTCGATAGTCATGATTTGCAAAGTAAAAAGGAGAAGCTTGAGGAAATGAAGGCCTATAATTTCTTTTCAACGATGGGTAAAAGCCTAGCGGAAGGTATTACTAACATAACGGACCGTGCGATAAACTTCATAACAGATCAACTTAGTAGCTAGAGCGGTAATCCCCATGATTATCGCTTTTTTGATGATACAAAAAAGCTTATCTCTAGTTTTGATTGAATCTTGGTTACCCTACTGATATAATCAAAAATAGTGTATATGCGCGAGTATAGTAGGAGTGAACGATATGAACAAAGAAGAAAGACTTAATAGACAATCAAAAATACGGAATTTTTCAATCATCGCTCATATCGACCATGGAAAATCTACATTAGCTGACAGAATCTTAGAGAAAACGAATGCTTTAACTTCTCGTGAAATGAAAGATCAGTTGCTAGATTCTATGGATCTTGAGAGAGAAAGAGGAATTACAATCAAGTTGAATTCCGTTCAACTTAAATATAAAGCAAAAGATGGAGAAATTTACACATTCCATTTAATTGATACCCCTGGACACGTTGACTTCACATATGAAGTTTCTCGAAGCCTAGCAGCATGTGAAGGAGCAGTCCTAGTAGTGGATGCGGCTCAAGGAATTGAGGCACAAACGTTAGCTAACGTTTATTTGGCAATTGATAATAATCTAGAAATTGTCCCTGTTATCAATAAGATTGACTTACCAAGTGCTGACCCGGAGAGAGTCCGTGGTGAAATCGAAGACGTCATTGGCCTTGATGCTTCAGAAGCTGTACTTGCTTCTGCTAAAGCGGGTATTGGTATCGAAGACATCTTAGAACAAATCGTTGAAAAGGTTCCGGCACCAACAGGTGACCCGGAAGCACCTTTAAAAGCATTAATCTTTGACTCATTATACGATGCATATCGCGGTGTAGTAGCTTACATTCGTGTCGTTGATGGAACAGTTAAAGTGGGCGACAAAGTTAAAATGATGGCTACAGGGAAAGAATTTGAAGTAACAGAAGTAGGTGTGTTTACACCAAAATCTACTCCTGTTGCTGAACTTACGGTTGGAGACGTTGGTTTCCTAACTGCAGCTATTAAAAATGTGGGAGACACTCGTGTAGGGGATACCATCACAAATGCAAAAAATGGGGCGACTGAACCACTTCCTGGATATCGTAAGTTAAATCCAATGGTATATTGTGGTCTTTACCCAATTGATAGCTCTAAATTTAATGACCTACGTGAAGCGTTGGAGAAACTTGAATTAAATGACTCTGCTCTTCAATTTGAACCTGAAACTTCACAAGCTTTAGGTTTCGGTTTCCGTTGCGGATTCTTAGGACTTCTCCATATGGAAATCATTCAAGAGCGTATTGAGAGAGAGTTCAATATCGACTTAATTACTACTGCACCAAGCGTTATTTATCATGTTGTTATGACTGACGGCAGCGAAGTGAGAGTAGATAATCCAAATAATATGCCTGACCCACAAAAGATTGAACGTGTCGAAGAGCCTTATGTAAAAGCAACAATGATGGCTCCTAACGACTATGTTGGTGCGATTATGGAGATCTGCCAGCTAAAACGTGGTAATTTCATTGATATGCAATATATGGATGAAACCCGTGTAAGTATTGTTTATGAAATTCCATTGGCTGAAATCGTATATGATTTCTTCGACCAACTAAAATCTAGTACAAAAGGATATGCATCCTTTGATTACGAATTAATTGGTTACAAAGCTTCTAAGCTTGTTAAGATGGATATCTTATTGAATGCTGAGAAAGTGGATGCATTAAGCTTTATCGTACACAAAGATTTCTCATACGAACGCGGTAAAGTGATTGTTGAGAAATTAAAAGAGCTAATCCCGAGACAGCAATTCGAGGTACCTATCCAAGCGGCTGTCGGACAAAAAATTATTGCCCGTTCAACCATTAGTGCTATGCGTAAAAATGTATTAGCAAAATGTTACGGTGGAGATATTTCACGTAAACGTAAACTTCTTGAAAAACAAAAAGAAGGTAAAAAACGTATGAAACAAGTAGGATCCGTCGAAGTTCCACAAGAGGCATTCATGGCAGTCCTTCGTATGGATGACGACAGCAGTAAAAAGAAATAATCAGAACTGAAAAATTGATTTGTTTTGAAAGGTTAGATAAGCTTGTTTTTAACAAGTGTATCTAGCCTTTTTATTATTAGAGATTTATTAGGAATAATTGAATTGATATAAGCCGTGTTGATTGGAGTGGAGCGGATGGTGCTTGACTCCTGTGGGAGCAGCGGTACAGGGGGGACCCCACAGGTGCGATAGCACCGAGGAGGCTTCCCGACCGCCCGAGGAAGAATTCGCACTTAGAAAAAATCGGCTTTAAGATTTTTTCGTTAATTCTTCCCCACGGAAAGCAAGCACCAGGAGCGGAAATCAACACTTAAACTTAAAAGAGCCATCATTAAATTTAAGGTTGTGAAAAAATGGTACAAGCAGCTTATATTCACATTCCTTTTTGTGAACACATTTGCCACTATTGTGATTTTAATAAAGTGTTTTTAAAAGGACAGCCAGTAGATGAATATCTATCATCACTAGAAAAAGAAATATCATTAACTTTACAACAATATCCAACGAACCAATTAAAATCTATTTTTGTTGGGGGCGGCACACCAACCTCATTAAATGAAAATCAATTGGAAAAACTTTGCGAAATTATAAATAAACACTTACCTTTTAATAGCCAAGCAGAATTCACATTTGAAGCTAACCCTGGTGATTTATCTAAAGAAAAATTTCAAATCTTACATGATGCTGGTGTTAACCGACTGAGTTTTGGTGTCCAAACTTTTAATGATGACCTTCTAAAAAGAATAGGTCGTACCCACAGAGCAAAAGATGTTGCACAATCCATTTATAAGGCTAAAGAAACAGGATTCAAAAATATAAGTATTGATTTAATTTACAGTCTACCGGAGCAAACCATAACCGACTTCAAAGAATCTTTAGATACTGCTTTCTCATTAGAAATTGAACATTATTCAGGCTATTCACTCATTATTGAGCCTAAAACGGTCTTTTATAATCTAATGAAAAAAGGGAAGCTACCAACACCTGGAGAAGATACAGAAGCAACGATGTATAAATTATTAATGGATGAGATGGAGAAGAATGGCTTCCATCAATATGAGATTAGTAATTTTTCAAAACCAGGTTTTGAAAGTATACACAATTTAACATACTGGAATAATGAACAATACTATGGATTTGGTGCAGGTGCTCATAGCTATTTAAGTGGAGTTAGACGTTCTAATTATGGACCATTGAAGAAGTATATGGATCCTATTGATGAAGGAAAACTACCTTCAATGGATGTTCATGAAGTAACTCTAAATGAGCAGATGGAAGAAGAAATTTTTCTGGGGCTTAGGAAGACGGAGGGGATATCTATTCAAACCTTTAACGAGAAGTTTAATAAAAATCCTCTAACCCTTTTTGAGAAAGAGGTTTCAGAACTTGAGCAGAGACAATTAATTACGATACAAGATAATCGATTGAAATTGACTGAAAAAGGTCGCTTCTTAGGGAATGAAGTTTTTCAATCTTTTATCGGTGTCATATAAATTCTACTTAGTAGAGAATGTTAAAAGAAAACAGCCTAAAACGTTGACATCAGTACCCTTTATTTGATAATTTAATATTAGATTTAGCACTCGGTGCTTGTGAGTGCTAACAGAGGTGATTAAACTTGTTATCAGATCGTCAATTGTTGATTTTCCAGGTGATTGTTGATGATTTCATTCGGTCTGCACAACCAGTAGGTTCAAGAAGTTTGTCGAAAAAGGATTCTATTTCCTTTAGTTCAGCCACCATTCGAAATGATATGGCTGATTTAGAAGAGTTAGGATTTCTTGAGAAAACACACACCTCATCGGGTAGAATTCCATCCGAGAAGGGCTATCGTTTCTATGTTGATCATTTGTTATCTCCGCAGCAATTGGATGAAAAAGACGTAGGATCGGTGAAATCTATTTTTGCTGAAAGAATCTATGAGCTAGAGAAAATTGTTCAAAAATCAGCAAGAATCCTTTCCGATTTAACGAACTACACATCGATTGTACTAGGGCCGGCCGTAAGAGAAAATAAATTGAAGAAAATTCAAATTGTGCCTCTAAATAACGAAACAGCCATCGCTATTATCGTTACAGATACTGGCCATGTTGAAAATAAAATGTTTCATTTACCGGCAAACCTAGATGTGAATGACATTGAAAAAATGGTTAACATATTAAATGACAGATTGTCTGGGGTTCCTATTGAAGACTTAAATAGCAAAATCTATAAAGAAGTTGCTACTTTGTTACGTCAACATATTAGTAGTTATGATTCCATGCTTTCTTCCATTGCTCAAGTATTGCAGGTTCCTGCAAACGAAAAACTATTTTTCGGTGGTAAGACTAAAATGCTTAGTCAGCCTGAGTTCCATGACATTAAAAAAGTCAAGAATCTAATGGAAATGATTGAGCATGAAAAAAGTATGTATGAACTAATAAGGAAAAATCCGACCGGTATTCATGTGAAAATCGGGAAAGAAAATGATAATTCTGCAATGGAAAATTGTAGCTTAATTACAGCTACTTATTCTGTAGGTGCCGAGCAGCTAGGTACAATTGCTATTCTTGGACCGACAAGAATGGAATACTCAAGGGTAATCAGTTTACTAAAATTCATAAGTAATGATTTAACGTCTATATTAACAGAGTTGTATCAAAACAAATGACGCTGGAAATATTGATTAAGGGTGGAGCGCTTTGTTCCTACCCTTTATCTTCGTGTTTTTTCACTATTTCTTAACTTCATTAGAACCATTGCTAAATCATTTTCATTTAAATATAAATGTAGGTATCCTTTAAGGGAGGTGAGTAAGTTGACAGAAGAAAAAAACTCGTTACATGAAGAACTACAAACTGCAATTGATGAAAACAGTGAAGAAGTAGTTGAACCGGTTTTTGCAGAAGAAGAGGTTGTAGAATCTGGGCAAGAAGAAGCTACTGCTGAATCTAATGAACTAAAGTCAGCTCAAGAAAGAATCGTTGAATTAGAGGCTAAACTTGAGGAGACTGAAAATCGCTACCTTCGATTAAATGCAGATTTTGATAATTCACGTCGCCGTTCAAGACTTGATTTAGAAGCGACGCAAAAATATAGAGCTCAAAGCTTAATAACAGACCTTTTACCAGCACTTGATAACTTTGAAAGAGCACTGCAAATTGAGGCAGACAATGAGCAAACGAAATCCTTACTACAAGGGATGGAAATGACTTATCGTAGCTTACAAGAGGCTCTTAAGCGTGAAGGTGTTGAAATCATTGAGGCAAAGGGTAAACCATTTGACCCGAATCTTCACCAAGCAGTTATGACGGTAGAAGACAGCAATTTTGAACCAAATGTTGTTGTTGAAGAGTTCCAAAAGGGCTACAAACTTAAGGACCGAGTGATTCGACCAACTATGGTTAAAGTGAATCAATAGGCTGTTTTTAGCATGTAAGGAACAATAAAGTTTTAGAAAAGTGTCAATTAAAAAACGTCAAAAATGAGTGTTACATATAAATTGGGAGGTAAGAAACATGAGCAAAATTATTGGTATTGACTTAGGTACGACTAACTCATGTGTATCAGTACTTGAGGGCGGCGAACCAAAGGTTATTCCTAATCCAGAAGGAAATCGCACAACTCCATCTGTTATCGCGTTTAAAAATGGTGAACGCCAAGTTGGTGAAGTAGCGAAACGTCAGGCTATCACAAACCCTAATACAATTATCTCTATTAAACGTCACATGGGTACTAGTCATAAAGAAACGATTGAAGGTAAAGAGTATACTCCACAAGAATTATCTGCTATTATCCTTCAATACTTAAAATCTTATGCAGAAGACTATCTTGGTGAAAAAGTTACAAAAGCAGTTATTACCGTACCTGCTTACTTCAATGATGCTGAGCGTCAAGCAACAAAAGATGCTGGTAAAATTGCTGGTTTAGAAGTAGAACGTATTATTAACGAACCTACCGCAGCCGCTCTTGCTTACGGTTTAGACAAAATGGAAGAAGATCAAACAATCCTTGTTTATGACCTTGGTGGAGGTACGTTTGACGTTTCTATCCTTGAACTAGGTGACGGAGTATTCGAAGTAAAATCAACGGCTGGTGACAACCGCCTTGGTGGAGATGATTTCGACCAAGTCATCATTGATTACTTAGTAGAGCAATTCAAAAAAGAAAACGGCATTGACCTTTCTAAAGATAAAATGGCTTTACAGCGTTTAAAAGATGCAGCTGAAAAAGCGAAAAAGGATTTATCTGGTGTCACTTCTACTCAAATTTCTTTACCGTTCATTACGGCTGGAGAAGCAGGACCACTTCACTTAGAACTATCATTAACTAGAGCAAAATTTGAAGAACTTTCTGCTGACCTAGTAGAAAGAACAATGGGACCTACTCGTCAAGCTTTAAGAGATGCTGGAATTTCTCCGTCTGAATTAGATAAAGTAATTTTAGTAGGTGGTTCTACTCGTATCCCTGCTGTTCAAGAAGCAATTAAGAAAGAAACTGGAAAAGAGCCTCATAGAGGGGTAAATCCAGATGAAGTAGTTGCAATGGGTGCAGCTGTTCAAGGTGGAGTTATTACTGGTGACGTTAAAGACGTAGTATTACTTGATGTTACACCACTTTCTTTAGGAATCGAGACAATGGGTGGAGTATTTACAAAGTTAATCGACCGTAATACAACGATCCCTACATCTAAATCTCAAGTGTTCTCTACAGCCGCTGATAACCAATCAGCAGTAGACATTCACGTACTTCAAGGTGAGCGTCCAATGGCGGCAGATAACAAAACACTTGGTCGTTTCCAATTAAGTGATATCCCACCAGCACCACGTGGAGTACCTCAAATTGAAGTATCTTTTGATATTGATAAAAACGGTATCGTTAACGTACGTGCTAAAGACTTAGGAACAAATAAAGAGCAATCTATTACGATTAAATCTTCAACAGGTCTATCTGACGAAGAGATTGATAAAATGGTAAGAGAAGCGGAAGAAAACGCTGAAGCTGATAAAGCACGTAAGGAAGAAGTAGAATTACGTAACGAAGCAGACCAGCTTGTTTTCACTACTGAAAAAACAATGAAGGATCTTGAAGGCAAAGTAGATGAGTCAGAAATTACAAAAGCTAACGAAGCAAAAGATGCTTTAAAAGCAGCTATTGAAAGTAACAATCTAGACGAAATCCGCACTAAGAAAGATGCACTTCAAGAAATCGTTCAAGCATTAACAGTGAAACTTTATGAAGAAGCGGCTAAGCAAGCACAAGCAGAGCAAGGCGATCAAGCAGGCGCTGGTGCAGCTAAAGATGACAATGTCGTTGATGCTGAATTTGAAGAAGTTAAAGACGATAAATAAGATTTAACGAACAAAGGAAAAAGTCAAAGTCATGTCATTTACGGCTTTGGCTTTTTCTATGTTGTTAAAAAAGAATGAAAAAATTATTATTATAAGGTTATTTATTTGAGTTTCTAAAATTAAAAGGTGCTTAAATTATTTCTACTGAGTTAATTGGAGCGGAGGGCACTTGACTCCTGCAGGATTAGAGGAAATGGGAGACCCCACAGGCGGCACGCCGAGGAGGCTCCCATTCCTCCCTGCGGAAAGCAAGTGCCCGGAGCGGAAATTAACGGGCAATATTTAAAAACCTTAATAAAAACCTTATGAATTCGTTACTAGCTATCTTAAAATATTGCACTCATTTACTCGAGAGTGTTAAAATAACCTTTATGTGAATGATCGGGGAGTGGTGAATTGTGAGTAAAAGGGATTACTATGAAGTCCTTGGTGTCAGCAAAACTGCAAACAAGGACGAAATAAAAAAAGCTTATCGTAAGCTATCAAAAACCTATCATCCTGATATAAACAAAGAACCGGATGCGGATGCTAAATTTAAAGAAGTAAAAGAAGCCTATGAGATTCTAAGTGACGATCAAAAACGTGCACATTACGATCAGTTTGGTCACACAGACTCTAACCAAGGATTCGGTGGTTTTGGTGGTGGCTCAGATTTCGGTGGCGGTTTCGGTGGCTTTGAAGATATCTTCAATACGTTCTTTGGAGGTGGCGGTGGAAGAACTCGTGATCCAAACGCCCCTAGACAAGGTGCAGACCTACAATACACAATGACTATGTCCTTTGAAGATGCTGTTTTCGGGAAAGAAACGGACATTGAAATTCCGAGGGAAGAAACATGTGAAACGTGTAACGGCTCCGGAGCAAAAGCAGGTACAAAGCCTGAGACATGTAAGCATTGCCAAGGCTCTGGTCAGCTGAACGTCGAACAAAATACTCCTTTCGGTAGAATCGTTAATAGAAGAGTATGTCACCACTGTAGTGGAACAGGGAAAGAAATTAAACATAAGTGCGGTACTTGTCACGGTGCTGGAAAAGTGAAAAAACGTCGCAAGATTCATGTGAAGATTCCTGCTGGTATCGATGATGGTCAACAACTTCGTGTATCAGGTCAAGGGGAACCGGGAATTAACGGTGGACCATCTGGTGACCTTTATGTAGTGTTCCATGTCAGATCACATGAATTCTTTGAGCGTGATGGCGATGATATTTACTGCGAAATGCCGATTACATTTGTTCAAGCAGCATTAGGTGATGAGGTTGAAGTTCCAACCCTTCACGGAAAAGTTAAACTTAAAGTGCCTGCTGGAACACAAACGGGCACGAAATTCCGATTAAGAGGAAAAGGCGTTCCTAACGTAAGGGGTTATGGTACAGGGGACCAGCACATAATTGTACGTATTATCACCCCTACAAAACTTACAGAAAAGCAGAAGCAATTACTCCAAGAGTTTGCTGAAGTAAGTGGTACTGTTCCACAAGGGGATCAAGAAGAAGGTTTCTTCTCAAAAGTAAAGCGTGCCTTCAAGGGCGAATAATGAAATGGAGTTGGTAGATAGATGAAATGGTCAGAAATTAGCATTCATACAACAAATGAAGCAATTGAACCGATCTCAAATATTTTGCATGAAGCTGGAGCAAGTGGGGTAGTCATTGAGGATCCTTTAGAACTTGTAAAAGAGAGAGAAGACCAATTCGGTGAAATCTACCAACTTAATCCTCAAGACTACCCAGAAGAAGGTGTACTTGTAAAAGCCTATCTTCCTGTAAATAGTTTTTTAGCAGAAACAGTAGATGAGATTAAAGAAGCCATCAACGGATTAATTACTCACAATATTGATATTGGAAAAAATACGGTTACAATTAGTGAAGTAAATGAAGAAGAATGGGCTACTGCTTGGAAGAAGTATTATAACCCAGTGAAAATCTCAGAAAAATTTACGATTGTTCCTACTTGGGAAGAATATACACCTGTCAATAGTGATGAATTAATCATTGAATTAGACCCTGGAATGGCATTCGGTACAGGAACTCATCCAACAACTGTATTATGTATTCAGGCCTTGGAAAGAACGGTTAAAAAAGGTGATCAAGTTGTGGATGTAGGTACTGGCTCTGGTGTGTTAAGTATTGCCGCTGCCCTTCTTGGTGCTGAAGAAGTTATTGCATTAGACCTTGACGAAGTAGCAGTTGAATCTGCTAAATCTAATGTTTTACTTAACAAAGTTCAAGATGTAGTCTCTGTATCTCAAAATAACTTACTAGATGGCATAGACAAACAAGTGGATGTCGTGGTCGCTAATATCTTAGCAGAAGTAATCATGCGTTTTACAGATGACGTTGCTAGTGCGATTAAAAAAGATGGCTACTTCATTGCATCAGGAATTATTCTTCAGAAAAAACAAGATGTTAAAGATGCTATCGTGAAATCAGGGCTGACAATCGTTGAAACGGTACAAATGGAAGATTGGGTAGCTATTATTGCTAAAAAGTAATAACTATGAAGCTGACTCAAAAGGTAGATAAAACTTTCTTTGGTTAGCCATTTGAATATTTCAACTAGTTGATTGGAGTGGAAGGCGCGTAGACTCCTGCGGGAGAACGGGGTAGGGGAGACCCCACAGGAGCATAGCGACGAGGAGGCTCCCCGGCACGCCCGCGGAAAGCGAAGCGCCTGGAACGGAAATCAACGGACAAGATTCAGAGAGCAAAACAAAATGGGTGATCCTAAAAGTTGTGCTTTTGGTCACCCTCATTTCATTTTAACTGAATGTGATGTAAGAATAGACTACTATAAGATGTACTAATTCCTAGAAGAAGGTGTTTCAGATGCAGCGTTATTTTGTAGACGAAGCAGTAGATAATCATTTTTATATTTCCGGTGACGACAGACATCACATCGTAAAAGTGATGAGACTTAAGGTTGATGATCAAATCATCTGCGCCAATTCTTCTGGAAATAGTGCCATTTGCGTAATTGAAGAAATTACCGATGAAAATGTAGTGGCAAAAGTAGTAAAATGGGAGGAAGGGTCTGTTGAACTCCCAGTAAAAGTGACAATTGTGAGCGGACTGCCCAAAGGGGATAAGCTCGAATGGGTAATCCAAAAAGGTACTGAACTTGGAGCAAGTCGGTTTATCCCTTTTACTGCAGCTCGCTCAGTTGTAAAGTGGGACGAAAAGAAGGCTGCAAAAAAAGTTGAACGATGGGAAAAGATTGCTAAAGAAGCAGCAGAGCAATCACACCGTCGTGAACTTCCTGAAGTATGGAGTCCTGTAAATCTTAAAAAATTGATTGAATTAAGCAAGAGCTATGACAATAGATTAATTGCATTTGAAGAGGATGCTAAAACAGGTGAATCCTCGGTTTTGGCGAAAACTTTAGCCAAGGTGGAAAAGGGACAATCCCTTTTATTTGTTTTTGGTCCTGAGGGAGGACTTACAGAAGAGGAAGTTGCTCTCATGCGGGAAAGTGGTTTTGAAACTTGTGGTCTCGGACCTAGAATATTACGAACAGAAACAGCTCCATTATATGCACTATCTGCTGTTTCGTATCATTTTGAATTAATGAGGTGATTATATGTCTTCAGTTGCATTTCATACACTTGGTTGTAAAGTAAACCATTATGAAACAGAAGCTATTTGGCAATTGTTTAAAGAGCAAGGGTATGAGCGAGTTGACTTTGAATCAACTGCTGATGTTTATATTATAAATACATGTACGGTAACGAATACAGGGGATAAAAAGAGCCGCCAAGTAATCCGTCGTGCGATTCGTAAAAATCCTGATGCGGTTATTTGTGTAACGGGTTGCTATGCTCAAACTTCGCCTGCTGAAATTATGGCTATTCCTGGTGTTGATATTGTAGTAGGAACACAAGACCGTGTAAAAATGGTAGAGTATATCGAGCAATATAAAGAAGAACGCCAACCAATTAATGCAGTAGGAAACATCATGAAAAATCGTGTGTACGAAGAATTGGATGTACCTGCATTTACAGATAGAACTCGTGCTTCTTTAAAAATTCAAGAAGGATGTAATAACTTCTGTACATTCTGTATTATCCCTTGGGCACGTGGATTAATGAGATCACGTGATCCACAGGAAGTTATTCGCCAAGCACAACAGCTAGTAGATGCTGGTTATCAAGAAATCGTTCTAACAGGTATTCATACTGGTGGTTACGGTGAAGATATGAAAGATTATAATCTAGCTATGCTTCTAAAAGATTTAGAAGCACAAGTGAATGGGATTAAACGTCTACGTATTTCATCTATTGAAGCTAGTCAGATCACTGATGAAGTCATTGAAGTAATCAAGCATTCTAATATTGTAGTAAGACATCTTCATATTCCGCTACAATCCGGATCAAATACAGTCTTAAAGAGAATGCGTAGAAAATATACTATGGAGTTTTTCGGAGAGCGTCTTGACCGCTTAAAAGAAGTACTACCTGGACTTGCAGTAACTTCAGATGTTATTGTCGGTTTCCCAGGTGAAACAGAAGAAGAATTCATGGAAACATACAACTTTATCAAAGAGCATCAATTCTCAGAGCTACACGTTTTCCCATATTCTAAACGTACAGGAACACCTGCAGCTAGAATGGAAGATCAAGTAGATGAAGAAATTAAAAACGAACGTGTTCACCGCTTAATTGCTTTATCTGATCAGCTCGCAAAAGAATATGCATCTGCATTTGAAGGTGAAGTTTTAGAAGTGATTCCAGAAGAAGCATTTAAAGATGGATCAGAAGGTCTTTACGTTGGTTATACAGATAACTATCTAAAAGTAGTTTTCCCTGGTAATGAAGATATGATTGGAAAAATTGTTAAAGTTAAAATTACGAAAGCAGGCTACCCTTATAACGAAGGGCAGTTTGTGACAGTAATCAATGAAGAATTATTAAAACAAGAAGCTGTTAGCTAATGAAGATGGGGAGCTGTCAATCTGGCAGCTTCTTTTATATTTCATTAGCATTGATTTCTTTTTAAAAGGTTAGAATAAGCATAGAATTCATAAAAAAATTGTTCTCGAATTTTAAATAAGACAATGATATGATGATTGAGGTACGTACAACTAGTGTTTGGAAGGAGATACATATAATGACTAATATTGCAGGAATGATTGATCATACTTTATTAAAGCCTGAGGCTAGAAAAGAACAAGTTGAACTGCTTTGTGCTGAAGCAAAAGAATATACTTTTGCATCTGTATGTGTAAACCCAACTTGGGTGCGTTATGCGAGTGAATTATTAAGTGGAACAGAAGTAAAAGTATGTACAGTAATTGGGTTCCCACTAGGGGCTACTACTTCCGAAACAAAAGCATTTGAAACAAAAAATGCAATTGAAAATGGTGCAACTGAAGTTGATATGGTAATCAATATCGGAGCACTAAAAGATGGCAATAACGATTTAGTCGAAAATGATATTCGTGCAGTTGTAGAAGCGGCTAAAGGAAAAGCTCTAACGAAGGTAATTATTGAAACAAGCCTACTTACTGAAGAGGAAAAAGTAAGAGCTTGTGAGCTTTCGGTTAAAGCTGGGGCAGACTTTGTAAAAACATCTACTGGTTTCTCTACAGGTGGAGCAACTTATGAAGATATCGCACTAATGAGAAAAACCGTGGGACCAGACATTGGAGTGAAAGCTTCTGGTGGAGTTAGAAGTGCGGAAGACGCAGGGAAAATGATTGAAGCAGGAGCTACTCGTATTGGTGCAAGCTCAGGAATTGCCATAGTCAAAGGATTAACTGCAAATACAGACTATTAATAAATTATTAATGCCGGTACTTAAATGAACCGGCATTTTTTTTGTATCGTCTTACCCATGTATTTTAGTGATAAAGCGTGCAAACAGGTTAGCAAATGGAACAACAAGTAAGGAGGAGATTACATTAAAGACGACACTAATATGAGCTAACTGGACATCAGGTTCACTTGCTAACAGAGGTGCTAATTCAGCCAAATAATTAATTAATGGATAAAACGATAGTACACCAATCACATTTAACCATATATGTGCATAAGCACAAAGCTTAGATTCCTTTCCACCGCCAATACTTGCGATAAAAGCTGTTACACATGTCCCCACATTTGAGCCTAGCATAATAGCAATGCCAGATCCTATAGTAAGGATATCACTTGATAAGAACCCCATAATGATTCCTGTAGTGGCTGTACTGGATTGTATAATAGATGTAATAACAATTCCTACTAGTACTGAGTATATGTAACTGTCATTTAATTTATAGATGGATTCTTCTATATAAGGTAATGAAGCAATAGGGTTGGCTAAATACTCAAATCCAGTCATAGCTGAAAAGACAAATGAAATTCCAAGAAAAATAAAACCGACACTCTTTACCTTTTGGTTGTTCCAAAATATAAGTAAGGTCCCTATTATTGCCATAGGTATTAGGAGAGAATCAATGTTAAAGGTGATGAATTCAGTTGTAAAGGTGGTACCAATATTCGTCCCAAGAATAATCCCAATGGAACGACGAAAGGTTAACATTCTTGCTGAGATTAACCCTATAGTCATCACCATAACCGCAGAACTACTTTGTAATATCCCTGTGACGATTGTACCAACCAAAAGTCCTTTCCACGGGGTATCTGTCAGTTTTAGTATCCATCCCTTTAAAGAATCACCAGAAACATTAAAGAGCCCTGTTCTTAAGATGGTCATACCGATAATAAAAATAGTAATTAAAAATATAAATAAAAATAAATATAACATGTCCTCACTCCTCCCTATATTTGTATGGGGATTCATTCATGGACATGCTAATAATATGTGAATGTTTATAAACTCATTAAAATACTAGTTAAGCAAACTAGTGAAAAAAATAGAATGAGCCAAAAAGCTGTAATATATTGGTGAATTTGGACGTTTATCGTAATTAAATAGCTGAAATTTACTATTTGATGATAAGGTTAGGCGAATTACAGTTGACCTTGTTTCACTGTTATATTATAATTGCAAAGTACATGGAATTCCCATGGTTGATGTAAGTGTGTTGTGTTCGGAGGGAGGGAAAGAGAATGTCTAAAACCGTCGTTCGTAAAAACGAATCGCTTGAAGATGCTCTTCGTCGCTTCAAACGTACTGTATCTAAATCAGGTACTATACAAGAAGCTAGAAAGCGCGAATTCTACGAAAAGCCTAGCGTAAAACGTAAGAAAAAGTCTGAAGCTGCAAGAAAACGTAAGTGGTAAGAGAGGGTGTAATTTAGTGAGTCTTCTCGAGCGTTTAAATAGTGATATGAAACAAGCGATGAAAAACAAAGAAAAAGATAAACTCACAGTCATTCGTATGATTAAAGCATCACTTCAAAACGAGGCGATTAAACTTGGTCATGATTTAACTGAAGACGATGAGTTAACTGTCCTTTCTCGCGAAGTAAAACAACGCAAGGATTCCCTCCATGAATTTGATAAAGCCGGTCGTGAGGACCTAGTTGAAAAATTACGTACAGAGCTTCTGTATGTAGAAGAATATATGCCAAAACAGTTAACAGAAGAAGAACTTACAAAAATAGTTAAAGAAGCTATTTCTGAAACAGGTGCTTCATCCAAAGCTGAAATGGGAAAAGTGATGTCTGTTCTTATGCCTAAAGTAAAAGGTAAAGCAGATGGCTCACTTGTTAATAAACTTGTACAACAACACCTTTCATAAATACTGTACTTAAGATCGTAGGCAAAAGCTTACGGTCTTTTTACATAGGATTTCTCGTTTATTATAAATACATATATTTATGTAAATGATTAATATAGTGAAAACTAATTACATAACTTACAATTCAGCATGTATTTCAAACAACCCAAAATTATTTTTAAACAAAATGAAACTTTCAGAGAGCTTAACCGTAAGATTATTATAGCTTCTATTGAAGGGAGGGAATTTGATATGAAACTTAGAAGACTGATTGTTATCTTTTCCTTTTTATTAGCTTTTGGATTAATGTTTCAACCTTTTAAAGGAGATGCAAAGAATGATGTCGTCTATGTAGTACCCATTACTGAAACCGTTGAAAAAGGGCTCTATGCTTTTTTAAGTAGGGCTGTAGAAACAGCTGAAGAAGAAAATGCATCCGCTATTATATTTGATATTCATACTCCAGGCGGTGCTGTTGATGCAGCTACACAAATTGGGAAACTACTAACATCCACAGATATAAAGACTATTTCTTTTATCAATAAGCAGGCTCTGTCAGCAGGTGCTTACATCTCATTAAACACAGATGAGATTTATATGGTACCTGGTGCTACAATGGGATCAGCTGCAATTATTAACCAAGAAGGAACAGCTGCTGATGAAAAAGCACAGTCCTTTTGGCTAGCAGAAATGCGAAATGCAGCTGAACATAGTAAGAGAGATCCTAAATATGCTCTAGCTATGGCGGATAAGCAAGTAGATATACCTGAGTACGGGGCTCCGAAAGGGAAACTGTTAACTTTAACAACAGAACAGGCATTAGAAGTGGGCTATTCTGAAGGAACGGTTAATGACTTAGATGAGTTGATCAATCGATTAGGCTATGCTGATGCTGAAATTAGATCACTCGATGAGACTTTTGCAGAGAAGCTAGCAAGGTTCATTACACATCCAGTCGTGGTTCCAATCCTATTGTCTATAGGGAGCTTAGGTCTTGTCCTTGAACTGTACTCTCCTGGTTTTGGAATACCTGGTCTTATGGGGTTATCTGCCCTACTATTATTTTTCTACGGTCATTTAGTAGCGGGATTGGCCGGCTATGAAACGCTGATACTATTTGTTTTAGGAATTGGACTAATGGTACTGGAGCTATTTATACCAGGTGGAATAGCAGGAATAATCGGATTCATATCCATATTAGCAAGTTTATTTTTAGCAACAGACAATATCGTTCATATGGGTATCTCTATACTTATCTCCATAGGAATTTCTATTCTGGCATCTATTTTAATGGTAAAGGTGTTTGGTAAAAAAATGAAATTCTTTAAAAAAATTATTCTAACTGATTCTACAAATACTGAAAGTGGTTATGTTTCAAATAAAACTAGAACTGATTTAATTGGGGTAGAGGGTTATACCCTAACCGCTTTACGTCCTTCAGGAACAATCCTAATTGAGGATGAGCGAATTGATGTAGTCAGTGAAGGTAGCTTTATTGAAAAAAATACTAGGGTGAAAGTTGTTAAAGCGGAAGGATCAAGAATTGTGGTTCGTGCCGTATCAGACTTAAATAAATAGGTTACAACTTTTCAAATATGCTTTTGTCAATACTTAATAAGTGCTTCATCATTTTTTTCACTTATGAAGACAATGATTGAAAAAGGCTATTATTTGGAGAACATAAATAAGTTTTTACGCTTAAGGAGGAATGAAATATGTTAACAGCACCGACAGCATTATTGTTAGTTGCTATTGTACTAGGAATTATTTTTCTAGCTGTTCTATTTACATTTGTTCCAGTTATGCTGTGGATCTCTGCATTAGCAGCTGGAGTTAAAGTGAGTATCTTTACCCTTATCGGAATGAGACTACGCCGTGTTATTCCTAGCCGTGTCATTAATCCGTTAATTAAAGCCCACAAAGCAGGGATTAATGTAACAACGAATCAACTTGAGAGTCATTATCTAGCGGGAGGAAATGTTGACCGTGTAGTTAATGCTCTAATTGCGGCTCACAGAGCAAATATTGAATTAACTTTTGAGCGTTGTGCAGCGATTGATCTTGCTGGTCGTGATGTATTAGAAGCGGTTCAAATGAGTGTAAATCCAAAAGTAATCGAAACTCCATTTATTGCTGGGGTTGCAATGGATGGAATTGAAGTAAAAGCGAAAGCAAGAATCACTGTTAGAGCTAACATCGAACGATTAGTCGGTGGTGCTGGTGAAGAAACGATTGTTGCCCGTGTAGGGGAAGGGATTGTCTCTACTATCGGTTCTTCCGATAATCACAAAAAGGTATTAGAAAATCCAGATATGATTTCTCAAACCGTATTATCTAAAGGATTAGATGCTGGAACCGCTTTCGAAATCTTATCGATTGATATTGCGGACGTTGATATCGGTAAAAACATTGGTGCAGAACTTCAAACTGAGCAGGCTGAAGCTGATAAGAAAATTGCACAAGCAAAGGCAGAAGAGCGTCGTGCAATGGCAGTAGCTCAGGAACAAGAAATGAAGGCACGTGTAGAAGAAATGAGAGCAAAAGTAGTAGAAGCAGAAGCAAAAGTTCCACTTGCGATGTCAGAGGCACTACGTTCTGGAAATATCGGAGTAATGGATTATATGAACATTCAAAATATCTCTGCTGATACAGATATGAGAGGTTCAATCGGTAGAATCTCAGGTGATAAAAAAGATAAGAAAAATGAATAACGGATCCGTTATACGGAGGGAGGGATCCTCTCTTGGAATTTTTATTTGAAAATCCATTTATATTAGTTGTTTTAATTGGAATTATCTCCTCTCTTTTTAAAAGAATGAAAGGGGAGCAACCAGAAGAACAACAAAAGAGACCTACACCAAAGCCTGTTGTTCAAAAGCGTAAACGGATTGAAGAACAGAATCCAACATTAGCGCAAGAAATAGAAATGCAAAGACAAAAAGAGCAACAAAGGCAACAAGAACACCACCAAGGTCGAAATAAATTCGAGCGAATTGAAAAACAATATCAAGAGAAAAAGAAACAAGCAGAAGAGAAGATTGCTGCTATGAAAAAGCAGCAGTTAGTTAGTGAGAAAAAGTCTCAACGTATGAGTAGCACCAGCCGTATGAACTCGGCAACTAAGGATCATGTAGTAACTCCTCAGGAGGATACCTCTTTTTATCAAGTAGATGAGAAGAAGTTAGCAGATGCAGTTGTATGGGCTGAAATATTAGGGCCTCCTAGGGCGAAGAATCCACATAGAGCTAGACGTTAAAGTGGTAAGTTCAGTGGTGGAAAAGTCAATTTCAAATGGCTAAATGTTTAGTTAAGCTTAATATGTGAGAAAACCATTCCGGATTAGAAAAATATGTGCTAGAACCCCCTTTCATTTCATAAATATGAGATGAAAGGGGGTTCTTTTTTTATGGCAAAAAAGTTGGGGCAAAAAGTCAAGAACTGGATGAGCAAACATATGGAGCTTCCTCAAGATGTCATGATGGACTTACCCCGAATAACGATGATTGGTCAAATTCATATATACATTGAGAACCACCGGGGACTAATCACCTTCTCAGACAAGGAGCTAAGATTGCTTTTAAAACAAGGGCAACTATTGATAAAAGGAAAAGCTTTCGTAATTAAAACCATCTTACCCGAAGAAATTTTACTAGAAGGAAAAATAGACCAAGTTACCTTTTTAAGTGAAAATGGCGGAGAAATAAACTTGTCGACAGACATCTTAAGCAAATAGCAATCAAACCCGTTGACACAGTAATAGAAGAAATATAGGAGGCTAGTAATGAAGAATCATTGGATACACTTTTTCTCAGGGGTTGTAACAGTAAAAGTTAGTGGGAAGGGTCTTGAGAGGTTTTTAAACTCTCTCATGAGAGAAGAGATTCTTATCTGGCATGTTAAGAGGCACGGAACAGCAACCATGATTTTCAAAATAAGACTGGAAGATGTTCATAATATGAGACGTGTTGTAAGGAACTCCGATTGTAAAGTCGAGTTCCTACAAAGATCCGGTTTACCTTTTTTCGTTAAACAATTAATTAGTAACAGTGGTTTTTTGATTGGTGCAGCATTGTTTTTTGCGGTTGTATTACTTTTATCTAATATGGTTTGGGGAATAGAGATAAAAGGAGCTAACCCTGCAACGGAATATAAGATTCGAAAAGAATTGGACTCGATAGGCGTTAAAACTGGACAACTTCAATTCTTCATAGGAAATCCAGAGTCTATACAAAGAAGTTTAACCAACAGTATTCAAGAAATTACTTGGGTTGGAGTGGAGTTAGAGGGGACAACCTACCACCTACAAGTAGTTGAAAAAAATGAACCGGAAAAACCAGAAAAACTGGGACCAAGGAATATCATTGCAAAAAAGAAAGCAGTTATTGTTGATATGTTTGTGGAAGAGGGGAAGCCTGTTGTCGAGGTAAATGACTATGTTGAAGCGGGAGATTTATTAGTATCTGGTCTTTTAGGTAATGAAGAGGAAACAAAATCAGTTTCAGCCAAAGGGAAGGTTTACGGAGAAACTTGGTACAAGTCTCAAGTGACCTTACCATTAAAAAGTACCTTCCAAGTGTTTAATGGGAACGAAAAAATAAAACATTTTATAAAAATAGGCAAACTCCCTATAAATATTTGGGGATTTGGAAAAGTGCCTTTCAGTCAACATGAATTAGAAGCTAACGAAAAGAAAGTTAAATTCTTAAAATGGACCTTGCCAGTTAGTTATATTATGGAAACTTATAGGGAAAGTGAGAAGGAAACAAGAATTTATACGAGATCTGAGGCCATTGAAGTTGCAAAAGAAATGGCGAGAAAAGATATAAAAAACGGCTTACCTGAAGATGCTAGTATTAAAGGTGAAAAAGTTTTGCACCATTCCATAGAGAATGGTAAAGTTAACCTATCAATACATTTCCAAGTTATTGAGAATATTGCAGAAGGACAACCAATAATTCAAGGAGACTCGGAATGACAGAGGATTTAAAAACCATTAATGTAAAATTAGAAGATCCAAATGAAGCAATATCTTTACTAGGTAATGGAGATTCAAATTTAAAAATTATTGAGCAAGAGCTGAATGTCTCGATCGTAACTAGAGGAGAAAATGTTAGTGTCTCAGGTAGCTTAGAGGATGTGGAACTCGTTACCGGTGTCATTGAACAACTTCTATATGTTATTCGAAAAGGAATCAGTATAAGTCAAAGGGATGTTATTTACGCAGTCCAAATGGCTAAAAAAGGACAACTTGATTATTTTAAAGATATATACGAAGAAGAAATAACGAAGAATGCAAAAGGAAAGTCGATCCGTGTAAAAACACTGGGTCAAAGACATTATGTTACAGCTATTAAAGAAATAGACCTTGTATTTGGAATTGGCCCAGCTGGTACTGGAAAAACCTATCTAGCTGTTGTAATGGCTGTTAATGCGCTTAAGAATGGATTTGTAAAGCGAATTATTCTAACACGACCTGCGGTAGAAGCTGGCGAGAGCTTAGGGTTTTTACCAGGGGACCTAAAAGAAAAAGTCGACCCTTATTTAAGACCTTTATATGATGCTCTAAATGACATCTTAGGTGCAGAACACACCCAGAGAATGATTGAAAGAGGAACGATTGAAATTGCACCACTTGCCTATATGCGCGGTAGAACATTAGATGATGCGTTTGTTATTTTAGATGAAGCCCAAAATACGACCGAAGCTCAAATGAAAATGTTTCTAACACGATTAGGTTTTGGTTCTAAAATGGTTATCACAGGTGACAAAACACAGGTTGATCTACCAAGAGGAGTAAAATCAGGGCTATTAAGTGCTGAGAACATCTTGAAAAATGTTAAAGGTGTTTCCATCATTCATCTTGAACAAAGTGACGTGGTCCGACATCCGTTGGTAGCAAGAATTATTCAGGCATACGAATCGAACAAACAAGAATAACCACTCGGCTACCGAGTGGTTTTTTAATAGGTCTTATACTTTAGGATTATTTTTCCATTTTTAATGGTGTATTCTTTTATTTAAGGGTGAAACTTGTACGAAAAACTGTTATCATTTTACGTAATAATATTTTTTCAGAGATATGTACTAAAAAAATCTTTAAAGCTAGAAGGTGAAGGTTCAGGTAGGAGGAAAAAGAATGGATAAAGTTCAACAACAACTATCTAAAATACGTACCTTATTAGATATAACTTTTTTTAGAGTTTTATTATTTGTCCTATTAGGAGCTATTCTTTATTTAACCATGTACAACAATGTTAAACCTGAAAAATTAGATTTAAAGCTCCTAACGGTTGCAGAGAGAACCATACGGTCACCGATTACAATCGAGGATAAAATTAGTACGGAAAAGAAAAGGACCGAGGCGGAAGAACAAGTTTCAGATGTATATGTTGTTAAGAAAGAGATAGCGGAAAATCGTGCGGACTTAATTACGTCCATCTTTAACACAGCTGTTGAGGTCAATGCAGAAGTGAAAACTTACATAGAAGAGTTGAGACTACAGGCTGAAGAATCGGGAGATGAGCCAGAGTCTGTCAAAGAGCCATCTATTGAAGAAAAAGTAAATAGGATGAAAGATAAATTAACCGAAGATGTCACGAAAGAGATTTCCGATTCTGTTTTTGCAGCTTTATTAAATACTCCTAAAGAGGAACTTACTATAGCAAAGGACTTAACCGTTACTGCGATTAATCGTGTTATGAGTAAAAAGCTACCGGCTGCTGAAGTAGAAAATGGGAAGAAACGAGTGGAAGAGGAACTGAAATATACTTCTTTAAGCAATCCGCTTAGAAATGCAGCCATTGACTTAGGAAGATATGCAGTAATTCAAAATGAATTTTTTGATTTGGCTGCCACTCAAGAACTCCGTCACCAGGCAAAAGAAAGTGTAGAGCCAGTCAAAATTCTTCAAGGGCAAATTATTGTTGAGGAGAATCAGCTTATAAGCACAGATATTTATAGGCAGCTTGAATTAGTCGGATTGTTAGATAATAAACATTCGGTTAAACCGTTTGTTGGTTTGGCGATTATTATCGGTATTATTTTGTTAGCCATGTATTACTATTTTCACGAATTAAACATTAAAAATGAAACAAAGCAGAGTTACTTACTCCTCTTTAGTCTAATCTTTCTTTTATCCATTGTTCTCCTAAAGGGAATTAGCTTTTTACAACAATTTGAATTCTCTGAGGTCGGATACTTCTTCCCGGCTGCACTGGGAGCTATGCTAATAAAGATATTAATTGATGAGCGATTAGCAGTATTATGGACCATAATACTGGCCATTTGTGGAAGTATAATATTTAGTGAAGGAATTACAGGTACTCTCCATATCAATATGGGAATTTATATTATTTGTAGCGGATTAGCTGGGATTTTATTCTTAAGTAAGCAAAACCAGAGGACAAAAATCTTACAGGCAGGCTTATTTGTTTCGTTTATAAACTTGGCTGTTATCCTTTCATTAATATTTTTAAATAACGGTCACTATGATAGTGTGGAATATGCATTTTATGTATTTGCTGCAATTGTGTCTGGTGTAACCTCTGCGGTTTTAACAATAGGTCTATTACCATTTTTTGAAGCTGGTTTTGGTATACTATCGACCATGAGATTAATCGAACTTTCTAATCCGAATCATCCTTTACTTCGAAAAATTTTAACAGAGGCACCAGGTACTTACCATCATAGTGTAATGGTTGCCAATTTAGCAGAGTCGGCTTGTGAAGCGATTGGAGCAAATGGCTTATTAGCAAGAGTAGGATGTTATTATCACGATATCGGAAAAACAAAGAGACCACAATTCTTCATTGAAAATCAGATTAATATTGAGAATCCGCATGATCGATTGCCACCGCAAACGAGTAAGAATATTATTATCGCACATGCAATAGACGGGGCTGAGTTACTCAGGAAACATAAGCTCCCTAGAGAAATTGTTGATATTGCTGAGCAGCACCATGGTACAACGTTATTGAAGTTCTTCTATCATAAGGCTAAGAATAACGGGCTTGAGGTTACGGAAGAGGAATATCGCTATCCTGGGCCGAAAGCTCAAACAAAAGAAATTGCCATCATTGGGATTGCAGATAGTGTGGAGGCGGCTGTACGTTCTATGTCTCACCCCACTCACGAGCAAATTGAAGGCTTGGTAAAAAATATTATTGCAGATCGCTTGCAAGACGGTCAGTTAAATGAATGTGATTTAACATTGAAAGAATTACAAACAGTGGCTAATACATTATGCGAGACTTTGAAGGGGATTTTCCATTCAAGAATTGAATATCCAGAAATGAATAAGCAGAAGGTGAATTAAACAATGAAACTAGAAATTGATTTTTTAGATGAGACGAATGAATTAACAGAAGAACAGATTGAGACGATTGAAAAATTGCTTAATTTTGCTGCTGATAAAGAAAATATTGAAACAGGTAGTGAGGTTTCGGTAACCTTTGTTTCAAATGAAAAAATCCAAGAAATCAATAGAGAATATCGTGGGAAAGATCAACCTACTGATGTCATTTCCTTTGCTCTAGAAGAAATGGGGGAAGGGGAGATTGAAGTCAGTGGAGGGCATATGCCTAGAATATTAGGCGATATTATTATTTCCGTTACTAGGACAAAAGAGCAGGCAGAAGATTATGGTCATTCGTTTTTAAGAGAGCTTGGATTTCTATCCGTGCATGGATTCCTTCATTTATTAGGGTACGATCATGAGAATGAGGAAGACGAAAAAATCATGTTTGATCGCCAAAGGGAAATATTAGATGAGTTCGGATTACAAAGATAAACGCCCCTTTCGTTCGAGTGGAGTATTAGATTCTTTTAAACACGCCTTAACGGGGATATTTTCTGCTATATTACATGAACGGAACATACAAATTCATTTAGTCATATCTTTTGTTGTTGTCGTACTGGGTTTGTTTTTTAGAATAACACCAATAGAATGGATTTTAATCTCCTTTGCTATTGGAGGGGTTATCAGCTTAGAACTAGTCAATACAGCTATTGAAAGAGTGGTTGACCTAGTAACGGAAGAATACCATCCTTTGGCCAAACAAGCAAAAGATATTGCCGCTGGGGCTGTACTGATTTATGCTTTACTATCTGTAATTGTGGGGTTCATTATATTCTTTCCAAAATTAATAAATATGTTTTTATTGTGAAAGGCTGCAATACTAAAAGCAGTCTTTCTTTGTTTAATTATAAAAAAATATAAGCTTTTTGAAGTTAGACAACTGTCTAGCTCCAGCGCCTAGCCCCTCGAGGTCAAATAACCTTCCATCCTAAAAGTCAAAAACCAGACTTTTAGGATGGAAGAACATTTGCTTGTCGGGGCTGACCAAGGCGTTTGCGCTTTTCTTATATTTATATAAATTTGAAAACGCTCCCCAAAAACGATAAAATGACAGAGAAATAAAACCATCGTAGATTTTATTTTTTAGAAAATTCAAATTTTTTTATTACGATTTTGCTACAAACGATGAAATCCCAATAAAAATAAGGTAAAATATAGAGGAGAGCAGTACTCTTCTATATTAAGAAAGGGAAGATGGACTGTGAACATTGAGTTATTAATTGAAGAGGCAAAGAAGGCCAGAGAGAAAGCATATGTACCTTATTCAAAATTTAAGGTAGGTGCAGCCATTTTAACAGAAGATGGCAAGGTATATCATGGCTGTAACATTGAGAACGCTGGCTATAGCATGACTAATTGTGCAGAAAGAACAGGTTTATTCAAGGCTTATTCTGAGGGAGACCGTTCAATCAAGATGATTGCTGTTGTAGCAGATACAGATGGCCCAGTGTCACCTTGTGGCGCATGCCGTCAAGTTATATCAGAATTGTGCCCAAAAGACATGAAAGTGGTTTTAACGAACCTAAAAGGGGATATTAAGGAAATAACAGTCGAAGATTTGCTTCCAGGCGCATTTTCACCGGAGGATTTAAATGATTAACAACGAAAAAAATAATCAAGCACATAAATCAGGTTTTATATCTATTATTGGACGTCCTAACGTTGGAAAATCAACATTTCTAAATAGAGTCATTGGACAAAAAATTGCTATTATGAGCGACAAACCTCAAACAACACGCAACAAAGTTCAAGGGGTTTTAACAACGGAAGATGCTCAGTTAATTTTTATCGACACACCAGGTATTCATAAGCCGAAGCATAAACTCGGTGATTTTATGATGAAAGTTGCTCAAAACACATTAAAAGGTGTAGATCTAGTTTTATTCATGGTTAATGCGGAAGAAGGTTTCGGTCGAGGCGAGGAATTTATTCTAGAAAAGTTCCAAACAGTAAACACACCTATTTTTCTTGTCATTAATAAAATCGATCAAATACACCCTGATAATCTATTTAAGATTATCGATTCATACAAGGAAAAGTACAACTTTGCAGAGATTGTTCCTATTTCCGCGTTAGAAGGGAATAACGTTGAATCTTTACTTGAGCAAATTAAGAAGTATATGCCGGAAGGACCACAATACTATCCAGCTGACCAAGTAACGGACCATCCAGAAAGATTTATTGTCTCTGAATTGATAAGAGAAAAGGCGTTACACCTTACAAGAGAAGAAATTCCTCATTCATTAGCTGTTGTCATTGAAAAAATGGAGCGCTTGGAAGACAAGGATGTTGTTCATGTCATGGCAACCATCATTATAGAAAGAGATTCTCAAAAAGGTATTATCATTGGAAAACAAGGCAGTATGCTTAAAGAAATTGGTAAGAGAGCTAGAATGGATATTGAGAATCTTCTTGGAACGAAAGTATTCCTAGAACTTTGGGTGAAGGTACAGAAGGATTGGCGTAATAAGATGTCACAACTAAGAGACTTCGGTTTCCGTGAAGATGAGTACTAATAGTAAGGCTATTTTCAACACTTTGTACAGTCACTATTAGGTCACTAATAAATAAGCCCTATTTAAAGTATTATCTTTAAAATAAGAATATGCATGGTTTTCATTTACAATATTTTCGTCTCATGATTTTTAGTTGACATGGCTATGATAAGTTTAAGGATTTGGGATTGAGGTTGCTAGTCAAAAATTGAAAGGTGGGGGTTTTTGATGTTAGATCTTACCTGGAAGGTGTTTACTCAAACAGGTAACATTGACACGTATCTTCTTTTTAAGGAATTAGAGAAGGAGAATCAAGAAATACCCGGAAATCAGGACGAAGCACTAGCAGAGGTTGATTTTCCCATCTCATAGTTTGTCTAACAGGGATGGTGACTATAGATGCTTCATAAGTTTGAGGGCATCGTCATTAGAACAAACAATTATGCTGAAACAAATAAGGTAGTTACGTTATATACCCGTGAAGGGGGAAAGGTTGGAGTGATGGCAAGAGGTGCAAAGAAGCCGAATAGTCGGCTTTCAGCTGTCACCCAACTTTTTACATACGGAAGCTTTTTGGTCCAGTCAGGAAGTGGCCTAGGAACTCTCCAACAAGGCGAAATCATCACCTCCTTCCGCTCCATAAAAGAGGATATATTCTTAACTGCTTATGCAAGTTATATGATTGATTTAACTGATAAGAGTACAGAGGAAAAGAAACCAAATCCGTATTTGTTTGAACTTTTATATCAATCTTTGAATTATATTAATGAGGGCTATGACCCTGAAATATTATCGAATATTTTTGAAATGAAAATGCTTAATACATTAGGTCTTTACCCAGTTTTAGATAAATGTTCTGTTTGTGGGAGTACAGATGGGCACTTTTCTTTTTCCATTAGAGAAGGGGGACTTATTTGTCATCGTTGCATTGAAAAAGACCCTTACCATTTAAAGATTACTCCAGCAACAGTTAAACTGCTTAGGGTCTTTTATTTCTTTGATATATCTAGATTAGGTAATATTAATGTTAAAAGTGAAACGAAGGCTGAGTTAAAAAAAGTCATTACAGCTTACTATGATGAATACTCTGGTCTAAGTTTAAAAACGAAGAAATTTCTTAACCAGTTAGATCAGTTGAGTAATTTAAAATGAAAAACTTTGACCTTATTATTGACATTGAAATTTCTTTTCGTTATGATTCAAATTAAAACTAAGCCTTTCACTAAATAACTTATCTCATAATTATTTGCGTTGATGGAAAGGAGTACTTAACCTCCTCTATAAAAGCGATTCTAGGATGGTGTGAGCTAGAAAATAGAGCGTTAAGGAAGGGCATTCCTGAGCAATTTTTGTGTGTATTCACACTTAAGGTGGCTGCAAATGGCAGCAAATAGGGTGGAACCGCGGGTAAACTCTCGTCCCTATGCTTCGTGCATAGAGACGGGAGTTTTTTGTTTTTTCCGAATTGCCGAAAGTGAGTGGTTTAAAATGATTTTAAATTTTACGGAGGTGTCATTATGAACATACAAAATATGATTTTAACTTTACAGAAACATTGGTCAGATCAAGGATGTATTTTGATGCAAGCTTATGACGTGGAAAAAGGGGCAGGAACGATGAGTCCATATACGTTCCTTCGTGCAATAGGTCCAGAGCCTTGGAATGTTGCCTACGTAGAACCTTCACGTAGACCGGCTGATGGTCGTTATGGAGAAAACCCAAATCGTTTGTATCAACATCATCAATTTCAAGTAATCATGAAACCTTCACCTGATAATATTCAGGAACTCTACCTTGACTCATTACGAGCACTTGGGATTAACCCATTAGAGCATGACATCCGTTTTGTTGAAGATAACTGGGAAAATCCTTCATTAGGTTGTGCAGGTTTAGGGTGGGAAGTATGGCTTGATGGGATGGAAATCACCCAATTTACCTACTTCCAACAGGTTGGTGGACTTGAGTGTAAACCAGTTTCAGTTGAAATCACATATGGTATTGAGAGATTAGCTTCGTATATTCAAGATAAAGAAAATGTATTTGATTTAGAGTGGACTAATGGCTTTACAATTCGTGATATTTTTTATCAGCCAGAATTTGAACACTCAAAATACACATTTGAAACTTCTGATCCTGAAATGTTATTCAACTTATTTAACATTTATGAAAAAGAAGCACATCGACAAATGGACGAGGGACTAGTGCACCCTGCTTATGATTATGTCTTAAAGTGCTCTCATGTTTTTAATATTCTAGATGCAAGAGGCTCCATTTCAGTAACAGAGCGTACGGGTTATATCGGTCGCTGTCGTAACTTAGCCAGGAAGGTAGCGAAAACTTTCTATGAAGAGCGTGAAAAGCTAGGTTTCCCAATTTTAAAAGGTAAGGAGGAAAATAGCCATGAGTAAAAGAGATTTATTACTTGAAATCGGTTTAGAAGAATTACCAGCAAGGTTTGTAACTAACTCAATGAACCAGTTAAAGGACAAAGTGCAAGCTTGGTTAGAAGAAAAGAAAATTAGCTTTTATGAAGTTAAAGCTTTTTCTACTCCTAGACGTTTAGCTGTTTTAGTAACTGGTGTGAGTGAAGCACAAGAGGATATAGAAGAGGAAGCAAAAGGGCCAGCAAGAAAGATTGCTTTGAGTGAAGACGGTGAATGGTCTAAAGCGGCAATGGGCTTTACTAGAGGCCAAGGAATGACGGTTGAAGATATTTATTTTAAAGAAATAAATGGCGTAGAGTATGCTCACGTAAACAAATTTATAAAAGGTCAGGAAACGGTTACTCTTTTTCCAGAGTTAAAAAATATTGTTACAAACCTTACATTCCCTAAAAATATGCGCTGGGCTAATGAAGAGTTACGCTATATTAGACCGATTAAATGGCTAGTACTTCTTTTTGGTCATGAAGTCATTCCGTTTGAAATTGCAGGAGTTCACACTAGCAATTGGACGTTAGGACATCGCTTCTTAGGAGAGAAGATCGAGATTACTTCTCCTGAAAATTATGTTAGGGACTTACTTGGCCAGCATGTTATTGTCGATTCAGTGCAAAGAAAAGAAGGCATTGTAGCTCAACTTGAAAAGATAGAAGAAGAGAATAATTGGGTCATACCAATTGATGAAGATTTACTTGAAGAGGTAAATAACCTAGTGGAATATCCAACGGCTTTATTTGGACGTTTTGAAGAAGAGTTCCTTGAATTACCTGAAGGAGTTTTAGTCACCTCTATGAAGGAGCATCAGCGTTATTTTCCGGTTAAATCAAAAGAGGGCAAACTACTACCTTTCTTTGTAACAGTAAGAAATGGAGATCATCAACATTTAGAAACCGTTGCTAAAGGAAATGAGAAAGTATTAAGAGCAAGGCTTGCCGATGCAGCATTCTTCTATCGTGAGGATCAAAAAACGTTAATTGAAGATGCTTTACAAAAGCTTGAAAATATCGTTTACCATGAAGAAATTGGTACATTAGCTAATAAAGTAAAGCGAGTACGTAAATTAACAAATGTCTTAACGGAAAAACTTGCATTCTCTGCTGATGAAAAAGGAATTGCAGACCGTGCAGCGGAAATTAGTAAGTTTGATTTAGTTTCTCATATGGTTTATGAGTTTCCTGAGCTACAAGGATTTATGGGAGAAAAATATGCCATTCAAAAAGGTGAGAGCAATGAAGTCGCTAAGGCAATCAACGAACATTACATGCCAAGAAATGCTGAAGACTCAGTGGCAGAATCCAATCCAGGGGCTGTCTTAGCGGTTGCTGAGAAGCTGGATACAATCGTATCATTCTTTGCTATTGGTACCATTCCAAGTGGCTCACAAGATCCATATGCCCTAAGACGTCAAGCAACAGGCATTGTTCAGACATTAATTCGTAAAAATTGGGACATTAAATTAGAAGAATTACTAGAAGATGCATTAAGTCTAGTTGGTGAAGCAGAAATTAATAAGACTGAGTTAACTGAAGTGAAAACAAATCTACTTTCATTCTTCAAACTCCGTCTAAAACATTTCTTACAAGAACAAGGAATTCGTTATGATTTAATTGATGCTGTCCTAGCTGACGAAGTAGGGGTTGTTTCATCACTTGTTCGTAAAGCTCATGTTTTAAACGCTAAAAAAGAGCAAGATGGATTTAAAGAAGATATGGAATCATTAAGCCGAATTCTAAACATTTCTAATAAAGCTGAGAATGTAGGAGCAATTAATATCGAGATTTTTGAAAACCAATATGAAAAAGATTTATACGAAAAATTCCAAGTAATTAGTAATCAAGTTTCGAATTTAGTGAATGAAGAAGAGTACTTCCAGTTGCTCACATCCATGAGACCAGAAATCGATGAATATTTTAATAACACCATGGTTATGGCCGAAGATTTAAAGATTCGTGAAAACCGCTTAAACCTTATGTTTGCCATTGCTCAAGTCATTAAGCAGTTTGCTCATGTAAATGAGGTAATTGTAAAATAGTTAGAACACTTGAGGAACTTTACAAGAATAAAATATTGAGAGCCTATCCAGAAGGGATAAGGCTCTCATCATTCATACACTTTAGTTTTAATCACTGCTCAAAATAAAAACTATTCTTTTCATTTTGAATAAATAGTATATAATATTTCTTATAAAAGTATAACATTATTAATCAATGGGCAACTAAGGTGGTGATTAAAATAGAACTTAACAAAAGGCAAGAATTAATTTTACAGATTGTAAAAGAGAATGGGCCAATCACCGGTGAACACATAGCAGATCGACTTAATCTAACTAGAGCCACTTTACGACCGGATTTAGCTATTTTAACAATGGCGGGCTACTTAGATGCAAGGCCTCGAGTTGGCTATTTTTATACAGGAAAGTCTGGGACGCAGCTACTTACTGAAAACCTACAAAAATTATATGTTAAAGACTATCAATCCATTCCTGTCGTTGTAAACGATAGTGTCTCTGTGTACGATGCTATTGTAACCATGTTTTTGGAAGATGTAGGGACTCTGTTTGTTGTTGACCATTCTTCCTTATTGGCAGGAGTTTTATCTAGAAAAGATTTATTAAGAGCGAGCATAGGAAATCAGGACTTATCTACACTTCCAGTAAATATTATTATGACTAGAATGCCGAACGTTACCATGTGCCAGAAGGATGACCTTTTAATCGATGTAGCCCAAAAGCTAATTGAAAAACAGATAGATGCGATGCCGGTTGTTAAACCGAATGAAAATGGATACGAAGTGACCGGAAGAATAACAAAGACTAATTTAACGAAAGCATTTCTTGCTCTCGCAAAAGATGATTAGGACTTTATATCAAAAGTTTCATATAATTTGAAATAGAAATGGTATAAAAATCATTGTGTAATAGACCATATAGTAAAAAATATTGTAGAAGGGGGATGGTACTAGGAATGGGAGAAATGCCAGTCATTTATGTAGTGTCTGACTCTGTTGGTGAAACAGCTGAGCTTGTTACGAAAGCGGCAATAAGCCAATTTGACGGTAACAGTGTAACGATAAAAAGGTTTCCCTATGTAGAAGACCATACGCATATTGATGAAGTAATGTCATTAGTTAAGTTAGATCAAGGCATGATTGCATATACATTAGTAAAACCTGATATGCGCAAATATCTTCGTGAATTATCGTTAAAAGAGGGAGTATATGCTTTTGATATTATTGGTCCTCTTATGGATCAAATCCAAAAGGCATCTGGCAAACAGCCTCTTTTCGAACCTGGTTTAGTTAGGAAGCTAGATGAGGACTATTTTAAGAAAGTCGAAGCCATTGAGTTTGCTGTAAAGTATGACGATGGAAGAGACCCACGTGGGATATTAAAAGCAGATATCGTACTTATAGGAGTTTCAAGAACATCAAAAACCCCTTTATCACAATACTTAGCGCATAAAAGATTAAAAGTGGCTAATGTCCCTTTAGTTCCAGAAGTAGATCCACCGGAAGAACTTTTTCGAGTTCCACCTGAAAAATGTTATGGATTAAAGATAATGCCGGATAAACTTAATAATATTCGCCGAGAAAGACTAATTTCTCTAGGCTTAAATGATAAAGCTAGTTATGCAAACATTGAGCGGATTAAAGAAGAAATCACCTATTTTGATAAAATTGTTTCGAGAATCGGCTGTAAAGTAATTGATGTTACAAACAAAGCAGTAGAAGAAACAGCGAATGTTGTTTTAAATTATTATCAAAATAAAATCTAAAAAATTAAGCACATGATCACGTGTGCTTTTTCTTTTTGTTCGAGAAAATATTATTTTAACTTTTTTGGTATTTTTTTTGAGTTTAGAGAGTATAAAATATTTAGTGAAAAACAATGGAAAAAACAAAAATTCTATACTATAATAAAAAATTGTGATAAAAATGTTCATAATAGGTTTAGACTTAGGCAAGAACGAATAAACTATTTATTGTCAGAAGTCAAGAAGTATGAGTAAAAAAAAATCGACAAATACTCAATTTTAAAAGTTATTCTTTTTTTTTGAAGGATTATGTGGAGTGATGTAGAATATTTAGTACATTAAGGAATTCAACAATCCTTGTAGATGCAGATTCATGTCCAGTGAAAGAAGAAATTGTCGAAATAGCTAATGACTTTCAATAAAAGTCATCTTCATAGCGTCATATAACCATATGTGAAAAATGACACTTCTAACGAGATATGGAAATTTGTTGATTCAAGTAAAGAAGCTGTTGATTTTTTTATCATGAATCACAAGGGTCCTAAACCTTTTACTCGAGAAGATCGGAATAGGTTTGTAAAAAAATTAAAGGAAATTTTGTCGAAATTTGCAGGAAATCTTTAATTTATCACGAATACCTCATTAATAACATGGAGTTGTTCTCATGGCAGAGCGTATCGCCGAAGAAAAAATTAATGAAATTCGGCAAGCAGTTGATATTGTCGATGTTATTAGCGATTATGTTCAACTAAAGAAACAAGGACGAAATTATTTCGGTTTGTGTCCTTTCCATGGCGAGAATACACCATCATTTTCCGTATCTTCAGATAAACAGATTTATCGTTGTTTTGGTTGTGGTGCGGGTGGTAATGCATTCTCATTTTTAATGGAGCTTGAAGGTTTCTCTTTTCTAGAAGCTGCACTTAAGCTTGCTGAAAGAGCAAATGTAGAGTTGAATATTCAACCTAGTTCATTTGCAAATGACAATTCAATACCTAATGATTTTCGGTTAATGATGGAAGCTCACGAGCTGTTACGTAAATTCTACCATCATTTACTTGTAAATACAAAAGATGGTCAACACGCTTTAGAATACTTGCTAGATAGAGGCTTTACTTTAAAATCAATTGAGAAATTTCAAATAGGGTACGCGCTGAATTCTTGGGACTTTGTCTATAAGTTTTTGACCAAACGGAACTTTCAGCCGGACTTATTAGAAAAATCAGGTCTAGTGATAAAACGTGAGAGAGACGGAAGCTTTTTTGATCGATTTAGAGATCGAATTATGTTCCCTATTTTTGACCATAAAGGGAATACCATTGCGTTTTCGGGAAGATCGCTTGGGGCTGTCGATAACGAGCCAAAATATTTAAATAGTCCCGAAACAGCAATTTTTAACAAAAGTAAAATTTTATATAATTTTCACTTGGCAAGACCGAGTATGAAGAAATTAAGTCAGCTAATATTATTTGAGGGGTTTGCCGATGTAATTGCAGCTGACAAATCAGGCATTGAAAATGGTGTTGCTACAATGGGAACATCGTTGACTGATGATCACGTTTCTATCATACGTAGAAATGTTGAATCAGTTACAATTTGCTACGATGGAGATAATGCAGGGATTGAAGCTGCATACCGTGCTGCTACAACGCTTGCTAGTTCAGGCTCTAGCGTTAGAGTGGCAATGATTCCAGATCGACTGGACCCGGACGACTATATAAAAAAGTATGGCCCAGAAAAGTTTCAAAATGAGGTTATCGGTGCTAGTGTAACCTTTATGACTTTTAAACTTCAATATTTAAGAAGAGGAAAAGATCTTCAAAATGAAGGAGATCGACTCCAATATATCGAAAATGTTCTAAAGGAAATTAGTTCACTAGAAAAAGTTGTAGAAAGAGATCACTACTTAAGACAATTAGCGAATGAGTTTTCCTTATCGCTAGAGGCTCTTCAACAACAACAAAAACAGATTTACTTTGCCAATAAGCGTAATAATCGAGGGCAAGTAATTAAGCCTATCAAGCCTGTAATGATGCAAAGGCAAGTTGATCAGTTAAGACCAGCATACCATACAGCAGAAAGGCATTTAATTGCACATATGCTTAGAGATGCTGAAACTGCATATAAAGTTCAAGAACTGCTTCAAGGAAATTCCTTTAATATTGATGAACATCAAGCAATCATTACTTACTTATTTGGTTATTATGAGAAAGGAATGGAGGCCAATCCAAGTGATTTTCTAAATTATTTAGAAGATGAAAAATTAAAAAGGATTGTGGCTGATATTGAAATGATGTCTATTAATGAAGAACTATCGATGCAAGAGCTGTCTGATTATATCAAACAGGTGTTGAATTATCGAAAAGTGTTAAAGATAAAGGAAAAAGTACTTGAAGAAAAAGAGGCTGAACGTCAAAAAGATTATGCAAAAGCTGCCGCAATTGCAATGGAGATTCTCCAATTGCGTAAATCGTTATAAATTTAGTTTTGTTCTGCGATTTTTGGAAGGAGGGGTTACATATGGCTGAAAAGTCTGCCCGTTCAAAAGAGGTTGATTCAGAATTAACCCTAGAACAAGTGAAAGACCAATTAACCGAAGTAGGAAAAAAAATCGGGGTATTAGCCTATGATGATATTGCTGAAAAGCTCTCTAATTTTGAATTAGATTCTGATCAAATGGATGAGTTTTATGAGTTCTTAGGTGACCAAGGAGTAGAGTTAGTCGGAGATAATGAAGACGCTGATCCTGGTATTCAAGAACTAGCAAAGGGTGAGGAAGAGTTTGACTTAAACGACTTAAGTGTTCCTCCTGGTGTTAAAATTAATGACCCTGTCCGCATGTATTTAAAGGAGATTGGTCGTGTAGATTTATTAACGGCTGAAGAAGAAATTAAGTTAGCAAATAGGATTGAGGAAGGCGACGAGGAAGCAAAAAGACGCCTTGCTGAAGCCAACTTACGTTTAGTAGTAAGTATCGCTAAGAGATATGTTGGCCGTGGAATGCTTTTCTTAGATTTAATTCAAGAAGGAAACATGGGTCTAATTAAAGCTGTTGAGAAATTCGACTACCGTAAAGGATTCAAATTTAGTACGTACGCAACATGGTGGATTCGTCAAGCCATTACACGTGCTATTGCTGACCAAGCGAGAACGATCCGTATTCCCGTTCATATGGTTGAGACAATTAATAAACTAATCCGTGTACAACGTCAATTACTTCAAGATTTAGGGCGCGAACCATCACCTGAAGAAATTGCTGAGGATATGGATTTAACCCCTGATAAAGTCAGAGAAATCTTAAAAATCGCTCAAGAGCCTGTTTCATTAGAAACACCAATTGGAGAAGAAGATGACTCGCATTTAGGTGACTTTATTGAAGACCAGGATGCAACTTCTCCATCTGAGCATGCAGCTTATGAGTTACTAAAAGAACAGTTAGAAGATGTTTTAGATACACTTACAGACCGTGAAGAAAATGTCCTAAGACTTCGTTTCGGACTTGATGATGGACGTACACGTACATTAGAAGAAGTTGGTAAAGTATTCGGTGTAACTCGTGAGCGTATCCGTCAGATCGAAGCTAAAGCATTACGTAAGCTAAGACATCCTAGCCGAAGCAAGCGATTAAAAGACTTCCTAGAATAGAATCTTTCAAGTAATTGGCCAATCTTTCAACAATTTAAATAATTAAATATTGCCAGAAAATAGTTTACTTCTTACAATTGAGGTAAACTATTTTTATTTTGGATAAATTTACTGATTTTGTAAGACTAGGAAGGAACGTCAAAACATGAATGAAGCACGTAAAAAAATTATTGTAAATGAGATTCTTTATTGGAAGAAGAGTCGAATGCTTCCAGAACATTATTGTGATTATTTACTAGCACTGTATACAGAGGGAAATCAACCGCAAGAAATTAGAAATGAAAAAGGAAATGCGAGGAAATCCTGGCATGTATTAAATTATTTTCTCTTGATGTTAATTCCAGCATCGGTATTTTTAATTTATTTTACTGAATTGTCTATTATTTTGCAAATGGCTCTTTTATCTATTTTAATTTTATCTGGGTTAGTGGCAGCAATTTATTTTTCTAGAAAAGGAAATATGTATCAGCTTTCCCTGATAGTGTCTGCACTAATATTACTTTTTTCAACGGTTGAATTAACGACAAAAGCTTTCCCTGATCAAATTGGTTTCCTATACGGGGCTTTAATTTTAAACTGTTTACTATGGTTGTTTAGCGGGCGGAAATTAAGGTTACTATATTTCACCATTTCTGGATACTTAGGTCTAATCTTATTAATTATCTCTATATTCATATAATAAAATTTTTTTCGAGATTTTTAAATGTTGAGAAAATTTATACTTCCCTTATATAATAGTATTGAAAGCGTATTCAATATAGGCGTCAAGGGGGATATAAAATGAACTTCGAATTAACAAGTGAACAGCAAATGATATTACGCACGATTCGTGAATTTGCCAACGAGGAAGTAGCACCAGGTGCAATGGAAAGAGATAAGACAAAAGAATTTCCAAAAGAGATTTTTAAAAAACTTGCTGACTTAGGCATGATGGGATTACCGTTCCCAGAGCAATACGGTGGTGCGGGAGCAGATACGATTAGTTTTGCTATCGTAACTGAAGAGTTAAGTAGAGCATGTGCATCAACAGGTATTACGTATTCAGCTCATATCTCATTAGGTGGGGCTCCACTTTACTTATTTGGAACAGAAGAACAAAAACAAAAATATTTAGTTCCTATCTGTACTGGTGAATCATTTGGAGCGTTCGGATTAACCGAACCAAATGCTGGATCAGATGCAGGTGGTACACAAACAACTGCTGTGAAAAAAGACGACGAATACATTATTAATGGTAATAAATGTTATATTACAAATGCTAGCTATGCAAAGCATTTAGCACTAACAGCAATAACTGGGGAAACCAACGGGAAAAAAGAGATTAGTGCTATTATTGTTCCTACTGATGCAGAAGGGTTCACAGTTATTGATAACTATGAAAAAATGGGCTTAAATGCTTCTAATACTACTGAACTTGTACTTGAAGACGTGCGCGTTCCGACTGAGCACTTGCTCGGTAAAGAAGGGGAAGGTTTTAAACAATTCCTTATTACACTTGATGGAGGAAGAATTGGTATCGGTGCAATGGCTGTAGGTATAGCACAAGCTGCATATGAGAAGGCTTTACAATATGCGAAAGAAAGAAAACAATTCGGTCAGTCTCTATCAAAATTCCAAGCTATTCAATTCAAATTAGCTGATATGGCTATGAAAATTGAATTAGCTAGAAACATGGTTTATAAGGCTGCTTGGTTAAAGGATCAAGGGAAAGCATTCAGTAAAGAAGCTGCAATGTGTAAATTATATGCTTCAGAAATCTGTATGGAAGTTGCGGATCAGGCTGTTCAAATTCACGGTGGATACGGCTACATGAAGGAATATGAAGTAGAGCGTTATATGCGTGATGGAAAGTTAACAGAGATCGGTGAAGGTACATCTGAAGTACAAAGAATGGTTATTGCACGTCAGATTGGATGCTAATTTGTGTAGTACTATTATTTTAGGTATTATGAGAAGAGCTGAACGCTGTGTCAGCTCTTTTCATTTGTTAAAAAGCTGCGTTTTTGTCGAAAAAACGATATATTGGAAAATTCGATGATATATCCATTAAATTCGATGATATATCCATTAAATTCGATGATATATCCATTAAAATCGGTGATATATAAAAGAATTCGATGATATATACACTATTATCGATGATAAAAGAAAATTCTCTAATCTTTTCCTTGCAGAATCTCAGTTATTTTTCAGTCTGAATACCTTTTCATTCTAGAAAAACTAAAATTATACAACAAATCATTCTAAACATCACTATTTAGCCAAAAAATTTGTCTATTTTACGAACTTAATGTGACAAAGTTTACTTTAGGGCTTTTCCTTCTTCTTATTTTCAAGTAAAATAGATTTTGTTTGTACTCTATCATTAATGGAAATGTTCTTACATAAGGGAGGTAAAAGCATGAATCGTAATCCGATCATTCCATTCATTCTAATTATGGTTTTCGGTGTAACTGCAATGTTTCTTGTTTCTTTTAAAGGTTTAGGTGACATGAAAGACCTTGCTGCTGAAAAAGAAGGCGGAGAAAAAACTGAAGAAGTGGCTTCAAACCCTGAAGACATTTATCAGCAAAGCTGTATTGGATGTCATGGAGCAGATTACTCAGGTGGAGTTGGTCCAGCATTAAAAGGTGTTGGTGACAAATTATCAGCTGAGGAAATCGAAAATATCCTTGTAAACGGTCAAGGATCTATGCCACCAGGATTAGTAAAACCAGAAAATGCACCTGCTATGGCAGAGTGGCTAGCTGAAATTAAATAAATAGAAGTCCTTTGCATATGCAAAGGACTTTTTTTATACTAAAGGATATAAAGTCTTAATACATAGGTGTGGTGTTGATATGAATAGTGAGAAATTATCAAATAGATTAGCAACGGTAGTAAAGTATATACCAAAAGGATTTAAAATTGCAGATATTGGTTCTGACCATGCTTATTTACCTTGTCACGTTGTGGCACAGGGGTTAGTTCCCTTTGCCATTGCTGGCGAAGTAGTAGAAGGACCATTTCAATCAGCCAAAAAACAAGTAGCATTAGAAGGGCTTACGGAGAAAATTTCAGTAAGAATGGGAAGTGGGTTAGAAGTCATTTCACCTAATGAAGTTGATTGTATTACGATTGCCGGCATGGGAGGAGCTTTAATTGCTTCTATTTTGGACGAAGGTAAAGACAAGCTGGGTTCAGTCCAAAGGTTAATTCTACAACCAAATTTAAGTGCTAAATCAATCCGTACATGGTTAATCGACCATCATTGGGAGTTAGTTGGTGAAGAGATTCTAGAGGAAGACGATAAGATATATGAAGTATTAATCGCGGAGAAAGGTGACCCTTTGGCCCCTTATTCTAATGAAACTTTAGAATCTGACTTGTTATTTGGACCGTTCCTTAAAAAACAGAAATCTGAAACTTTTACGAAAAAGTGGCTTAATGAAAAGAAAAATTGGGAGCGTATACTCCAGCAAATAGAAACAGCATCAAATCAAGGTGAAAATAATCCGAAACGTGAGGAACTACTAAACAAAATAAAAATGGTAGAGGAGGTCTTAAATTGAAAAAAGTAAACGGACATGAAATAATTCAGCTTTTTGAACAATATTCCCCAAAAGGATATGCAATGGAAGGGGATAAAATCGGGTTACAAATTGGCCGACTAAATAAACCAGTTGAAAATGTCATGGTTGTTTTAGATTTACTTGAAGAAGTGGTGGAAGAAGCAATCGCTAAAAATGTTCAGTTAATTATCGCTCACCATCCCATTATCTATCGACCGCTTCAAAAAATAGCCACTGATACTCCAGCTGGAAGAATTATAGAAAAACTTTTAAAACACGATATAACAGTCTATGCTGCTCATACAAACCTAGATGTTGCTAAGGGTGGGGTTAATGACCTTTTAGCAGAAGCATTAGAGTTAACGGACGTAGAGGTATTAGTGCCTACATATAGTGAAAACTTGAAGAAACTTGTCGTTTTTGTTCCTGAGGAAGCGAGCAATCAAGTCAGAGACGCATTAGGAAACGCGGGCGCGGGAGCAATTGGAAACTATAGTCACTGCTCTTTCTCCTCATCTGGTACAGGACAATTTCTACCAGGGGAAAATACAAACCCTCATATTGGTGTTCAAGGTCAGTTAGAAACTGTTGCTGAAGTACGAATTGAAACGATTTTTCCAGAGCACTTAGAGAAAAAAGTGTTGTCCGCCATGTTTAAATCACACCCATACGAGGAAGTAGCCTACGATATATATTCTCTTGATAATAAAGGGGAATCCCTTGGTTTAGGTAGAATAGGAAAAATTAAGGAAATGACGTTAAAAGAATTTGCAGACCATGTGAAAAAGTCTCTTGATGTTAAAGGTGTCCGTGTCGTTGGAGACTTAAGTTCTAAGGTGAAAAAAGTAGCTGTACTTGGTGGAGATGGCAATAAATATTTTAGCTCTGCGAAGTTTAGAGGTGCCGATGTATATGTAACGGGGGACCTTTATTATCATGTAGCACATGATGCGATGATGATGGGGCTAAATATGGTTGACCCTGGCCATAACGTTGAAAAAGTGATGAAACAAGGTGTTAGTACAGTTTTAACAAAAATGTGTCAGGATAAGGGGTATGATGTGAAGGTATTTCCTTCAGAAATCAATACCGATCCATTTCAATTTTTATAAGTTAAAAAAACCGAATTCCACATGCGGAATTCGGTTTTTTCACTTCTCTTTCCTATTGTTTAACTCGAGGTAAAATTTTATTTAATGGAACTTTCTTCTCTGTCACCCAAGTAGCTGGATTTGTTGGGTCAAATTGCTCGATGAAAGAAATCACTTCTTTAGTGATTGGTGTTGGTGTTGAAGCCCCAGAAGTGACTGCTACAGTTTGGGCATCTTTTATCCAATCAATATTCAGTTCAGAAAGATCACCAATTCGATAAGCTGTCGTGTGAGCTATTTCCTCTGAGACTTGTGCGAGCCTGTTAGAATTATTACTTTTAGGATCTCCAACTACAATTAATACATCCGCTTGACCCGCTTGTTCAGCCACAGCCTCTTGTCTTACTTGAGTAGCTAGGCAAATCTCTTTATGGAATTCAGCATGAGGATACTTATCTTTGATGTTTTCCATTAGATGTCCGACATCCCATTGACTCATTGTCGTTTGGTTTGTCACAAGGATTTTATCAGCTTGGATATTTAAATCTTTAATGTCAGTATCTGTTTCAACTAGATGGACAATATTTGGAGCGACACCTAATGCACCTTCTGGCTCTGGATGTCCTTTTTTACCAATGTAGATGACTTGGTAACCCTCTGTTTCCTTTTCGCGAATCAAATCATGTGTTTTCGTAACGTCCGGACAAGTCGCATCAATGGTAACAAGTCCTTTTTTCATAGCGATTTCTCTAACTTCTGGAGAAACACCATGGGCTGTAAAAATAACTGTTCCTTTGTCCACTTTTTCTAAGATTTCTTTGCGATTTTTACCGTCTAAAGTGATAATACCTTCTTCTTCAAATGCGTCAGTAACATGTTGATTATGAACAATCATTCCTAAAATATATATAGGTCTAGGTAATGTCTTATCTAAAGCAGCGTTTCTTGCTATAACCATTGCATCGACAACGCCATAACAGTAGCCACGTGGTGAAATTTTAATTACTTTCATATTTATATCCTCCTAAAAGCAAAATGCTTTAGCTCTATATAATTATATATAACTTAGTGTATTTCATAAAGTATCTTATAAATACAGAATGATGTCTAATAAAAACAAAAAAGAATGCTTTTGCATTCTTTTTAGATTGTACTTTATTTTGTTAAACATATAATTTCGGAACAGATTGACCTCGTGTATTTCCTGACTTTACTAGCTTTGTTTCTTCAACCGACTCTATATTATTATTCTGAGTTGTGGGTCTTTTTTTCTTAGCTGGTCTTTTTGTTTTTGCTTCAGCTTCTGTGGCTTCCGTTTCTACATCGTTTGTTTCATCTGCATCAGGAAGATCTTTTAATCCTCTATACAACTTCCACATTGCTGGAATGTTTTTTACGATTGGTCCATATTGCTGTACCATTGGACCGATTTGTTGTGCTGTATTTAATACCTTTTGTGTGTTTGTTAAAAATCCGTTTAAAGCAGTAGGGTTCGTCAATGCTTGCATGATACCACCGCCTCCTGAAGAAGCGGCACCAGCTGATCGACTGGCGGCTCCTAGGATGCTTCCAGAGCGTCCTGCTGACCCTAAGGCTGATTGTGCGCCGGTTGAGTTACCTTTACCTAATAGTTTAGCTAATAAGCCACCACCGGCTTTCCCTTGAGGTCCTCTAGGCATTCCACCCATCATCGGTCCCATTCCGCCTCTACCCATCATAGGGCCATAAGAAGGTGGTCTCATCATGGAATTCATCATTTGAGGTGGAAATCCACCTCGCATTGGAAATCTTGGTGCCATTTTGTTTGCCTCCTTTCAAAATAATCTCTTATATTAACCTATGCACTTAAAAGAATTTGGTTTAGTTCTTTTGCGGAGGACAACTTAATTTGTTAAAAATAAGGAAAAAAGCTAAAAATAATAATATGAAATACCAACTGAGTGGCGCTTTACTAAAATCTTTATTATAATTACATGATGGATATTCGGGCGGTGTTTAATAGTGGCTGTTTATACGAGGTAATTAACCTCTAAAAATGTCCGGAAAAAATCAGACAGCCTAACCAAAATAGAAGGAGTAAACATATGACGGAAACTAAATTTGATGTATATGATTTCAAACCATTCATAATAAAAGCAATTAAAGAAATTGGTTTTTATGAACCTACGGAAATTCAAGAAAGATTAATCCCTACCGTTTTAAAAGGGGATAGTGCGATTGGACAATCTCAAACGGGTACAGGAAAAACACATTCTTACATACTACCTATCCTTGAAAAAATCAATCCAAACAAGCAAGAGGTACAAGCTGTCATTACTGCACCAACACGTGAATTAGCTAGTCAAATCTACCAAGAGATATTGAAGATTACGAAGCATGCTTCAGAAGGTGAAGAAATCACAGCTCGTAATTTTATCGGAGGAACAGACAAACAAAGAGCGATTGAGAAACTAAAGACTCAGCCTCATATTGTTGTCGGTACTCCAGGAAGATTAAATGATTTAGTAAAAGAACAAGCTCTATTTGTGCACACAGCAAAAATGCTCGTTGTAGATGAAGCAGATTTAATGTTAGATATGGGCTTTATTGAAGATGTAGATCAAATGGGGGCTAAGATGCCTGGTGACTTACAAATGTTAGTTTTCTCAGCAACCATTCCTGAAAAACTAAAGCCTTTCCTGAAGAAGTATATGGAAAATCCGAAATATATTCATATTGAACCGAAGCAATTAACCGCAGCGAAGATTCAACATTATCTTATTCCTTCGAGACACAGGGATAAAAAAGCAGTCGTATTTGAAGCATTGAATGCTTTTAATCCTTACCTAGCCATCGTGTTTACAAATACAAAGAAAATGGCCGAGGAAGTAGCTGGGGCACTGTCGCATAGAGGATTAAAGGTTGCACGTATCCATGGAGATTTAAGTCCGCGCGAACGTAAAAAAATGATGAAGCAAATTAAGGATTTAGAGTTCCAATATATCGTTGCTACAGACCTTGCAGCACGAGGAATTGATATTCAAGGAATTAGCCATGTTATTAACTATGAATTACCATCAGACTTGGATTTCTATGTTCACCGTGTGGGACGTACAGCTCGTGCAGGATTCTCGGGTATAGCCTTAACCATTTATGAAACTAGTGATGAAGATGCACTAAACAAGCTAGAGAAGTTAGGAATTGAGTTTAAGAATGTCGACTTGAAAAAAGGGGAAGTAATCGAGCTTGAAGATCGAAATAAGCGTAAAAAACGTCAACGTCAAGTCGATGAAGCCGCTCTAGCTGCTCAAGCAATCGTAAAGAAGCCGAAGAAAGTTAAACCTGGCTATAAAAAGAAAATGAAATATGAGATAGATAAAGTTAAAAAGCGTCAAAATCGAATAAAAAAACGAGATAAATAAAGGGAGTTAGGGGAGAGAAAAAGATGTTAAAGATTGGATCTCACGTTTCAATGAGTGGAAAAAAAATGCTTCTAGCTGCTAGTGAAGAAGCTGTCTCATATGGTGCAAACACATTCATGATTTATACAGGAGCTCCACAAAACACGAGACGAAAAAAAATTGAAGACTTAAACATTGAAGCTGGTCTTAAGCATATGAAAGAAAATGGCATTGACGAAATTATTGTACATGCCCCATATATTATAAACATTGGAAACACAACAAACCCTGATACATTTGATTTAGGAGTTCGTTTTTTAACTACTGAAATTGAAAGAACAGAAGCTCTCGGCGCTTCACAGATCGTCCTTCACCCTGGTGCTCATGTAGGGGCAGGAGTAGACGAAGGCATTAAGAAGATTATTGAGGGTCTAAATGAAGTTCTAACAGGTAATGAAAAAGTACAAATTGCTCTAGAAACAATGGCTGGTAAGGGATCAGAGTGCGGAAGCTCCTTTGAAGAACTAGCAAGAATTATTGATGGTGTCTCTCATAATGATCGAATTTCTATCTGTTTTGATACATGTCATACTCATGATGCAGGTTATAACATCGTTGAAGATTTTGATGGGGTACTAGATCAATTTGATAAAATTATCGGACTAGACCGTTTAAAAGTCTTACACATTAATGATAGTAAAAATGAAAAAGGAATGCGTAAGGACCGACATGAAAACATTGGGTTTGGTCACATCGGCTTTGAAGCTTTAAATTATATCGTTCACCATCCTCAACTAACAGCAGTGCCTAAAATTTTAGAAACACCATTTGTAGGTGAAGATAAAAACGATAAAAAGCCACCATACTTCCATGAAATCCAAATGCTAAGAAATAAAGAGTTTAACGAAAATGTATTAAACCTAATCGCTTCAATCTAAAATTAAGAAGAACAAGTCGATAAACTTGTTCTTCTTTTATATGTGTATATACATATTCGGATAGCTCTCTAAGTACTATTTAGTAAATTGAGTAAATATTTTATTCACTTCTTTTGCTGTATTAGGTCCAGCTATTTTAGCAATTTCTTTTATAATTTTTGCACGGTCACTGTCATTAAAAATATTCACTTGTTTCCCTCTTAAGTAATTAGCAATTTGCTTCGCATGATCTCTACTTATAGACACTTGAAATTGCTTTGCGTATTTAAGTAGTTCTTCTGCTGTTATTGTGTTGATTTTATGATTGATGATGTTTTCAAAGATTTTCAATTTTCATCACTCCCTCGTAGTAGCCTATGAGGTACTTTTGGAATATGTGACAACAAATAAATATAAAAATAAAACCGTTAGCTCTTATAGATTAAAACCAACCAACTTTACAACATTAAGAAGTTGAGTTATACTACATTCTGTTAAATCGGAATGATTCTTAATTTTTAAGGTGATAATAATGCATTCACAAAATATAATCGATATAAAAAATTTATCTTATCGATATGATAAGGAGCTTGTCCTTGAGAATGTCAACCTATCGATTCCAGAGGGTGCATTTTTAGGACTAGTTGGTCCAAATGGTTCTGGTAAATCCACAATTATAAAGTTAATTCTAGGTTTATTAAAGGCACAAATGGGAGAAATAAAACTATTTGGTCAGGATAGCAATCGTTTTAAAGACTGGCATCGGATAGGGTTTGTTTCACAAAAGGCTAATTCCTTTAATACTGGTTTCCCTGCAACGGTTTATGAAGTAGTAGCAAGTGGATTGACCCAAAAACTAGGTCTATTTAAAATGATGAAAAAACACCATCATCAAAAGGTTCAAGAGGTTCTTGAATCAGTTGGCCTTTCCTCGTTCGCTACTCGTAATATTGGAGAGTTATCTGGAGGGCAGCAGCAGAGGGTGTTTATTGCAAGAGCACTTGTTAGTGATCCCAAATTGCTTATTTTAGATGAGCCAACCGTTGGGGTTGATGCACAGAATGTACAATCTTTTTATGAAATGCTCGATCAGCTAAACAAAAAGGATGGAATCACATTACTTTTAGTTACACACGATATTGGAACCATAACAGACAAAGTAACCCATGTTGCCTGTCTAAATAAATGCCTTCATTTTCACGGGCTTACTCAAGAATTTGAGCAACTTAAAAACAATGATTTATCTCAATTTTACGGTCATGATGTTCACGTTCTGACACATAACCATGATCATCACCATTGTCATGGAGGAACACATCAATGATACAAGGTATATTACAATATGAATTTTTACAAAATGCCTTTCTAACTGGTGTAATTATTGGGATTATTGCCCCTTTACTAGGAGTTTTTATTGTTGTACGCCGATTATCTCTAATCGCAGATGCCCTTAGTCATGTAACATTGGCAGGAATAGCGGCAAGCCTTTTTATTGAAAAAAAACTCATGCTATTTCCAGGGTTGAACCCTATGTATTTGGGAATGGGATTCTCTGTAACAGGAGCATTATTGATTGAAAGGCTTAGAAGTGTTTATAAGCATTATCAAGAGCTTGCCATACCTATTATTTTGTCTAGCGGAATTGGATTAGGTGTAATCTTCATTTCTTTAGCGGATGGTTTTAATACTGATTTATTTAGTTATTTATTTGGAAGTGTTAGTGCTGTCAGTCGAACGGATTTATATATTATTATTTTGATAAGTATTGTTGTTATTTCGCTAATTATCCTTTTATATAAGGAATTATTTGTATTATCTTTTGATGAAGAACATGCAAAAGCGGCAGGTATTCCCTCTAAAAGAATTCACTTCATTTTTATCATCATGGTGGCTTTAGTCATTGCTGCCTCCATGAGGGTAGTGGGAATTTTATTAGTTTCTTCGTTGATGACGTTACCTGTAGCGGCCAGTATCAGAATTGCAAATGGTTTTAAACAAACGATTTTTTTCTCTGTTTTATTTGGTGAAATTGCTGTTCTAGGTGGACTCACGCTCTCCTATTACTTAGACCTTGCACCTGGTGGAACCATTGTAATGATTTCTGTCTTAATTTTAATTATAGCTATTTTATTTAAACAACTTTATTCGCGGTTTTCTGTTCCTAAAAGTTTATAATGATTTTAAGGTAAGGTTTTAATTGAGGTGAAATTGGATGAATGTAGGTCAAGCATTGGAGTTAATGAAAGAAAAAGGATTCAAATATACAGGGAAAAGGGAAGAAATGCTACAGCTTTTCTCTATTCAAAATAAATATTTAACGGCAAAAGATGTATTAGATGCCATGAAGAATGATTATCCAGGACTTAGCTTTGATACAATCTATCGCAATCTTTCGTTATTTGTGGAGCTCGGTATTCTTGAAATGACAGAATTGTCAGGGGAAAAGCATTTCCGTTTTACATGCTCACATAAACACCACCATCATCATTTTATTTGTTTAGATTGTGGAAAAACAAAAGAAATTGAAACTTGTCCAATGAATAATCTGAAAGAAAATTTAAATGGTTATGATATATCGGGTCATAAGTTTGAAATATATGGGCGCTGCCCTGAATGTGTGTAATAGATGAAAAAAAAGACGACTTTATACAGTCGTCTTTTTTCGTTTATGTAGTTGACTTCAGCCAATCATCTACCCATTTCTTTGCTTCTAGCCAATGGGTTACTCGTATCACGCCGCTCGGAATAGGGTCTTGGTTATACGGTGTATCAAAAAGTATGACCGGAATTCCACATTCCTCGTGAATAGAGACTGCATTATCATGCTTGTCCTCAAAAAAGATATCCACTTGACATGCTTTTGCTGTTTCAACCTTTTCATGAGTTCCAATAAGTTCAATATGATGGTAACCGAGTTCATTTCTTTGAAACCATTTCTTTGTGACATCTAATAAATAAGATCCCCTTGCACTTATAAAATAAAGCTCATGCTCCTTTTGCCATTCTAGTAGGATATTTTTCGCTCCATCAGCAAGAGGAGACTCGGCATAAATCAGGGGCTCACTTTCTAGAAACCATTTGGCAAACTCTTCCTCAGAAACATCCACTAAAGGCATTAAATCATACTGCTTTATATCAGCAAGGGTAATATCTAAATTAAACGATCGATTTAAGTAAGGAACGATGGTGGCTGGACAAGTGACTGTACCATCAATATCAATGCCAAATCTTTTTTTCATTATGGTTCTCCTCACAGTAGTTGTTCTTATTATTTTATCAAAATTATCGGGTGTACTAAAGGACTTTTGCGTTTTTATTAGATAAGAACTTATCGTGGCTAACCGAAGGGCGCTTTCGTTTTTCTTATGACAACTAAGACAAAGATTAACAATTATAAAAGAACCATTATATCAAATAATATAAATGCTCCACCAAAGAAAGCGAGGGATTCGAATATGGCAGATCAACGTAGCAATAACGATGATAGCAATCTTCGTAGTAGCGAGCAATTTGGTCAGAATACAAAAGACAACCAAACGGGAACTGCAAATTATTCTAGTACAACCTCAGCTGATATTGCAGCACCTGGTATCTATTCTGAAGAAGCATCTTCAAAATCAACTGCACCAAGAAGTGCTGATTCCAGTAAAACAAGTTTTTCAGAAGAAACTTCAACTGAATTAACATCACCATCAAGAACACATTATAGTGGTGCAAGTTATTTTGAGAATTCAGCTTCAACTCAGAAGTCTCAAAATAATTATAATGAGGAAACTTCAAACGAGTTAACTCAGAATAATTATACTGATCAAACTTATACAGGAATGTCTGTGCCGATAAATTCTAAGAATAAAAACAATAAAAATTATTCTGAGGAAACGGCAGCGGAGATTGCTGCACCTGTGTCATACGATAGAGGGATAGCAAATAGACGTAAAACAGAAGGTCAAACAAATGATGGCAGAGGTATGGCAGCAGCAGGTACAGGAGTAGGATTTGCTGCGATCATCCTTTCTATTTTATCTTTATTTGTTTTACCAGTATTATTTGGTGCAGCAGGGATTGTACTAGGTTTCATTGCTTTACGTAGAGGTTCAACAGGTCTTGGTAGCTGGGCGATTGGTATTGGAGCAGTTTCAATTATCATCGGTATATTTATATTACCGTTCTTTTAATGAAGATGTAGATATAAAAAAGGCTTGGCGAACGCCAAGCCTTTCCTGTAATTATACATTTTGAGATTCAGCTTGTTTGGCTAAATATTCTTCAGCAATTTGATCAATTTCCTTCTTTAGCTCTTCCACCATAATCGCTTCAGGAACCTTTCTAACGATTTCACCTTTGCGGAATAATAAGCCTTCGCCTCTTGCTCCGGCAATTCCTATATCGGCTTCACGAGCTTCTCCAGGACCATTTACTGCACATCCAAGTACAGCAACCTTAATTGGTACCTTAATTTTTTGAATGTATTCTTCTACTTCATTTGCAATACTAATTAAATCAATTTCAATACGTCCACATGTAGGGCAAGAAATAAGGGTTGCAGCATTAGACAGCAAGCCAAAAGACTTTAATAATTCTCTAGCCACTTTGACTTCTTCAACAGGGTCTGCACTTAAAGAAACACGTACTGTATTTCCAATACCCATGTTTAAAATTGCTCCTAAACCAGCGGCACTCTTAACCGTCCCGGCAAATAAAGTACCTGACTCTGTAATCCCGAGGTGAAGAGGATAGTCAAAGGATCGAGATGCTTTTTCAAAAGCTTCGATAGCTAGATTAACGTCAGAAGCTTTCATGGAAACGATAATATCATGGAAATCTAAATCCTCTAAGATCTTTATATGATGTAGAGCACTTTCGACCATTCCATCTGCTGTTGGATATCCGTATTTCTCAATGATACGCTTTTCTAGAGATCCAGCATTTACACCAATACGGATAGGAATCCCACGCTCTTTAGCGGCTTTTACAACGGCTTCTACTTTCTCACGTTTTCCAATGTTCCCTGGATTAATTCTGATCTTATCTGCTCCACCCTCAATAGCTTTAAGCGCTAACTTGTAATCAAAGTGAATATCAACTACAAGAGGTATATTAATTCTTTTCTTAATTTCACTAATAGCATTAGCGGCTCTTTCATCAGGACATGCAACACGAACAATTTGACATCCTGCTTCTTCAAGACGTTTAATCTCAGCAACAGTTGCCTCCACATCATGTGTTTTTGTTGTTGTCATACTCTGAATAATTACCTGATTATTACCACCAATGGTTAAAGGTCCTACTTTTACAGGTCTAGTTTTGGTACGATGTATAATCTCACCCAATCGTGATTCGCTCCTTTAAATTTCATCTTTTACGATTCGTTTTGGCTGTTTTTTACAAAACATTAAGAATAGACTAATACGCTATTGTATACGGATGTTTACAAAATAGCTTTTTAATTAACCTAAAGAAAAAAGTCTAATGATATTTTGTCTTTATACCGTTTATTGTATCAATGAAGTCATAAAATTGACAAGAAAGTAACTAGTCAATGAAAAAAATTACTCATTACTATAGTTTGGAAACTTATATGTTTGACCAAATTTAATTTGTTCAGGCTTTAATCCAGCGTTGAGCTCAATGAAATCATTTACTACTTTCTCTATAGAAACAGGAATGGATTGATCTAACTGCTTTTCAATTACTGATAAAACCGTATCACCATGCTCTACCTTTTTCTCGAAATATGAAATTGTGGTTTCCTCTGTAGTAGTAGTAACCATCGTTGGTTCTGCTATAGCAGGGAGTGTCCCTTGGCTTAAGTCATAATATACAACATACATAACTAATATAAACATCAAGAATCCTAGTAATCGCTTCATAGGAAATACCACCTTAATTTAATGGTTTTTCCAAAACATATGCTTGTCCAATAATATATAGAACTTCTTTTATAGCTTAAAAGATTTATTTTTTATTCTGTACCTTCCCGTTATAGATCAGATTATTTTTCACCTTAAAGAAAACATTACATATCCTTTACAAATTCTTAATAGTAATTTGTCATAATGAGATTGGATATTAGGGGAAAGGTGTGTTTTCTTGGTGGTAAGTGGCGATATTTATCGAAAATTTTTTACTAGGAAAAATGGGAACATAGAAAAAAGTAGTTTGTTCTCGACCAAAAGTATACGGGGGAGATTGTTATTTAGTTTTAGTTTTATTTTATTTGTTTCAGGGGTTTTAGCTTTTTATTCAATAATAAATGTTAAAAAAGTAAATGAATTAGCAGAAGAGCTAATTTTAAATGAATCAGAAGAGCTGATATTATTACAGGATTTAAGATTTAATATGTCTGAAAGGTTGAGACTAGTTAATAACTATCTACTTGAAGGAACACCAGTGGCAAAAGACCAATTCGAAGCCAATGTGAATATCAGTAAGAAAATGGAAGGTCAGATATTAGCAAATAAAAGGAATAAATCCTCTGAAAAAGAGATAAAAAAAATAATTGAATCGGGAACAAAGTGGAATGAAATCATGCAAAAAGACGTGATAACTGTCTATGATCAGGGAGACAAGCGTCAGGCTCTATTAAATCTTGGCTCAGAGCAATTTAAGGCTGAAAATAATATGTCTGCATTAAAAAAAATAGCTGATGAAAAAGAAAAAAGAGTTAAAGAATTAGGTAATGAAATAATAACAAACGGTAACAAAGTTAGTTTAATTACAACCATATTAACGGTAATAGTAGCAATGGTTACCATATTAGTTGCTGTACTCCTATCAAAATCCATTTACATACCGATTAATCGACTTTCTTTACGAGTAAAAGACATAGCTGATGGAGATTTTAGTAAACCGAAAATGGAAGTAACTTCAGAAGATGAAATAGGACAACTAACAAAAATGTTTAATATGATGGTTCAAGACCTTAGGAACCTAATTGTCCAAGCGTCAAGTACGTCATTCCAAGTTTATGCTTCTGCTGAAGAGTTAACAGTTAGTTCGGAAGAAACGTCTAAAGGTACTGAACAAATTACAAGCTCAATACAGGAAGTTGCCGCTTCTTCTAACAAACAATTAGCAAGTGTAAATGAAGCAACACAAACAATTGAAGAGTTAAACAAAAATCTAGATACATTAAAACAGTCAGTTTATGTATTAGAACATTCTTCACTAGCTGTAGCAGAAGTATCTAATAAAGGTAATAATGTAGTTGAACATGCCATTTCTCAAATGAACCATATTAGCCATTCAGTTAGTGATGTATCATATCTAATTGAAACACTTGGAAAACGCTCGAATGAAATCAGTTCTATAACTGAAGTCATTACAAGTCTCGCTGAACAGACCAATTTATTAGCCTTAAATGCTGCGATTGAAGCTGCGCGAGCTGGTGAACAAGGTAAAGGATTTGCGGTTGTAGCAGATGAGGTAAGAAAGTTAGCTGTACAATCAAAAGACTCTTCTAATCAAATTGTTCAACTTATTACCCGAATTCAAGCGGATACGCTTAACGCTATTGAAGCAATGAAAAAGAGTACAAAAGAAGTGGAAAATGGGACCGTAGCAGTCAATGAAGCAGGTTTGTCTTTTAAACATATAAACCAGTCTATACAAGATATTAGAAACAATATTGACTCGATTAACGCATTTGTTGACAATATGTCATCTAGTTCAAAAAATGTAACTTCAAATATTGAAGTGTTAACGGAAATTGCCAATATTAACTCAACATATTCCAATAGCGTAGCTTTATCAGTAAAAGAACAACTAGCAACCATCGAAGAAATAACAGCTTCTGCACAGACGCTAAATACTATGGCTCTTCATCTAGAGGAAGTTTTGCGTAAGTTTAAAATATAGTACATACATAATGCAAAAGGGGTGGCAAAAGCCAACCCCTTTTTGGTTTATTTATTTTTGGGTTTTGGAATTTCTCGTATAGCTAGGAATAAAACAAGTATTGAAACAAACCAGTTTAATAAGAAGCCGTTTGGTACGCCGGTTTGAATCGCTTCCATTATGGTAAAGAAAATCGTTGGCAGAGTTACACTGTATGCTGCCATTCTCCATAATTGTCTATATTGAAGATTCCTTTGAGTCATACTTCTTAATACTAAACCAATAGCAGCTAAAATAGAAACCTCTATAAACTTAATCCCGCTAGAGAAGATATAAATAACAATGATAAAAATGGGAATTATAATAGCCAAGAGTGAATCAAGAGTATCTAAGAATTTAATAAAGTCATCTTTTGTTATAACTAGATCAGTAAACATTGAATAGGAATAAGCATCTAAAGTTCCACCTGTAACAACGATAAAGTCCTTTTGTAGGAGTGCAATACCATTGTCTACAGTCTTTAAGTCATCTTGCTGTATCTTGCCTGTTGAATCAAAGATAATTGAAAAATCATTCTCATGAATTTCTACAGGTTCGGTTTGTTCACTAGAAAGTGATCCATTTTCAATAACAAATGAAGGGATTTCATCATTAATTGTTGATTGGGCTGCTTCAAGTCCGTTTACCATTGTCATACTGAAGTATGTTACGGTTGGAATAACTGATAATAAAGTTAACAAGAAAACATAAAGAATTGTTTTTCCAATCCCTTGAAAACGGAACAAAGCAATATCTTTTGGAGAATATAAGCTTTTTGTAAATTGTTTAAATATGTTCATGATAGACCACCCTTATAAATATTCATCATTTATTTTAGCCTTCTATCATTCTTAGTACAAGTTTTGAGAAAAATTAATGATTATAATCATTATAATCTGTAACAGAATTGTAATATAGTAGTTCTATTGTTAAGGTATTGTAAATTCGCTATCTAACATATTTACATATTCTAAACAATTAAACATAATTGTAGAGGGTTTGTTGGTTATTGTCGAATAATTATTTAATTAGGGGTTGAAGAATTTTGGAACTTGATGTTCAGAAGATGATATTCGAATTTATAGGTGGCCTTGGTATTTTCTTATTTGGTATTAAATTTATGGGGGATGGTCTTCAAAAATCTGCAGGAGATAAGCTTCGTGATATTTTAGACCGTTTTACAACAAATCCACTAATGGGTGTATTAGCTGGGGTTATTGTTACTATATTAATCCAAAGTAGCTCAGGAACAACTGTAATTACCGTAGGATTAGTAAGTGCAGGTTTCATGACGCTTAGACAAGCTATTGGGGTTATAATGGGTGCTAACATAGGAACAACCGTAACGGCATTTATTATCGGTATAAAAGTAGGAGACTATGCTCTTCCGATTATCGCTGTTGGAGCCATTTTAATTTTCTTCTTTAAAAATAATCGAATACAGAACTTTGGAAATATTGTCTTTGGTTTTGGAGCTTTATTCTTTGGATTAGAGTTAATGAGTTCTGGTATGAAGCCTCTAAGATCTTTAGAAGCATTTCAGGAGTTAACGGTTAGTTTGAGTTCAAATCCAATTCTAGGAGTAGTAATTGGAACAGTATTTACTGTCATTGTTCAAAGCTCGAGTGCTACTATTGGGATATTACAGGGGTTATTTGCTGAGAACCTAATAAACTTAGATGCAGCTCTTCCAGTACTTTTTGGTGACAATATTGGTACAACGATTACCGCTGTACTAGCTGCTATCGGTGCATCAGTTGCTGCAAGACGAGCAGCTGCGACTCACGTCTTATTTAACCTAATTGGTACAACCATTTTCATGATTTTACTAGTACCATTTACATCAGTAGTTGGTTATTTACAAAATGCAATGAACTTAAACCCTGAAATGACAATTGCATTTGCACATGGAATATTCAATACAACGAATACATTAATACAATTACCTTTCATTGGACTATTAGCTTTAATTGTTACAAAATTAATTCCAGGAGAGGATTCTATAATAGAGTACAAAGCGAAACATTTAGATCCACATTTTATCCAACAATCTCCGTCGATTGCACTTGGACAGGCAAAAGAAGAAGTCCTACGTATGGGTCAGTTTGCTGTACTTGGTTTAGAGGAAACAAACAATTTTTTAAAAACTTCACAAACAAAACATTCACAAACAGCACTTCAATTAGAAGATGCAATTAACAATTTAGACCGCAAAATTACTGATTATTTAGTTGACCTTGCATCACATTCTTTATCTCATCACGAATCAGAAGAACACTCTGCTTTAATGGATACGGTTCGTGATATTGAACGTATCGGTGACCACTTTGAAAACATCGTTGAATTAGTGGATTACAAACAAGCAAATAAAGTGAAAATTACTGATACAGCTATGTCTGACCTTGAAGAAATGTTTAATTTAACCATTTCTACTGTAAAAGAAGCTATGCAAGCTTTAGACCATAAAGATAAAGACGCTGCAAGACATGTTGTGGAGAAAGAAGATCTTATTGATAAAATGGAGAGAAAACTTCGTAAGCAGCATATCATTCGTATAAATGAAGGTTCATGTTCGGGTCAAGCTGGTATCGTTTATGTTGACATCATTAGTAACCTTGAGCGTATTGGTGACCATGCGGTAAATATTGCTGAAGCAGTATTAGGCGAAAGACATTAACTCCATATGTTGAAAAAAGTAAGGGAAAGATTCCCTTACTTTTTTTGATAGAAGAATATACTATATAGGTAATTTTTATATTTTGTTGTATGATTAATCATAATTGGAGAATCATGTTAGGAGTGTTTGAATTGGCTGAATCTTTATATTGGGGAATCATTATTATTCTCTTTATTATTTCATTTATTGGTTTAGTGTACCCTATTATTCCAAGTGTTCTATTTATATTTGCTGCTTTTATCTTATATGGTTTTTTATTTACCTTCGAGCCTTTTAATTGGTTATTCTGGCTCATACAGAGTTTATTTTTAATTTTACTATTCGGAGCGGATTATGTTGCTAATATGATAGGAGTAAAAAAATATGGAGGCTCAAAGGCGGGGATTTGGGGAAGCACAATCGGATTATTGGTAGGGCCTTTTATTATCCCTCTATTTGGAATAATCATTGGACCATTTATAGGAGCAATTATTGCTGAACTGATAGTGAATAAAAAAGATTTTAAAGACGCTGTTAAAATTGGATTTGGCTCCGTAGTGGGCTTTATTAGTAGTGTGATAACAAAAGGAATTATCCAAGGAGTTATGATTGGATATTTCTTACTAGTCGTTCTATAGAAAAAATCGCCTGTTTTGGCGATTTTTTTCATACTAATTCAACCCGCAAATTTCGTAAGGGCAATTTTGGCAATCAACTTCTTCTTTTAAATAACTTAAGTTTTTTACGGTAAATTTTAATTGATCGTATGAGATGACATTTTTATCTCTTAGTTCTTTCAACATTCTTAATACGACTTCTCGAGTACTAAAGGTTAAACTGGCTAATTCTTGATGAGTTAGTGGCAAATCAATTAAAATGCCATCATCCCGCATAATACCGTAGCTGTTACATAAACGTATTAAGATGGAATACAAACCACCCTTTTTACCATTCATCATTAAATCCTGGCATTTCATTTGTGCCTTTAAATATCGAGTACTTAACCAGGTTGTGAGAGTTGTCAAAGCTTGAGGGTTACTAAGGATAAATTTTTCAAATATCTCTCTATTAATCATTAGAACTTCACAATCGGATAACGTTTTCGCATAAAAGTGATATTTCGGATTATGCTTAAACAATTGATACTCAATGATTAACTCGTCATGATTTAGGATTTTTAAGATAAATTCTTTACCCTTTGAATGGTACCTCCCTACAGAGACTTTACCCTGTAATAATATATAAATATGATTAACAGAATCAGATTCATTAAAAAGAAGAGTCCCGGCCCTAATTTTTTGAACAGTCTCTTTATCAATAAATTCTTGAACTAATAAGCTATAAAGTGAGATAGTTGGTATGTTCACATGAGGTCACTCCTTTGTCTCTCCCTTTGATTAAATAAAATTGATTAAACACTGTCAATATGACATTGGAAAACCATGGGAGTGAAATGAGCTTAGCGAAGACAAGAACGTTGATTTGTCACTGCTTTTAACATTATTGACAATATGTTGAATCATTCATTTCAATGCTATTTTCAACATTAAAAGGGACCTTAAATGAAAAATATAGAGAAAACTTTTCTAAAGTAAACAGGAAAATGCCAGGCTTATGGTGAATATTCTTAAGCTATATGGGTATTGTATATTTGTTAGCATAAATATACTTGCAAAATTGAAAGCATTTTATTTGAATCAAATATCCATCTTTGGTAATCTTAAGTTAATCACTTTAGAAACATTCTTAAATGAAAAACTTTATTGAAATGCTTCTAAGGATTATAAAAAAATAAATACATACATAGGAGGAGTAAATTATGGCATTTGAATTACCACAATTACCTTATGCTTATGACGCTCTAGAACCACATATCGACAAAGAAACTATGAACATTCACCACACAAAACACCACAACACTTATGTTACAAACTTAAATGCTGCATTAGAAGGAAACGAAGAGCTTCTTTCAAAATCAATCGAAGAGCTAGTTTCTAACTTAGATGCAGTTCCTGAAGCTGCACGTACAGCTGTACGTAACAATGGTGGAGGCCATGCTAACCACGCATTATTCTGGCAAATCCTTTCTCCAAACGGTGGGGGAGAGCCAACTGGTGATCTAGGAACTGCAATCAACAGCAAATTTGGAAGCTACGATAACTTCAAAGCTGAATTCGCTAAAGCTGCAACTACAAGATTTGGTTCTGGTTGGGCTTGGCTAGTTGTAAACAACGGTGAGTTAGAAGTAACAAGCACACCAAACCAAGATACTCCATTAATGGAAGGCAAAACTCCTATCCTAGGTTTAGATGTTTGGGAGCATGCCTACTACTTAAACTACCAAAATCGTCGCCCTGACTACATCAGCTCTTTCTGGAATGTAGTTAATTGGGAAGAAGTTTCAAACCGTTACAACGCTGCAAAATAATCATATATGAAAGAAGAGGCCATTGGTCTCTTCTTTTTTTTCTTCATTTTCTCATATGTGAATAATCAATGGCATTTTGTAGAGACTAATCCCTAGATATAAAGGGGAGTTTCTTATGAGCATATTTAAAAAACTGATCGGCGACATTGAACTAACAAAGGATTTAACTTTATTGCTATTAATAGGTGGGCTATATTCTCTGAGTGTTGCCTTATCTAACACATTTGTAAATATCTATCTTTGGAAGCAAACGGGAGAATACCTGAATTTAGGTTTATATAATCTATCTATTGTTGTCTTACAGCCAATAACCTTTATTCTTGCGGGAAGGTGGGCTAAAAAAATTGACAGAGTGATTGTGTTAAGAATCGGTGTCATTTTTTTAGCTCTCTTTTATTTATCTGTTTTGCTGATTGGTGCTAATGCTTCTAAATTTCTCTTGGTATTAGGGGGACTATTAGGTATTGGCTATGGATTCTATTGGTTAGCCTTTAATGTATTAACCTTCGAAATTACAGAGCCTGAAACTAGAGACTTCTTTAATGGATTTTTAGGGATTTTATCTTCTGTTGGTGGAATGATAGGTCCCTTTGCAGCAGGATTCATTATTTCTAAGTTGGCAAAAACGGCAGGATATTCAATTGTTTTTGGGATTTCACTAGGCTTATTTTCTCTAGCCGTTTTATTAAGCTTTTCTCTTAAGAGAAGACCAGCGGAGGGGAAATATTGGGTTACGAGAATTCTTAGTGAACGAAAAAACAATTTGAATTGGAAAATGGTTACTAATGCTCATTTTTTCCAGGGCCTACGAGAAGGTACTTTCGTCTTTGTTATTTCGGTATTTGTATTTATTTCAACAGGGAGTGAGATGGCCTTAGGAACCTTTGGGTTAGTGAACTCTGGTATTGCCTTTGTCACCTATTATTTGGTTTCGAGGATGATTAAAAAGGACCAACGCAAAAAGGCGATATTAATTGGCGGAATATTACTTTATGCTGCCATACTTATAATCGTCTTTAAGGTTACCTATATGAAAATGTTAATATATGCAGCTGTTATTGCGATTGCTTATCCCATTCTTTTAGTACCTTATGTTTCCTTAACTTACGATGTGATTGGTACTGGGTGGAAAGCTGCTGAAATGAGGATTGAGTATATTGTTGTTAGAGAAATATTTTTAAATTCAGGTAGAATTGTTTCCATATTAGCATTCCTTTTTACCGTTTCGTTCTTTAATCCTGAGAAAGGTATACCTATATTGTTGTTAATCATTGGTGCGGGACATTCGATAATCTACTTTTTTATAAGACGGATTCAGTTTTCTTCATAACTGTGGGAGAGGTAATTTACCTTTCCTTTTTCGCGTAAATCCTTATTAAAAACATAGATATTCTCTTTTGAACGGATGTGAAAATGAAAGTGAACAGTAAAACCAAGAAGAAGAAGACTCATGTACCCTTCCGTTTAAATGTTGTATTCTTCTTAGTATTTCTTCTTTTTTCTGTGCTCATATTACGGTTAGGTATGGTACAAATTGTTTATGGTGACGACTACAAAAGGGAAATAGAAAGAACGGAAGATTATACGATTAGTAATCCTGTTCCGAGAGGGAAAATTTTTGACCGAAACGGAAGGATTATTGTGGACAATGTAGCCCAAAATGCCATTACATATACGAATCATGGAGCAAGTCAAAGTGAAATGTTAAAGGTTGCTGAAAAGCTCGCTTTTTTAATTGAGATGGATACGGATAAAGTGACAGAGCGGGACAAGAAAGATTACTGGATTATGAAAAACTTAAGCAAAGCTCAGAAAAAAGTATCTAAGGAAGAAAGGGAGAGGATCAAAAGCAAAGATATAACAGTCAAGGAATTTAATAGGCAAACTTATGATTTAATGCTACAAAGAGTAACTGATACCGAGTTAAAAGAGCTTAACAAACATGACTTAGAGGTTTTGGCTATCTACAAAATTTTTAATAATGGATATGCACACTCAAGATTAATGGTAAAAAATAAGGGTGTGACAAGAGAGGAATATGCTAAAGTTAGTGAAAACCTACAATTATTACCTGGGGTAGACACAACGACAGATTGGGAACGAAGCTATGCGTTTGATAAAACCTTAAAAACGATACTGGGTAAAGTGAATGATGGGGTTCCGAGAGAGCAGCTTGACTATTTTATGGCGAGAGAATACAGTCAGAACGATCGAGTGGGTAGAAGCTATATTGAATATCAATATGAAAATGTTTTGCATGGTCAGAAAGCGAAGGTAAAGAATATTACTGATAAAAAAGGAAACGTTTTAAGAACAGAAGTGGTTTCGGAAGGAAAAAGTGGAAAAGATATTGTTTTAACCATCGATATGGAACTACAGCTGGCGGTTGAAAAAATATTAGAGCAAGAATTATGGAAAGCCAAAAAACAACCAAATACAGAGTTGTTAGATAGAGCTTATGTTGTCCTATTAAACCCTCATACAGGGGAAGTCTTGTCCATGGCTGGCAAACAAATCGCAAGAGATGAGAAGACAGGAAAATTAGAAATGCAAGACCATACGTATGGAACGATATCTAGTTCCTATAGCATGGGATCTTCTGTTAAAGGTGCAACCATCCTGACTGGTTATAAAACAGGTGTCAATCAAGTTGGAACATACTATTTAGACATTCCTCTAAAGATAAAAGATACTCCACCAAAAGGATCATGGAGTAATAAATTCGGTACTTTGAACGAAATTCGTGCTCTAAGAGTGTCCTCAAATGTATATATGTTCAAAACTGCAATTGCTATTGGAAATGGTGAATATGAGCCTAATCAACCACTTCGGATGGATACCAATAAAGCATTTGACGTAATCAGGCAGTCCTTTACGGAGTTTGGCCTTGGAACCCGAACAGGGATTGATCTTCCTAACGAACAAATAGGATTTAGAGGACCACAAAAGCTCCCCGGCTTCCTATTAGACTTAGTAATTGGCCAATATGATACATATACACCGATGCAAATTGCTCAATATGTAGCAACGATAGCTAATGGTGGGTATCGAGTTCAGCCTCGTATAGTAAAAGAAATTCGCGAGACAACGATAGACGACACTAGACTAGGTCCAATTATCCAAGAAATAGAACCAACCGTATTAAACCGGATTGACTTAAAGCCTGGTTGGTTGGAAAATGTTCAGGAAGGGTTCAGACAGGTTATGCAGCATCCAGAAGGAACAGCTGCAAGGCGTTTTAAAGACGCACCCTATTCTCCTGCCGGAAAGACAGGAACGGCTGAAGCGTTTTATGATGGACCAGAAAGAAGGAAGTATCAAAAAGCACCTGAGGTTATGAATCTAAGTTTAGTTGCCTATGCCCCTCATAAAAATCCTGAAGTTGCTATGGCGGTAGTTGTTCCTTGGGCATATCAAGGGAAAAAAGGCCATACGGCTAATTACGAAATAGGTCGTAATGTTTTAGACGTGTACTTTAAGCTTAAAAAAACAAATGTGAATCATTAGTTAAAGCACATGTCTATTCAAATGTACTCTTTTATGAGTACATTTTTTTTCTTATCTAGGAAAGATTAAGACTAAATAAAAGCTTATTAACTAAAGAAAGATTTGAAATGGCTTTAATATAGTGCTTCATCAAAGGTTAGAATCCAATATGTTGCCCAAACTTCGACAGGTTTACACAAGATTCAACTGAATTTACAAAAGCTTTACATTTCATTAAAACCATATTAACACTCTCCGTTTATTCTAATACTCGTAGGACAAATACAAAAAACCAAAATTTCTTAGGGGGAATTACGGAAAATGAAAAGTCTTAAAAAGGTTAGCTTACTATTACTACTATCAGCGTTAATGGTTATCGTGGCTGCATGTGGTGGTAATGAAAAAACGAATGAAGAAACTAAAGGGTCAGATAATACAGAGTCTCAAGAGCTAGAAGGCAGTGTAGTAATTGATGGATCAGGTACAGTATATCCTTTCATGGCTAAGGCTGCTGAAGACTATATGATTAATAAAGAAGAAAATGTTTCAGTTGAAGTAGGTCGCGCAGGTACATCTGCTGGATTCAAAAAATTCTTAGTAGAAAACGGAACAGACTTTAACAATGCTTCTCGTACGATTAAAGAAGAAGAAGCTGCAACTGCTTCAGATTTAGGAATTGAAGTACAAGAATTAAAAGTAGCTTTAGATGGTTTAACATTTGTTATCAATAAAGAAAATACATGGGCAAAAGAACTTACTAAAGAAGAAATTATTGAGATCTTCCTTGCAAGTGGTGGTAAGAAAAACTGGTCTGATGTACGTCCAGACTTCCCGAATGAGCCTATCGTTGCAATGGGTCCAAATGAAAACCATGGAACATATGAGTTCTTCTGGGAAAAAATTCTTGGTGAGCAAGATTTAGTTGAAGGAGTTAACCTTCAACAAGAATATTCGACATTAGTTGACTTAGTATCTAAAGACAAAAATGCTATCGCGTTCTTCGGTTATGGTTACTATGAAAGCAATCAAGATAAATTACAAGCTGTTAATGTAGATTTCGGAAATGGTCCTATTGAGCCATCTTTAGACACAATTGGTGAAGGTGATAGTTTTGCTTACTCTCCATTCACTCGTCCTGTGTTTACTTACCTAAACAAACAAATGGCGAAAGACAAGCCACAAGTATTAGACTTCGCCATCTATGCAATGGAAAACGCACAACAAACAGCTAAAGACACTGGATTCGCTCCTTTAACGGATGAAGAAGTTCAAGCATCTGTTGACGCTTTAAAAGCTCTAAAATAATCTACTGGGGTTTAGTAGAAGAAGGTGAGAAGTCAATCTTCTCATCTTCTTTAGCTGTAAAAATTTTTAGAATAGTATTTAGATTATTATTCTAAAGGGGTAAGGATGAAAGGGGTTTTTAACTTGGATAAAACGATAGAAAATAATAAGAAAGTGAATGTAAGAGAGTTAATCGAACAAAACAAACGCTCTGTTACGATCACAACCGTTCTAGAAAAACTGATGCCAAAAATACTTTTTACAATTGCAACTATTTCTATCCTAACAACAGCTGGAATTTTATTTACATTATTAACGGAAACGATAGAATTTTTTAAAGATGTCCCTTTTATTGAATTTTTCACAGGTACGGTATTAAAGCCTTTAGGGGAACATGCTCAATTTGGAGTATTACCATTACTGACAGGTACATTAATTTCCTCAGCTATTGCGATGCTTGTCGCTATTCCTATTGGATTAATGACCGCTATTTACTTAAGTGAATATGCGTCAGATAAAGTTAGAAGAGCATTAAAACCAATGTTAGAAATACTAGCAGGTATTCCTACCATTGTATATGGATTCTTTGCATTTACATTTGTGACTCCATTATTAACAAATATTATACCTTCATTACAGCCTACTAATATCCTCAGTCCTGGTATCGTAATGGGTATTATGATTATTCCAATGGTTGCATCTCTTTCAGAAGATGCAATGAGTTCCGTTCCAAATTCAATGAGAGAGGGAGCTTTAGCTCTAGGTGCAACAAGACTAGAAGTTACTTGGAAGGTAGTTGTTCCAGCGGCTATCTCCGGGATTATCGCTTCATTTGTTCTAGGAATTTCTCGTGCAATTGGGGAAACGATGATTGTTACCATCGCAAGTGGAAGTTCTAAAAATTTCACTTTTGATGTTACTCAGTCTATGCAAACGATGACTGCTTATATAGTTGAAGTTACTGGTGGGGATGCTCCAGCAGGCTCAACTCTATATTTCAGCTTATATGCAGTGGCTATGACGCTATTCGTATTTACGTTAGTGATGAACCTATTTGCACAGTATATCTCTCGTAAATTCAGGGAGGAATATTAATATGAAACATGTCGATACAGCTTTAGTTAAAAAAAGAATGGGTTCACGTCTATTCATAAATAATTTAGGAAAAACTTTATTTCTTTTAGCAACCCTTTTTGGTTTAGTTGTACTAGTAGTCTTAATATATCGTGTATTTTCACAAAGTATTGGCTGGATAGATATAGATTTTCTTATGAACAAATTATCTACTGATCCCAATAGAGCTGGGATACAAGGGGCTGTTGCTGGAACGCTATGGTTAATGCTTGTAGTAGCTCCAGTTACGATGCTATTAGGGGTAGGTACAGCGATTTATCTAGAAGAATATGCACAAAAAGGAAGAATTCAATCTTTTATTCAAACGAACATTACAAACTTAGCTGGTGTACCATCTATTGTATTCGGATTATTAGGTTTAACATTATTTGTTAGGGGTCTAAACCTAGGTTCAATTATTTTAGCTGGTGGACTTACAATGGCCTTACTTGTATTACCGGTTGTAGTTGTTGCTAGCCAAGAGGCGATCCGGGCAGTTCCACAATTTTTACGTGAGGCTTCATATGGTATGGGTGCTACTAAATGGCAAACGATTAAGAATGTAGTTTTACCAGCAGCTATTCCTGGCATTTTAACTGGTCTTATTTTAGCTCTATCTCGTGCAATTGGTGAAACAGCACCATTAGTTGTTATCGGAATTCCTGCGTTAATAATTCCTATTCCAGATAGTGTCTTTGATAAGTTTACGGTAATGCCAATGCAAATTTACTACTGGACAATTGACTCAGCTCTCGTTTCTGAATATGCAAATTTAGCGGCAGCTACCATTGTCATTTTATTACTTATTTTATTTTTAATGAATTCAATTGCAATTGTGATTAGAAATAAATTCCAAAGAAGATTTTAATGGATGAAAGGGGTATTCACCATGGCAGTTATGACTGGTAATGAGAATACAGTAAAGCAAGCTACGACAATAGGGAATGTTGAAGAACAAATGGTAAACAAGAAAGTAGTATATGATACGAAGGATTTAAATTTATGGTATGGAAATGATCATGCTTTAAAGAACATTAATCTTCAAGTACATGAAAATGAAGTTACGGCCATCATTGGTCCTTCAGGTTGCGGGAAGTCAACATTTATCAAAACACTTAACAGAATGGTTGAACTTATTCCTGTTGTGAAAATTTCTGGAGATATCCAGTATAGAGGAAAGAGTATTTTAGATAAATCCTATAAAGTAGAAGAGTTAAGAACCCATGTAGGAATGGTGTTTCAAAAGCCAAATCCTTTTCCGAAGTCAATTTATGAAAATATTGTATACGGTCCTAAAATCCATGGGATCCGCAACAAGAAAATATTAGATGAAATCGTTGAAAAAAGCTTACGTGGTGCAGCTATTTGGGATGAAGTTAAAGACCGTCTTCATGAAAATGCTTATGGTCTATCAGGTGGTCAGCAACAACGTTTATGTATTGCACGTTGTTTAGCAGTAGAGCCTGATGTCATTCTAATGGATGAGCCAACATCCGCTCTAGACCCAATTTCAACCTTAAAAGTAGAAGAGCTAATGCAAGAGCTTAAAAAAGATTTCAGTATCATTATTGTTACTCACAATATGCAACAAGCTGCACGTATCTCTGATAAGACTGCATTCTTCTTAAACGGAGAAGTTGTGGAGTACTCAGATACAAATAAAATCTTTTCTACTCCATCTGATAAACGTACAGAAGACTATATAACTGGCCGATTTGGATGATACGTAATCGTCGTTTATATAAATTGACAAAGGGAGGATTAGACAGATGCCAATCCGTGAACGGTTTCATTATGATTTAAAAGAGTTACAAGACAAATTATTGGAATTGGGTAATTTTGCTAATGAGGCATTACAGCAATCACTTCTTGCATTAGAAACAAAAAATGTTGAGCTAGCATTAGAAATTATGGAGAATGATACAAAAGCAGACCTTTTATACGAAGAGATTAATGACTTCGCTATCCTTTTGATTGCTAAACAACAACCAGTAGCCATTGATTTAAGGAGAATCATTGTTGGGATTAAAATTGCTACAGATATTGAACGTATTGCGGATTTTGCCGTAAATATTGCAAAGTCAACTATTCGTATTGGAAACGAAGATCATGTAAAACCTCTAGATCATATTAGAAAAATGTCTGAAATCACTTCTCAGATGCTAAATCTTTCTTTGGAAGGATTTATTGAAGAAGATCTTGATATGGCTAAAAAAGTTGCAGAAATGGATGATGAGGTAGATTCCCTATATGGGCAGGCAATTAAGGATCTTTTACAAATTAATCAGCAGAAGCCGGAACTTTTACCACAAATTACACAGTTATCCTTTACATGTCGATATTTAGAGCGTGCCGCGGACCATGTAACAAACATTGCTGAAAGTATTTTCTATCTTGTAAAGGGTAGACATTATGATTTAAATGACTAAAGTATATTAAAGGGAGGTCTGACAAATCAATGTTGTCAGACCTCTTTGTGTTATATCTTTAATCAGGACTTCCTTGTACAAGGTAATTATCCGCAGGATTTTCTAAATGATCCTCACCATAGAATCGGTCATTAATTTTCATATTTGCTTCCATGGTTTGAACATCTTCAGTCTCGAGACGTTGAATCATTTCACTTCTTTCTTTACTTGAAACCGCTTTTCTATTTTCCAATAGTGTCACCCCCAGTATGATTAGTTTTTTCTGAATATCCTAAAATATATCCATAATAAAACCATTAAATGTGAACATTTAATGGTTGCAGTTTAATTATTCTTAGTTATCGTTCTACCAATTTCCTCAAATGACATCATACTACTTATTTGATAAGTTCCTAGTTGTAGCCTTGTTGCATAATCTTCATCGACTAAGAACAACTCAAATTCAATAGCATCATCAATAATATTTGCTTTTTTTAGTTTGCTTGATATTTCATCAGCAGTCATTCCTCTTTTAATTTCGAGAGTGTAAATCTTTTCGATTTGAATCTCTTTCTTTGTTTCTTTTTCTTTTTTGTTATTTTGTTTATCCGTTTTATCAGTCGTTTCGGTTTCTTCTTTTTTAGTTTCTTCTTGTTGTTCCTGCACTTTTTCTAATTGTGCATACTCGTCTGCAGAAAGTACTTTATAGCCAGCTTTTGTTAGTGTTGTTATCGCTTCCTTTTCGCTCAAAGGCTCTTGATTAGACGAATTAGACGAATAATAATAAACACCAATGAGTGAGGTGGATAGTAGAATTCCTAATGAAAAAGCTCTTAATGTACTTCTATTCATACGGATAGCCTCGTTTATTAGATTGCTCATTTAAAATCTCTTCAACATCGTCCTGGGATAAGGAAGACTGTTTACAGATTTGATCGATGGATAAGCCTTGCTGCGCTAATGAAATAACTTGGTTCTTGATAATAGCATGTACTGTTTTTTTAGAAGAAGGTACAGTTTGAACAAAAGAAGCTACTGAGGGCTTCTCATACTCTGCATCATTCAATAAGAGTTCTTCCTCTAAGACTTTAAGTTTTCTTTTTATTTGATAAAGCTCTTGAATGTTTTGCATAGATAGCTGATCAAGCTCATTTCTCACTTCTTTAACAGAATCTTTAACAAAAAAGGAGCTAAGAAGTAATAATATTGAAACGGAAAGCAGTCCAATAAAAATATATTCCACAATGTCACCTCAATGATTTCCATAGGTAAAAATACCTATACATAATTACTTGATAGAAATATTCTATCATTTTAACTGACAAAATTCGATATATCCTTATAGAAATAAAAAATATCATTGAACTTGTCGGAAAAGTAACGATTAATCAGTGTTTTCATGTCGAATGTAAAGATTTTATATGTATTGGATGAGGGAATAAAAAAAAATTATTCGCCCTATCTCACTATTCCCTAGGAAATACAATTTACGACAAAATGCGTTCGTTGTAGGTGAATCTTATCAATGCTAACATTATATATAGATGAAGGAATATATGTTGTTTCCGTACATACAATAGATAAGTTAACCTGAGGTGGTTAGTGTGATAAATGAAATAATCAAGCTTAAGAGAAAAGGACTGTCCTTCCGAAAGATTGCCGAAGAACTAAATTCAACGGTCGGAAAAGTTCAATATCAATGGAATAAGTATGCAAAAGTCCAAGCCCCAACTCCAATAAAAACAGATTTTACTCCAATTAGAAAAGCTAAAACTACTGCTACTCAACCTTTAACTGAGCAGTCTACCTTACGTCGAGAAGGTATTAGTGCTTGGTTAGTTAGTAATAATCGACTGATTACTTTTTGGGACATCCCAGAAGCGAAAAAAAGACTGATTTCCTTTTACTTTGATAAGGATTATAGTTGTTTTTTATTGGCTTTGAGGATATACGATGTAACTAGCATTATTTTTAATGGGAGTAATGAACACTCTTATGTTGAAACAATCGTACCGGAAAATCAAAAACATTGGGTTTTTAAGGACTTAAAGCCAAACCGTAGCTACTGCCTTGAAATAGGGCTGAAGATAACCGAGTCAAAATTTCACCCTATACTACGTTCCAATTCTTTACAAACCCCTAGAACTAGCTGTGAGCAAGTTGGATCCTTAGAAAAAGACATACATTCATTTTTAGAAGATACAAACTCTCCTCCAAACTGGATTGAGCATGTTAGTACTTATAGCTATTATGAAACGGAAAGTAAAGGGGGATTGAAGGCATGATAAACCAAAACTTCCAATTAGTCATTCACTCAAATATCCCTTGTCTGGATTTTTTTAATAGTCGTGATGAGGAGAAACTTCCGTTGTTCTCTTTTACAGAAGATTTTATCTCTTTGTTGATGCTGTTAGAAGTGAACCACTTTCATCGTGTTCACCTTGGAATAATCCCTCTATATTATGAGTTAATTAATCACCCTACTTTTAAAAATGAAATGCATATTTACTTTCAAGAAAAAGAGAGGACAACTAGCGATACATACATGTATTGGGAAAAGTATAACGGTAATTTGTCCATTCCGATAAGAAAACTGATTGAGTGTGAAAAAATAGAGTTGTTGGCAGCACCTGTTACCTTTGTTAATCTCCCATTCCTATCTACTTCTAATGGATTAGAACATCAAATAAAAACGGGAATATCCATTATTGAGGATTTCTTTTTGGTTAAGCCAAAAGGATTCTGGTTTCCTAATGGGTCATACACTCCAGGATTAGATTTATCTTTAATGTCAGAAGGAATTGAATATAGTTTTATTCATCACCAAACCATTCACTACGCAGATCCTACGCCTGTGAAATTAGGGAGAGGACCTGTTTATTCTCCACATGGGCTAATCATGTACCCAATAGAAGTTATCACAAATGCTGCTGAGATAAAGTTCGAAGATGGGGAGTCTTGTGCTGATACAAGATATCTATGTATATCAATGGCTGAGTCGTTAGACAATCAAATGTCACTGTTAGGAAAGGTCAGTCCTAGTGAAACCTTAAGTAAACTAAATACGGAACTGGAGAAAGTTCATTTATGCTCTTCTTTTTTAAGTGAGGATCTCAGCGGATCATTTAATTATGAAAGTAGTCCGTTCTGGTCAGAAAGTCATTTCATTGAAAAAGATTTAGAGAATTTAAAAGAAAAAATAGTGACTGATAACCAGCTAGCAATTTACCGTGAAATGATGAAAGAATGGATGTTATTAGTAGGTGTACTTTCATCAAAAACTAACTCTACACTTTCATTACAAGATTATATTGACCGATACAACGAATTGAGGTCTTATTTTATCGCAGACAGCAAATTGCCATCAGGATTTTTCAATCGACCAATTCTTGAGAACTTTTTGTTGTTTAATATATTTTCGAGACCAAGCAATGAACGCCAAGAGAAAATATTAATGTTAACTTGGGAGTATCCTCCTAACATTGTAGGAGGGCTTTCAAGACATGTACATGGGCTATCAAAAGCTCTTAGTAATTTAGGTTATGAGATTCATATTATAACAACACAGGTGAATGACCTTCCAAACTACGAAGAAGATCATGGAGTTCATGTCTACAGAGTAAAGCCTCTTAATGAAAAAGACCCTGACTTCTTATCATGGGTTGGGGGATTGAACTTATCTATGGTTGAAAAAGCAATGGAACTATTAGTTACCCATGATTTTAAAATGATTCATGCCCATGATTGGTTAGTTGGGGCAGCTGGATTAACCATAAAAGAAGAAATGAACCTTCCACTTCTTGCCACAATTCATGCAACAGAGCATGGAAGGAATGATGGAATTTACACAGAGATGCAAAAGTTTATTCATAACAAGGAACGTTCACTCATTAATGGTGCAGACAAAGTCATTATCTGTAGTGAGTTTATGAGAGAAGAATTAATGAAGGTATTTCGGGTAAGTGAAGATAAATTAGCTATGATTCCTAATGGGATTGATGAAAGCGAAAATCACCTAGTTAGTAGTGATTGTTTTGATTTACCGATTGATAAAAATAGAAAAATGATTTTTTCAATTGGGCGTATGGTGAAGGAAAAAGGTTTTGATACACTCATACAAGCAGCAGAGAAAATGAGAGATTTAAAGTCTGATGTCTATTTTATCGTCGCAGGAAAAGGCCCCTTACTTGAAGAGTATCGAAGAAGAGTGTTTGAAACGAGATTAAGTGAACAAGTTTATTTTGTTGGGTTTGTAACAGATGAACAAAGACAGGCACTTCTAAACTACTGCCATATAGCTGTTTTCCCGAGCAGATATGAGCCATTTGGTATCGTAGCATTAGAATCAATGTTATATAGTAAGCCGACCATTGTTTCTAACGTAGGCGGGCTAAAAGGAATTGTGCAACATCAAAAAACGGGTTTACTTATGGAACCAGATTGTTCTGAAAGCTTAGTAGAACAATTAAGCTTTCTTATTCATAATGAAGACGTTGCTAGAGATTTAGGTGAAAAAGGAAAAAGGATTGTTGAACGTTTATTTAGTTGGCAGCGTGTGGCAGAAGAAACAAAGCGAGTCTTTGAAGAAACATTAATCAATAAATCAATTTTATAATAATAATTGTTTTTATGAGATTTATGTTGTTGAAGAATGGAGCCAAGGAGGATTTCTATGAAGGGTGTAATCATGGCAGGAGGAAAAGGCTTAAGACTGAAACCACTAACTGAGAAAATAGCCAAGCCTCTTGTCCCCATAATGAATCGCCCTGTTATGGAATACTGCATTGACTGGTTCAAATTACAAGGAATAAAAGAAATCGCTATAACTCTTCAATACTTAAGTAAGAGCATTATCGACTTTTTTGGAGATGGGAGTAAGTATGGAGTAAAACTCATTTACTTTACCGAAAATTCCCCATTAGGTACTGCAGGAGGAGTTCGAAACATCACTCACTTTTTAGATGATACCTTTGTCGTAATAAGTGCGGATATTTTGACGGATTTTTCGCTACAGGATGCTTTTCAATACCACTTAGAAAAGAGAAGTCAATTCACTATGATTACGACAAAGGTATCGTTTCCAAATGACTACGGAATTGTTCTGAAGCATGGGGACGGTAGAATAAGAGCTTTTATCGAAAAACCACCGATTTACAAGTGGGTTAGTGATCAAGTCAATACGGGAATCTATATTATAGAACCAGAAATAATCAACTATATACCTAACAATCGTTATTTTGATTTTAGTCGTGATTTATTCCCTTTATTACTATCAAGAAAATTAAACTTTTTTGCTTATGAACTAATAGGGTATTGGATTGATATTGGTCAATTCTCCACTTATTTAAATGCCAATAGAGATATTTTGGGTGGAAAATTAAAAGTAAAAATGGATCTTAATAATAAACTCAAAGATAATGTTTGGATAGGGAGCAATAGTGATGTAAATCCTGAAGCAATAGTTGAAGGTCCAGCCCTAATCGGAAGCGGTTGTAAAATTGAATCAGGGGCTCACATCAAGCCTTACTCTATCATAGGTAATCACACAATAATCCATTCTAAAGCTGAAATAGATGAATCGATTATATGGAGTAATGTAACCATACAAGAAGGAGCAAGATTAAACCAAACCATAATTGGATCAAATACTTATATTGGAGAAAGAACCATCATTGATAATCAGGCTGTAATTGGCCAGAACTCGTATATTGGCCAACAAAGTTTAATTGGTTCTAATATAAAGGTAAATTCTTATTCGAAGATTCCTGAACATTCTGTCTTTAAAAGGCTGAATTTGAAGGATTACCATCAAAAAAATGTTCTAATATTAACGGATGTATACCAAGGGAACAAACATTTGAAAAAGGAAGTTGTATACTGCCCAAATCATGTGAAATCAAAAATTATGCGGTTATTGATTGAGGAAAGCAAGACCGAGCTCATTGATTTAACAGAGGGAATTAAATTCGTGCATACTCCTTATTGCTGGACGAAAATTACCTCACATGAATTAGAAGGTTATTTAAATATTTATTGTTATGCTGATAATCCCAGGATGGCAACAGAGATATTGAAATACTATGTTAAACAAATAAAAAATTATCAGAAGGTGTGAATCATGATCACAAATAGCTACTATATGTTAGAAGATGAAGTGGTGAAAAATACATTTTCAAGAAATGAGATACTAACGACACCCGGCATTTGGATAAATGGTAAAACTTATTGGATACAAGACAGTAGGGAAAAGTTAATAGCAGAAGAAGGAATTTCGGTTCACATAAGAGAGGAAGCTCTACATTCAAAGATGAAAAATCTTGAGGTACTCGTAACAAATCATAATATTACAACTAGGAAAAAGGTAAAACTATTGTTTATGCACCAACATATCAATGCTTTAAAAGATCAGTTTACTTTCGTTTCACCAACAGAAAATGTGATATTCCATTTAACTAACAGCTGTGTTTATCTAGTGAACGCAGGCAGTAACGATGGAGTCAGTCAAATGACTGTTCATCCTTACCTTAGTCTTTATACTGAATCCATTTGGAGCTGCATGGAAAAAGGAAGCCTTAAATTTCAACCAATGACGAAGGGTTCTTCTATTAGTATCTTGTCTGTTGATATGGAAGTTTCGCCTAAGACTACTAGTAAAGGTTACTCTTGGGTAATAAGTGGAAAGAAAAAAGAAGGCCTAATTCGGTTAAATCGAGCTTTTCTTAAAAACACACTAGCATTTCCATTTGAAAAGTGATATTATAGAAAAGTCGTATGAACGAACTAGTATGAACATAGTTTGGAGGGAAATAACATGCGTGTAAACATTACATTAGCTTGCACTGAAACTGGTGACCGTAACTATATCACTACGAAAAATAAACGTAACAACCCAGATCGTATTGAGCTGAAAAAATACAGCCCAAGATTAAAGCGCGTTACATTACACCGCGAAACAAAATAAGCAGTGGGATTATTCCTACTGTTTTTTTTGTATCTAAATTTTGGTTTGTTATCCGATTTTATGAGTAAAAAAGGAGGAGAATCATATGACTGACAAGAAAAACCTTCGTAAACAAATACAATACAATCTTTCTTCCATATCTAAACCTTCCTATGAACATATGTCATACATAATTGCTCAAAAATTATTCCAAAACCCATCATGGATAAAAGCAACAACGATTGCTGTAACTCTTTCAAATCCTCCAGAGGTTGATACTTTTCAAATCATTCGAAAAGCTTGGGAAGAAGGTAAAAAGGTTGTTGTTCCAAAGTGTCTTCCTAAAACGAGAGAAATGGATTTTAGAATCCTAACTAAGTTTTCTCAACTAGAATCTGTCTATTCGGGCTTATTAGAACCGATTGAATCTGAAACAGAACTAATTGCTAAGAAGGATATTCAGTTAGTCATTGTTCCTGGTCTTGGTTTTAGTAGAAAAGGATTTAGATTAGGATTCGGTGGTGGGTACTATGACCGATTCCTCATAGAATATGAAGGAGATACCCTCTCCCTAGCTTTCGAGCAACAAATACTAGAGAGTGTTCCGGTTGAGGAGCACGATATTCCTGTGAAGCAAATCATTTCGAATGAGGAGATAATCGTAATTCATGATTAACATAGTAGTTCTTATATTTATTATTGTAACAGCCATATTAGGATACTACTTTCGCTTACTTACATTATCAGGCAGTATAGCAGCAGCAGTAGTCGGAATATTTACAGCACTAGGACTTGGACTAAAAGGTTTATTTGTTCTAGGGCTTTTTTTTGCCTCTTCAAGTTTTTGGTCCAAATATAAGAGATCCCGCAAAAGCAAGGTGGAAGAGCGACATGAAAAAGGTTCAACAAGAGATTGGCAGCAGGTAGTAGCAAACGGCGGTGCAGCGGGAATGGTTAGTTTCGTTTATTTTATAAATCCAGATCCTATATGGGTTATGGTGTACTGTATCTTACTTTCTAGTGCTAACTCCGATACATGGGCTTCTGAGATTGGTACATTGAGCAAAACTAAGCCATTCTCCCTTCGAACATTTTCTCTAGTTCCGAGCGGTACATCTGGAGCGGTTAGTATGTTAGGAACATGGGCTGCGTTAGCGGGTGCAAGCTTAATAGCTGTTAGCTCAAAATTAATATTTTCTTTCAGTATTCAGGCAATGTTTTTTATCGCTGTTCTAGGCTTTCTAGGTAATCTGATTGATACAATTCTAGGGGCATATATTCAGGCATCTTATAAATGTAGAGAATGTGGATTAGAAACAGAAAAATTAATTCATTGTAATGGGAAAACGGTAAAAATAAAAGGGTTCCAGCAAATGAATAATGATCTTGTAAATTTTTTATCAAGCCTACTAGCTGCCATATTCGGTTTGATCATCTTATTAGTTCTTGGATGAAACTATATGTAAAATTATGGATAAATCTAGAAATTGTAACAATATCGCTAAGATTTAAAGAGATGTACTAGTAGTTATTGGTTAAAATTAATAATACAGTAACATCATTTTTCTAACTTAGTATGGGAACAATTAGTAGAGGTAAATTTGAGGAGGAGTAGGATGAAAAATCGAATTAATCGAGTAGCATTAATTGGGACTGGATTTGTTGGATCTAGCTATGCTTTTGCTTTATTAAATCAAGGGGTAGTAGAAGAGTTAGTCCTAATTGATCTAAATAAAGAAAAAGCAGAAGGCGATGCGATGGACCTAAATCATGGTCTTCCATTCTCACCTTCACCAACCAAAATATGGTTCGGTGATTATTCCGATTGCAAAGATGCGGATCTAGTCGTTATTACGGCAGGAGCAAACCAAAAACCAGGTGAAACTCGTTTAGATTTAGTGGAGAAAAATACACGTATTTTTAAGGGAATTGTTGGAGAGGTCATGGCGAGTGGATTTGACGGTATTTTCATTGTCGCTACGAACCCTGTAGACATATTAACTTATGCCGTATGGAAATTCTCTGGTTTACCTAAAGAAAGAGTTATTGGGTCTGGAACCATCTTAGATACGGCTCGTTTCCGTTTCCTTTTAGGGGATTATTTTAACGTAGATACCAGGAATGTCCACGCATACATAATAGGTGAACATGGAGATACAGAATTACCTGTTTGGAGCCATGCGGATATTGCAGGACGTCCAATTTCAGATTGGGTACAGAAGGAAGCAAATTATAAACAAGAAGATTTAGATGACTTGTTCTTAAATGTTCGTGATGCAGCTTATCATATTATACAAAGAAAAGGTGCAACCTATTACGGCATTGCAATGGGTTTAATTCGTTTGACTAAGGCAATATTACAAAACGAAAATTCTGTACTTACCGTTTCTACATATTTAGATGGAGAGTATGGCCAAAAAGATGTATTTATAGGTGTACCTGCAGTTGTAAATAGAAGTGGGATAAGGGAAATTGTTGAACTTTCACTGAGTGAAGAAGAAAAACAAAAATTTAACCACTCAGTTGAGGTTTTAAAGAAGACAATGGAGCCAGTTATTAATAAGTTTTAACGTTTATGGAGGAGGCAGTTTTTAATGCCTCTATATTTTTTCTATATAATGTAACCGTTTTCTTCTATTATATATGTACACTTATTAGGTAGCTAATTTATGATTTTTAGTCAAAATCAAATGTTGCATAAAAGAGATATTTACTTCTCAAACTATAGTTAGGAGGGATGGAAATGTCTCGTTTATTATCCATTTTATTAATTGGACTGGGAGGATATTATATTATCCAAAATCGGTTCCGTGTACTAAATGTTGTCTTTGGGAATCCCATGATAAGAAGATTGTTTGTTCGATCTATCATGAGTTTCCCAGTTGTACGAAATCGTATGATGAAATCAGTATTCCCGGGGCAAGGGCAGCCCAACTATTAAGAAAATAAAAAGGCCGACAAGGTCTTTTTATTTTTTTCAGAGCTATTACCGACCAAATCATTATTATAAAGAAAAAAACTTGTTTATAATGCATATAGATGGTTTAAAGTAAAAAAAGTTCTGAAAGTAGGGGGAATATTGAAAACTCAAGAAGATTATTTATTTTGGAGGTTGGCCCATTACTTTATCACGAAACAAGAATATCGTTTAATTCAATTATCCAAAGATGAAAACGAGCTCTGGCTTGAAAAAATAGAGAATAAACAAGCTCAAGTAATCAGACTTTTAAAATACAATTTAGACTGGAGTAATTGGTTGCAACGGGATATTGAGTTAACCAGCCAAAATGGGGAAAGAATTCGTAAGCAGTTGACTAGAAGAGAATTAAATATACTGAATTTATATATAACTGCCTTTCTGCCAGTGGATGACTATAAATTCCGTATTGCACAGCCTTTTCTCAATCCCAACCAAAATAAAACGATTATCCATAGTAAATTGCTCGATCGCCAATCTTACGATGAATGGATTGTTAGTTTAGAAGATTTATTTGATGAACCAATCCTTATTGCCAAAAGAGAGGAATATTTAGATGAAGAGATTGAACAATTGAAACAATCTGCTCTAAATAGTGCGGTTAATCAAATAAAAAGAGAAAAGTCTTTGTTTGAGTATGGAAAACCGTTTTTTACGTATATATTTATTATTTTACAAGTAGCTTTTTTCGGTTTATTAGAACTAAATGGTGGAAGTACGAATACGTCAACCTTAATAAAATTTGGAGCTAAGTTTAACCCGTTAATTTTAGAGGGAGAATGGTGGAGGTTTTTCACACCCGTTGTATTACATATAGGAATTTTGCATTTGCTAATGAATACGCTAGCCCTGTACTACTTAGGGACTGTGGTAGAGAGAATATATGGAAACTCTAGGTTTTTATTCATTTATCTATTAGCTGGCTTTAGTGGTTCTCTTGCAAGTTTTTTGTTCAGTCCTAGTTTATCGGCAGGGGCAAGTGGAGCCATCTTCGGTTGTTTTGGTGCACTTCTATTTTTTGGACTTATTTATCCTAAACTTTTCTTTAGAACAATGGGTTTCAATATATTAGTTGTATTGGCCATTAACTTATCACTAGGCTTTACCATTCCTGGTATAGATAACGCCGGACATATTGGTGGACTAATAGGCGGGTTTTTAGCTACTGGAATTGTTCATTTTCCTAAAAAAAGAAAATTACTACTTCAGGGATTATTTCTAGGGTTGACTGCACTAGGGGTTGTCGGTTTATTACAGTATGGATACGCTTCAGCAGTAGTAGATGAAAAATCTGTTTTGATTATGGCACAACAGTATAATGAGTTAGAAGAATATGAAAAAGGTTATAGCTTATTATATGCATATACAAAGGAAAATCAGGATTCAGCAGAAGTGTATTTCCTTCTATCCTATACAGAGATTAAATTAGAAAAACTGGAGGATGCTCGGGCTCATTTACAAAAGGTGATTGAATTAAATCCTGATTTTCACGAAGCACATTATAATTTGGCACTAGTTTATTTAAATGAAAATCAACTTGATTTAGCAAAAGAACATGCTACTAAAGCTTTAGATTTGAGACCTAATCAAAACGAGTACAAAGAACTGGTTGGGAAAATTAACGGTCAGTTGTAATCTGCTGACGGAGGAGGAATGGCTCTCCAGTTGATGCTTCAAATACCACGAGTAAATGACTTTTATCGTTTGCTACCAAAATTAACGGGACTGAGCTATTAAATGGATTTATAATAGTTTGGTCCCCTTTTTTAATTCCAAGGAAATAATTTTTATAAATGCCTTCCCATAAGTTTCCTATAATTTTTTGTGTGTCATAAGTTGAAAAGCCTGGTAATGGTTCTTCATTAAATCGAATGATTTCAGTTAACGGGAAAGAAGAGTAATCTTTTCTATTGATGGAATAAGCCTCCATAGCTTTTGACCAGCTACTTTGAAGTTGTTTCCTAGTCATGTTGTCAATCGTGCTTTTCCACTCTAACTCTTCCTTGCCGACTGGAACTCTAAATGCTCGAAGTGGGCTAAATGATGAATCGATGACATACAATTGGTCAGCTGACAATTGCTGCGCACTAAAAATTTCATCATGCTTCATGTGGATTTCAGAGTGATGGAATGTAATCGCCTGAAAAAGACTACTATCTTTACCAACAACCTCAATCTCTTGGGACAGTGTATCTGTATTTTGCTTCCAATCCCCAAGTTTCCCTTTTAATCTTCCATTAACATATAAGAGTCCAACATCTTGCCTCAGGTAAGCTTTCCGGTCAAGGGACGAGCTAATTGCCCAATTTACCAAATAATCATCTTTTTCTTTTCCTTTTCCTAATAAAGTTAAGGTTGTATTAGTAGAGTCGTAGGTAATGGATGGGTCAATGGGAAAATAGGTGATACTTTCTCTCACACTATTTCCATTTAGCGAGTAAATATAAATCACTACCATGACCAAAACCATCATAATAGCAGTAAAAATATTTTTCTTCATCTTATTCCCTCATTTTTTTAAAAGTTGTCCTAATACGAATCTATATGAATGTATAACGGTAAACATAACTATTAGTATGTTTTTTCTTAAGAATGTCAAAGATGTTGTGTATATACTTGGGTTTATCTTTCACACTATAAAAAGCGTAGTTTTTTTGTTAAACAACAAAGTTTGTTTTGAGGTGAAATATGGAGTACCAGTCAAAGAAACTTGTATATGAAGATTTTGATAAGAACTTAGAATATTTAAAGGAAGCCTTAGGGGTAGAAAAAAGTTTCGACGTTATTCAACAAGATGTTGAGTATGCTGGGAAAAAAATGGCCCTGTACTTCATCGATGGATTTGTAAAAGATGATATTCTCCACTTATTAATGAAGCTGTTAGCCAAACTGCCAGAAGGTCAACTAGATGGTGATACACTTACAAAATTAGTTAAAACCTACATTCCATATGTTGAAGTAGAAACGACAGATGATCTTAATAATGTAGTTAGTATGGTCTTAGCTGGTCCAACCGCTTTAGTGGTGGATGGTGTAGAGAAAATTATCTTAATTGATGCTCGTACATATCCCGCACGTGGTCCGGATGAACCCGATATTGAGAGAGTAGTAAGGGGTTCCCGTGACGGTTTTGTGGAAACCTTGGTTTTTAATACAGCATTGACTAGAAGAAGAGTTAGAGATCGAACTCTAAGAATGGAATACTTACAGGTTGGAAGACGATCGAAAACAGACGTGGTAGTAAGTTATATTGAAGATATTGCCGATCCAAAGTTAGTAAATGACATAAAGGATTCAATTTCTAAAATAGATGTTGATGGGATTCCGATGGCTGAAAAAACCATTGAAGAATTTATTTCAGGACGACATTATAATCCTTTTCCCGTTGTGAGGTATAGTGAACGACCAGATACGGTTGCAGCACATTTATATGAAGGACATGTCTGCATTATTGTAGATGGTTCACCAAGTGTTATTATTACTCCAACTACCTATTGGCATCACTTGCAGCACGCAGAGGAATATCGAAATAAGCCAGTAGTGGGTGCATATTTAAGGTTAGTAAGGTATCTGGCTGTTTGGGCTTCTATATTTATTTTACCATTATGGTATTTATTTGCCTCACAGCCACATTTGTTACCGGATGCCCTATCTTTTATAGGACCTAATGAAACAACTAAAGTACCTTTATTTCTTCAAGTGCTTATTATTGAGGTCGGAATAGATATGCTACGGATGGCCGCTATTCATACACCTTCATCATTGGCAACAGCCATTGGTCTTGTTGCTGCTATATTGATTGGTCAAGTAGCCGTTGAAGTAGGGTTATTAGTGAATGAAGTTATTCTATATTTGTCAATAGCAGCACTTGGTACGTTTGCTACACCAAGTTATGAAATGAGCTTAGCAAACAGATTAGTTAGAATAGGCTTGTTAATTTTAACTGCTCTCTTCCATTCATATGGACTTGTTATTGGAGTCACCTTATTCTTTATTATGCTTGCTAGAATGCAATCCTTTGGAGTTCCTTATTTATGGCCATTTATTCCATTTAATATCCGGGCATTCCGAGATGTGTTATTACGATCACCTATTCCATTAAAGGATAAAAGACCACCAATTCTTAATCCTAAGGATCCGGATAGATAAATACATAAACCTGTTTACTTTTAAAAAAAGTGGACAGGTTTTTTAGATTTAATATTAAATATTGGGGAAATTATTACTAAAAACTTAACGTAGGTATTTCAATGTAAATATTGTTTTTTAGTGAAGTCTCTTGAGGGACATAATATTTTAGATTATACTTCTTTGTGTGCATAAAAATTGTTATGTAAAGCTATTACATTGTTAGTTGACTATTGTAGAAAGAAAGAGAAATATAATAGTTCATGTCGATTTTTGGAATTGTACAATAAAAAAGAAACAAAGGTTTAAATAAGAATAAATATTTTCCCAATAGAGGTCCTAGAAATGAAAAATGTATATGAAATTCAACAATTTTTGAAAAAATTTGGAACATTTATATATGTTGGTGATAGGGTAGCTGACCTGGAACTTATGGAAGCTGAGTTAACAGAGCTTTACCAATCTCAACTAGTTGATGTTAAAGATTATCAGACAGCCATTATGATACTTAGACATGAAATTCAAATGACGAAGAAAAAGGATTAGATTACATAAAGAAAAGGTGATTATGATGAATGAAAAGTGGCTTGTAGGTGTAGATTTAGGTGGAACAACAACAAAGCTTGCTTTTATAAATTATTATGGCGAAATTATTCATAAGTGGGAGATTCCTACAGACAACAGTGACGAAGGTAAGAATATTACAATTAATATTGCAAAGTCCATTGATCAAACACTTGAAGAGCTTGAGCAACATAAGAGCAAACTAATAGGAATCGGAATGGGTGCTCCAGGACCTGTAAACTATTCTACAGGGGTTGTCTACAATACAGTTAATTTAGGATGGAGAGATAATTACCCTTTAAAAGACTTGTTAGAAGTAGAAACAGGATTACCAGCATGGATTGATAATGATGCGAATTGCGCGGCACTAGGGGAAATGTGGAAAGGTGCTGGTGAGGGAGCAAAAGACTTAGTTTGTGTGACTCTAGGTACGGGAGTTGGTGGCGGAGTAATCTCCAACGGAAATATCGTACAAGGCGTAAGCGGAGCAGCTGGGGAAATAGGTCATATCACTGCTGTACCGGTCGGAGGAGCGCCTTGTAACTGTGGTAAGACGGGCTGTTTAGAAACCATTGCGTCTGCTACGGGGATTGTCCGAATTGCCACTGAAAAATTAGAATCGGCTAACCAAACTACTACAGGTGAGTTAGTTTCTCTATTTAACACAAATGGTAAAGTTTCTGCAAAGGACGTATTCGATACAGCTAAAAACAGTGATTCTATCGCAATTGAAACCATTGAAGATGTATCTCATCATCTAGGTTTGGCCCTAGCCAATATTGCGAACACACTAAACCCAGAAACAATTGTTATTGGTGGCGGCGTTTCAAAGGCCGGGGACATCTTATTAAACAAGGTAAAGTCAAACTTTGAACGATTTGCTTTCCCTCGTGTAAAAGAATCAACTAGCCTAGCAATTGCTACCTTAGGAAACGACGCAGGAGTCATTGGTGCAGCTTGGTTAATGAAGAATAATTTGAAATAGATAAAATGAAGGGCTGTCTAATTAGACGAATTTTTTCTCCACTTCCTTTTCTATTTGGTATAAGCACTGAGTTGATTGGAGGGGAAGACACTTGACTCCTACGGGATGCAGAGGAAAGGTCGAGACCCCACAGACGGAACGTCGAGGAGGCTTGACTTCCTCCCCGAGGAAGAATTCGCCCTTTGAAAAAATCGGCTTTTGGATTTTTTCATTAATTCTTCCCGTGGAAAGCAAGTGACTGGACCGGAAATCAACGGACGAAATTGCTAGAACCATTCAAATATTAATAGCCTAATAAAAAGGGGCTATTCCAAGAGTCATTTTTATAATGACTTATTGGATAGCCCCTTTTTCATTGTGTCGAAACTTGTCCTATAAAATTCAGTTTAAAATCAGTAAACTATTACTACACTAGAGTAGATTGACCCATATAACCCAGTTTATAAACTTAAGACAAAAGGTTCATTTTTGAAAAAATGGACAATCTTGAAACTTTTTGGATGTTAAATCGTCTATTATTGTGGGTATAAGAAGAATCGAAAATTGTGAAAAATATTATATAATCCATTTATTAATTGGGGTTTGATTTTTTGTAAAAAAAGTATTAAGATAGGGTTTGATTATTTTTAGAATCCTAAATTTGTAAATATTACGTAATTATTTCCATACTTTTGTAAGTAGGGGGAGGCAAAGAATGAACAACTTCAAATGGTCAAAAGTGTCCTTGATGGTTCTTGCGATCATCTTACTTTGGCTAAAAACGTACGTCATCTATAAAACTAGCTTTGATATAAAAATAGAGAATTGGAAACAAGAGCTTATCTTATTCATTAACCCACTAAGTTTTCTCATGTTTATACTTGGTATCGGTTTATTTATGAAAGAGAAGTATCGGAACCGTTATATACTCATTACAACCTTTCTAATTTCTGCAGTCATGTTTGGAAACGTGGTGTTTTATCGGTTCTTTAATGATTTTTTAACCATACCAGTATTATTCCAAACAAGCAATATGTCTGATTTAGGAAGCAGCGTAACGGAGTTGTTAAATTGGACCGATTTATTCTATTTTGTGGACTTCTTGATTTTACTAGCAGTTGTCCTATTAAAGCCTAAATTTGTAGCTTACCGTGAATTCACTAAAGTACATCGTCGAGCATTCTTCCTAGTTGCAATTGCAATTTCATTTTTTAATTTAGGTCTTGCAGAAACTGAGCGTCCACAATTACTGACACGTACTTTCGATCGTGAAATGCTTGTGAAAAATATAGGGACCTATAACTATCACATTTATGATGCATTCCTACAATCAAAATCATCTGCACAAAGAGCACTAGCAGACGGCAGTGAATTAGTCGACATTGAGAACTATGTACGTGCAAATTACAAAAAACCAAATGAAAATCTGTTTGGGATTGCAAAAGGTAAAAACGTTATTTTAATTTCAATGGAATCAACTCAGAGTTTTGTTATCAACAATACGGTTAATGGTGAGGAGATTACTCCTTTCTTGAATGATTTTATTAAGGAAAGTTATTATTTCGATAACTTCTATCACCAAACAGCTCAAGGAAAAACATCTGACTCTGAATTTATTGTTGAAAATTCTTTATATGGTTTGAGTCGCGGGGCTGTATTCTTTACTCACTCAGGAAATGAATATAAAGCAACCCCTGAAGTTCTAAATGAAAATGGTTATTTTACAGCTTCCCTACATGCGAACAATAAAAGTTTCTGGAATAGGGATATCATGTATGATTCATTAGGATATCAACGTTTTTACTCTTTACCTGACTATGATGTAAGAGATGACAATTCAATTGGCTGGGGTTTAAAGGATATTGATTTCTTTGAACAATCAATAGCTCATTTAAAGGAAATGCCAAAGCCATTTTATGCAAAATTTATTACACTAACAAATCACTTCCCGTTTGAATTAGGCGAAGAAGACTTATATATTCAACCTTACAATTCAACAAATAAGACTGTAAATAATTATTTTCCTACTGTTCGATATACAGATGAAGCCCTGAAATTGTTTGTAGAGCGATTGAAGGAAGAAGGTCTCTACGAAGATTCAGTGATCATTATTTACGGTGACCACTACGGTATTTCCGAGAATCATAACAAAACCATGGGTGAGTTTTTAGGAACAGAGGTTACACCATATGTAAGTACACAGCTTCAACGTGTTCCTCTTATTGTTCATATCCCTGGACAAAAGGGTAAAACCATTTCAAAAGTATCGGGACAAATTGATTTAAAACCAACTATTCTGCATTTACTGGGAATTAATACGAAACGTAATATCGATTTCGGTACCGACTTGTTCTCTAAAGATAAAACTGACTTTACGGTGTTACGTGATGGCAGTTTTATTACGAAAGATTATGTATATACTCGTGAAACATGCTATGATAAGTCAACTGGTGAGGAAATTGAAAAGAGTACTTGTGAGCCGTATGCGGAAAAAGCTAAAAACGAGCTTGAATATTCCGATAAAGTCATCTATGGAGATTTACTACGTTTCTATGAGAATACGAAAAGTAAAGTGATAACTGAAGATAAGAAGTAAGGGAAAGTCTGCGGAATTCTGCAGGCTTTTTCTTTATGACTGTTACATTCCCTAATTTCTGTAAAGAAGAAAATTACTGTCATTTTATTTATTCTTCTTCATATGTATCCTATTATGGAGGGGAGGATTTTGATGAATATTAAAGTTCGATCTGGAGATACACTCTGGTATTACAGCCAGCTCTTTATGATTCCAATACAACTTATCATTGATTCAAACCAGAACGTAGATTCAAACTCTCTTCAGGTTGGTCAAGTAATAAAGGTACCGGGATTTACGACAAATAATTATACTATTAAACAAAATGATACCTTCTGGAAGATAGCACGGGAACGGAATCTGTCTATAGACGCTATTTTGTTATTAAATCAAGAACTAAATCCAAATCAGTTACAAGTAGGAAGGACCATTAAGGTTCCACGTAGAATGGTTACCTCTCTTGTTCAAAGAGGGAAACGATATGATTCATCAAGGTTATTTAGAGATATAGGTGAATTAAGAGAAGCATACCCTTTTATTGAGGTAAACACCATAGGGGAAAGTGTACTAGGAAAACCTTTATATGAAATCAAACTGGGGCGCGGTTCTAAAAAAGTTCATTTAAATGCCTCTTTTCATGCGAATGAATGGATCACTTCCCCTATCATTATGACTTTACTGAATTCGTATTTATTAAGCTTAACTAATAATAGTCCAATTCGTGGACTGAATATGTTAAATTTATATAATCAGGTGGAGTTATCTATCGTCCCAATGGTTAATCCTGATGGTGTTGACTTAGTTTTAAATGGGCCTCCTGAAGCGGTTAGAGAAGAAGTAATAAATATTAATAAGGGAAGTACGGATTTTACGGGCTGGAAAGCTAATATTAATGGTGTAGACCTTAATAATCAATATCCAGCAAAGTGGGAGATTGAGAAGGAACGTAAGGAGCCTAAATCTCCAGCACCTAGAGACTATCCCGGTGATGCACCACTCACAGAACCAGAGGCTATAGCTATGGCTGATTTAGCATCGCGAGAAGGCTTTAACCGAATGCTGGCATTCCATACTCAAGGTGAAGAATTCTACTGGGGCTATGAGGGTCTAGAGCCTCCAGAATCAAGGGTACTTGCAACAGAATTTGAACGTGTTAGTGGGTACCAAGCTATACAGAATATAGACAGTCACGCGGGTTTTAAAGACTGGTTTATCAAAGAATTTCGTAGGCCAGCTTTTACACTCGAATTGGGTCGAGGAATCAATCCACTTCCATTGTCTCAGTTCGATCAAATATATGAAAAGGTGTTAGGAATCTTTTTAGCCTCTTTGTATATGTGAATATTGGAAATTAAGCTATAGAAAAATTATCCCAACTATATTTGTATAGGAAAACCTCAAAAGTTATTGGATAATATGAAATAGAGTACAAAAAAAGCCGTGTTGCGGCTTTTTTCCTATTTATTAAGAAGTTTGAAACATTTGGTAAATACTATCGTATCTATACTATGGTTCAAAGAAGGGGGGAGGGTTGAGTGTTAAATTCTAGGTCTATTTATATTTGTTACTTTTGTTTATTTTTACTGGTAACTTCTTTTGTATTAAACGGATGTAATAACATAAAAGAAGCAAAACCAGTTCCGATCTCGAAACACGAAGCACCTCCAACGAAGGAAGATATCCCTATTACTTTCCTTGGACATCATTTTATACTGCCTATAAAAATTCCGGAGGGAAGATTTTATTCTACCTCAGGCTGGATTGATGAGCAGACGATATTATATATCACAGAAACAGGACCGAGTACAAATGTATATACATATAACTTTCACAATGGTGTGAGTCAGCAACTGTTTAAAAGTGATGCTCCAATAGTTAATGTCATGATAAGCCCGCAAAAGAAGTATATACTTATTCATTCTTCACCAAACAATTTTGAAGCTACCTTGACTGTGCTAAATATTCAAGGTGAAAAGATGATGACCCAGTCCATTGAATCAACAGAATTGGCCATTGAATGGAACCCTTTTAATGAAGATATCTTATTAGTTTCTTCTTTTACAGAGGATTGGAGTTTTTATACTTATAAAATGAATTTGTCAGAACAAAAGCTAGATGAAGTGTTTCTTACCCAACCTTTTGCTTATTGGTTAAATGAGGAAGAATTAGTTTACTTAGATTGGGATGAAGAAAGTCCTTCTTTATTTGCACCAGTTAAAAAGCTAAATTTAATCACAAATGAAGAGAATGAGCTCTTTCCCAAAATTTTTCAAATCGCTATGATCGGTCATAAACTATTAACCATTCAAGTAGATGAAAATAATACAGATCAATCTATCAACACCATTTACTCTAGTGCACTAAAAGAAATACGTTCCTTTACTCTACCCCAATTATCAACATATTCGGGTTGGTTAGTACCTAATTATGATTATATTGAAACAGAAGAGAAACTCCTTACTTTTGCACCATTAACTAGTGGAAGTATTGACAGCTATCGTGGCGGCTACCAATTAATATTAAAATCATTACAATCAGAGGATCAAGAGATACTCTTTGAGAACCTTAATAATGAAAGGCTGAGCTGTTCACCAAGTGGGAAATACTGCTTATATGGGAATTACTTAGACTCCATATTAGATTTAAATGAGAAAAATATTTTGAAACTTATAAAAGAATAAGCATAGAAGGACCGTGTTACAAATGTTATATTGATTAAGAAATCAACTTAGAAAGGATGATAAAATGGCTATCGTTGATGTAACTATAATTCCAATAGGAACAGAAACTCCAAGTGTTAGTTCATATGTGGCTGATATACATAAAGTTTTAAAGGGGTTTGAAGAAAAAGGGATTATACGTTTTCAATTAACACCAATGAGTACGATTATCGAAGGAGAACTACCTGTCCTATTTGAGGTTATACAGGCAATGCATGAAGTGCCTTTTGAAAAAGGTCTAGCTAGGGTAGCAACCAATATCCGAATCGATGACCGAAGAGATATCGAGAGAAAAATGGAAGAAAAAGTGGAACGAGTGATTGATAAATTAAATAGTTAAATAAAAGAAAGCCAGAATAAAAAAGGACTGCGGAGCAGTCCTTTTTTATTTTGGCTAGACTAATAACGAAACTTATTAGTGAGCAACAGGATATCCGTGGTTTAATACAGTCATCACCGTAAACCAGCCGAAGATAGCAAAACTTCCAGCACCAAATACGATACCAAGAACGTTTTTGTTTTTAAGTGCAGTGAATGTTCCATATCCTGCTAGTAACGAAGTTAAAGCGAAAATAATGACTAGTCCCATTATGAATGCCCCCTTTATCTAAATAATCATAACAAGCTGTAAGTGCATAACAAGTATATAAACACCTGTATGTAATAGCTAAAGGCTATCTTTATATAGGCTGCTGCTATTCTATAGTAGCATAACCATCAATTATGAAAGAAGCCTAACTAAATGTTTACATTCGCTTTTTATTTTATATTTTTTTTGCCAATTTGTCGAGGTCAAAAAATGACACTTCTATGTCATATGCTTTAGCGGTTCCGAGAATTAGCTCTTGTAGAGCGTTATCAATGAAAAAATAATCTTTACTTTGATGAAGAGTTTGATAAACAAGATGTTCTTCAAGCTGGTATTTAAACATTTGAATGGATGTATCTTCCCCAGACTTAATATAGAAACAAGATAATAGGTCTTTATATAAATAAACACAGCTATTCTTTTCCGAAGGAAGACAATAATCGTAGTAGCATTCACCTTGCGTACCTCCGCTTAACTTAACAAGATCGTGGTTATCTATATAAATATCCCCTTCTATAAGCAACTCCTTAGCTATATCAGCCTCTTTTTGGGACTGATAAATAAAAAATAAGTTCGTATAATCCATACACTCGGTCTCGTTAAAAATTAACTCTTTAAACTCTAGAAGTTCCTCTATTAGATAATGGGCTTCCACTGCATAAATCAATTCCATATTTTCACCTACAAATTCACTTTTGTATTATTTCCTTCTCATTATAGTGTAAAATATAACTAGTCTATCCATCAAATGGAGGTTACGTAAAATGAATTGGGAACAAATACCGCTTGGTCCTTTACAAACGAACTGCTACTTATTAGTAGACTCCAATCAATCTTGTTTAATTGTAGACCCAGGTGAAGAAGGAAAAAAACTAATCGCTCATATTCAAAAAAGAAAGTTAAAACCGCAAGCAATTGTTCTGACACATGCTCATTTTGATCATATCGGAGCAATAGACGATGTTAGAGATCACTATCAAATTCCGGTTTACGTTCATGAGAAAGAGGCAAAGTGGCTTATAGATCCTACCTTAAATGGCTCTCAATTCTTTATGATGGGACCGATTAAAATGAGACCTGCTGAGCATTTCTTAAAAGGAGAAGGTCAAGTAACAGTGGGGAATTTCAGTTTTGAAGTATATGAGACTCCTGGTCACTCTCCTGGCAGTGTATCACTATATTTTAAAGAAGCTGGACTCGTTGTTGCCGGTGATGCATTATTTCAAGGCAGTATCGGTCGAACCGACTTGCCAGGTGGTAATCATGAACAATTAATAAAAAGTATCCATGATAAGCTTTTAGTTTTGCCTGAGGAAACTCAAGTACTATCTGGACATGGTGGGATAACAACCATTGGTGAAGAGATGGATACCAATCCATTCTTGAATGGATTTTAGGTTAAAAATGGTTGAAAATAGAAAAGCCCTTCTCAAGAAGAGAAGGGCTTTTCTGGGGGATGTTCTATTCATATAATGGGAGGGGATATAGTTAAGCTACTATCCTTACATTATAATAAAGTTAACAACGTGTCAATAGTGATAACTGAAAAAAGGAGCAAATATGCAAAATTTTCTAACAGAGTATATCTTAGGTAAATCCCAAAAAATGATTACTTATGCAGAGTATATAAGTTTAGCCCTCTATCATCCTGAATACGGTTATTATATGCGAGATGAACCGAAAATTGGTAGAGAAGGTGACTTTATTACGACTAGTAATATTTCAGATATGTATGGAAGAATGCATGCTAAATGGTTTGCTAGTATTCAAAAAGAACTCTCATTACCTCCTGTAGTATGTGAAATAGGAGCAGGGACCGGAAGATTTGCTAAAGCCTTCATTGATGAATGGAAAGAAGTAAGCAAGGAAGAACTGCATTATTATATTATTGAGCAAAGCCCATATCATCAAAATAAACAAAGAGAAATGATAACGTTTAATGAAAGTATTAAACAAGTTAAAAATTTAGATCAAATCAATCCCTTTAGTGGCCTGATTTTTTCAAATGAACTATTTGATGCATTCCCTGTACATGTAGTTGAAAGAAGAAATCATCAATTAATGGAAGTGATGGTCACTTTCAATGGAGAAGAGTTAATCGAAACCTTTGTCCCTTTAGAGAATGAAAAAATAAAAACATTTTTAATTAATAGTAAAATGGACATCAAAAACAATCAACGAATAGAAATTCCTCTAGCTATGGATGATATGTTATCCCAAATAGCAAAAATACTTCATAAAGGGCTAGTACTTACAATTGATTATGGTTATAGCAATGAGGAGTGGATGGAACCTAGTCATCGTAAAGGCAGTTTAAGGGGGTATTATAAACACCAGCTTATAGATAATGTTCTGGTGCATCCTGGAGAAATGGATATTACCAGTCATGTTCATTTTGATTCTCTAATCGATATTGGTCAGAATTGGGGGCTTGATTTTATAAAGCAATTAAGACAAGACGAGTACTTAATTTCTTTAGGGATATTAGAGGAATTACAAAATCACTTTGATCCTAACCCTTTTTCGGAAACTAGTAGAAGGAATCGGGCCATTAGGAGTTTAATAACACCCGGTGGCATAAGCTCATTTTTTCAGGTAATCCTGCAAGAAAAGGGACTCGATCATGAGAAAGCTAAGCAAGTAATAAGAATGAAATAAAAAAAGCGATGGAATCCATCGCTTTTTTTATTAGTGGCCGCCAGCCCCTGGAGTCATCATAAATGTTGACCAGTAGGTGAAACCGATAAAGAAAACAGTTAAGTATGCACCAAAAACATAAATATACATACGTTCAGAAAGCCTTAAATAGCTTAATAATAGGAAAAATCCTGTTTGACCGAAGAAAATTAAAGACGTAGTATACATATCGCCTAAATAGAACATTACAGCAAAAATACCAGTCCAGAATCCTAACACTCTGTACATACGCTCCATATGTATCCCTCCTTTTACCCAACAAGTCCATCACTACAATATTATAAATTAAACTTCATGAAAAAGTAAATAATAGATTGTTTCTACTTTGTGACTAATGCTTGGTAAGAGCATGAATGGCAGCCAGAAAGCATGTTTTCTTTTTCAATTAATTCTACTGAATCAAACAACTGCTCAAACATTCCTTTTAAAAATTCAAAGTGAGTATTACATACGGTTTCAGAATGTTCAATAGCAACTTCTTTAAACGGGCAATTAAATATTTGGAAGTAAATTTTAGTTTGATCATCATTTGCCTCGAACTCTGGATAGAAACCAGCCATAGTTGCAGCATTCTTTAAGCTGTTTAACTTTTGTTCAAAGGTTAGTGAGCCACCGTTATTCTGACGATTAATCTCTTGTTCAATGACTTCCTTACCAAATTTTTTACCAGTAAGGTAAAGTGCTTTTTTTCCTTCTTCTCCAAGTGAAATCATGGTTTCTATCGCAATTCTAGATAGAAGTTGATAATCTCTGAATGGAAAATTTAATTGGATAACATCATCAGATAAACGATAAAGACGACTTGGTCTTCCACCTTTACCTGTTTTCTTAGTTTCAGAAATAAGCATATTCACATCTTCAAGTTTAGATAAGTGAAGTCTCGCTACGTTAGGGTGAATATTAAAGTTATCTGCAATCTCTTGAACAGTCACTTCTTGATGCATCTTTGTAATGTATTGATAAATGTAATAACGTGTTGGATCAGATAGAACATTTGTAATTTTTAATGTTTGTTCCAACTAAGTTCACCTCAGGCCTTTTAAATTTACTCCATTATAATATAGGCATTTTATGTTAACACTGTATTCACTATAAGTTTAGAAAATGTTCACATTTAATTGAATAAAAATTGAACAAAGTACTGTACATAAGTTATACAAATGGTATACAATGTGTTTAAGAAAAGTTTTGCTAATTCATCTTACTAAAGTGAGGAGAAAAGAGCATGAGAGAGTTAACATTTTTTACCTATCCAAGTTGTACTTCTTGCCGTAAAACAAAAAAATGGCTACATAACAATGCCGTAGAATACGAAGAAAGACATTTATTTAGAGAAACACCTTCATACGATGAAATATTAGGACTTCTATCTTTAACAACTGAGGGTCTTGATGAATTGCTAGCAACAAGAAGCCAAACATTTAAGAACTTAGGTAAGGACATCGATGAACTTTCTTTATCGGAAGTAATCAAAATGATTATTGATGATCCCAAATTACTTCGACGCCCAATTGTGACTGATGGAAAACAACTGGTAGTTGGGTATAATCCGGATGCTTTAAAAAGTATTGCAAAAAAAGGATTATATAAGTTAAGTAGTTAAAAAAATGTTTGTAATGAATGTCTGTTATTATTATTCCAATCAGACCGAGTAAAATTACTTTTTATAACAGTTTCACAAATATAGAAAAAGGAGGAAGCGAGTGCTTCCTCCTTTTTTTATACTGGGCTAGCTGGATTCGAACCAACGCATGTCGCAGTCAAAGTGCGATGCCTTACCGCTTGGCTATAGCCCACCGAAATTTTTAAATGTGACTTGCTGTTTGTAATATATATTATATTTACTTTTGAAAAATTTATTCAAAAAAATTGTCATTTAAAGAAGGAATATAAAAAATCTAGTCGAATTATTTAATTCAAACTAAAAAGGTGGTGTTGTTACCCTGAGTTCAATTGAACTTTTAGCAAACAGAATTATTAAAGATGCCGTAAGAAATTATGCATCTGATATCCACATCATTCCTCGAAGAGATGACACTCTCATACAGCTAAGAATGGCAAACAGACTTATTCCCCGAATGTATTTACCAAAAGAAGAATGTGATCGACTGATTTCTCACTTTAAATTTACAGCATCCATGGATATTGGTGAAAGAAGACGTCCTCAAAGTGGTGCACTCTCCCATAAAGTAGATGGTCATTATGTTGGTCTTCGGTTATCGACTCTCCCAGCCAATCAAAAAGAAAGCTTAGTCATTCGAATTCTCCCTCAGCAAAATCAAATCCCGTCGTATCAACTCTCTTTATTTCCAAACATGTCTAGGAAACTCACTGCTCTACTGCAACATGCTCATGGTCTCATCATTTTTACTGGACCGACAGGCAGTGGCAAAACCACCACTTTATATTCCTTATTAAATGAATCCATCCATAAATATCAGAGAAATGTAATTACATTGGAAGACCCAATTGAAAAAGAAAATGATTTTGTTTTACAAGTTCAAGTGAATGAGAAAGCGGGGATTACTTATTCAACAGGATTAAAAGCAATTCTTAGACATGACCCCGATATTATCATGGTTGGTGAAATAAGGGATAGTGAAACAGCAAGAATTGCCGTACGTGCAGCACTCACTGGACATCTAGTACTCTCAACGATGCATACAAGGGATGGAAAGGGAGCCATTTATCGTCTAATGGAATTTGGTGTCAGTCATTTGGAAATTGAACAGACGCTTATTGCAGTAACCGCTCAACGAATAGTTGAATTAACCTGCCCGTTTTGTAAGGATAGCTGTTCAACCTATTGCTATACATCTGGGAGGTGGAAAAGAGCAAGTGTATTTGAACTGTTAACTGGGAAAGCACTAACAGCCATATTTAAAGAAATGAATGGTGAAAGGAGCAGCTATTACTATAAGACGTTGAAAGAAATTATTATTAAGGGAATAGCACTGGGATATATTAAGGAATCAGAGTTTAATCGGTGGGTGTATGACGATGAAAAGACGTAACTGGACATTACAGGAACAAGCTTACTTTTTAAGGAAAGTTGGAGAATTATTAGAAAGGGGTTACCCACTTGCTGAAGCAATTGATTCTATCAAGTATCATATAAAGAAAATTCGAAAGGAGGAGATGATAAAAAGTTTAAACAAGCTGAAAGAAGGACATCCCTTTCATGAGATCTTGTTAGAACTGAACTTTAACAAGACATTAGTTGGCTTTGTATATTTTGCTGAACAACATGGGGGACTGGCCCTAGCTTTAAAAGATGGTAGCGATATGATGTTAAAAAGGAGGGACGATTTACAGAAATTAAAACAAATCATTTACTACCCATTAATGCTCATTTTTATTACATTTTTACTCTTCCTCTTTATTGAAAATGTGTTGCTTCCTAGATTTTCGGTACTATTCCAATCCATGAACCTCCCTCAGAACTTCTTTACAAAATTAATTTATCTATTTGGAACCTTCCTACCTATAATATTTTTATTGATAACTCTTCTCTTTGCCTCAAGCCTATCTTACTACTACTTTAACTTTCGAAAGCTCTGCCCAATTAAGCAAAAAACACATATTTCCTCAATCCCTGTCATTGGTCCTTTCTATCGTTTGATATGCTCCCATTATTTTACCGTCCAGTTAAGCTATTTACTTGGTGGAGGCCTATCTGTACTTGAAGCATTAAACCTATTTGAAAAACAAGAAAAGCAACCTTTTGACCAAGCGATCGGGAGGGAAATGAAAAGGAAATTGTCAACTGGCCTTAAATTTGAAGAGATTATACAAGAGTATACTTTTTTTGAAAAGGAGCTTCCTTTAGTTATTAAGCATGGACAAGAGAATGGAAAGCTTGAACAAGAATTATTCTTTTTCAGTAAACATTGTTTGAGTGTTTTTCAAAATAAAACAGATAGCGGACTAAAGATTATCCAGCCAATCCTATTTTCTTTTATAGGAATCTTAATTGTTTCTATGTATTTGGCTATCTTACTGCCAATGTTTCACATGTTAAAAGGAATGTAAAAGGTAAAAGGAGAAATATAAAATGAAAAATGAAAAAGGATTTACTCTTATAGAAATGATGATTGTTTTACTCGTAATTTCAGTTCTGCTGATTATTACCATACCAAATATAACAAAGCATAATTCAACGATTAACGATAAGGGGTGTAATGCTTTCATAAAATTAGTCGAGGCTCAAATACAAGCCTTTCAGATGGATAAGCAAAGACTACCAACTGGTATAGCTGAGCTAGAAACCGAAGGATATTTAAAGGCAGGACAGACTGCTTGCCCAAACGGTGATGCTGTTCAAATTGGGGCAAGTGGTGAAGTAACAAAAGTAGTAGTAAATGAATAATGAAAAAGGTTTTACTTTATTAGAATCGATATTTGTATTAAGTATTTTCTTTATTATTGTTTCTCTTTCATTTCTGCTTCTTCAGCCTCAAAACAAAGCCCTCGAAAAGCAACTGTTTTTTTCCCGATTAAAAGGTGACCTTTTGTATGTTCAACAATATGCTATCTCCCATCAAGAATCTGTAACGGTTAATTTTATCAATAACCAGCAACAATACTACGCTAAAAATTCAAGTCAAAATATATTCTTAGAGAGAAAATTCTCTAAAGAAATAAAGTTTGCACCAGGTTCCCTTAATCTAGTAATTAGATTCAATCCTAATGGAAACATTACTCAATTTGGTTCCATCTACATCTATATAAAGGACGTTAGATATCGCCTGACATTTATGATTGGTAAGGGGAGATTCTATGTTATTAAAGAATGATGGTTTTTTCTTGGTGGAACTATTGCTGTCACTTACCATCTGGTTAGTGATAACAAGTGGACTTGTCCCCATCTATATTCATCTTAGCAAGCAAACAATGGATATAGAAAAAGAATTAGAAGCAACTCATCTTCTATATGAACTTTTACAAAGAACGGTTTTAAAAGGGTCTAACATACAATCTGAATATGTAAATAGAGGTGGATTTAATTTTTTAGTACAAGCAAGTTATGGTCAAGAGGTGTGTGTTCAATATGAAAATCGAAACAACGAGCCTGTTCAAATCTGTGACAAGATTGAATAATAAAGGTTTTACCATGCTAGAGATGCTATTTTCATTTACTGTTACTTGCATGATCGTTTCGTTTTTACCCCTTTCATTTCAATTAATCTTAAAGGAGCAATCCATTGAAAATAGGATTCAAAGAATGGAGTGGGAAGTATTTATTAGTCAGCTAAAACAGGAAATACAGAGTTGTGATCACTATTCTATAGGGGAAGGGATATTAAATATTACGATTAATGGTGTCAACATAACGTTCGAAAAGTACAACACGAATATTAGAAGAAGAGTGAGCCTTCAAGGACATGAGATTGCTCTTCAGCATGTAAAAAGTATTGTTTTTGAAGAACGGGTTCAACAAATCTATATAGAAGTGGTAGATACATCTAACCAAACGTATATTTCATACATTTCACCGTTTGTTCAGACAGGAGACTCTTATGAATGAAAGAGGTTTTATGTATCCAATCAATCTATGTGTGTTATTAATATTTACCGTATTTTTAACCATTCAGTTAAATCAATACGTAACAGATAAGCATTTATTAAAGGAAGTTACCATAAATGAAAGAAAACATTATTATTTCCTTTGCTCCATGAGAGGGCTAGAAGAAAGAATGTCAGAGGAAGAGTTTGAACTCACAGGCCTTTTCCAATATGAAGGTGGAGCTGTACAATACTATATAGAAAGTTACTCGGAAGAAATGTATAAAATAACTTATTATTTAGACTTAGGGTTAGATAAGAAGGTTGTTAGCGTTTCCTATTATGACAAAACTTTAAAGAAAATGGTAAAATGGGCGGAAAAGAGCTAAGTAAAAAGGAGATTAAAATGCAGGGGATATTTTTAGTTGGGTTCATGGGAACAGGAAAAACGACTATTGGCACAGCTTTAGGAGAACGATGGGGGTTACCTGTGTATGATACGGATGAGGAAATCATCAAAAAAGAAGGAATATCTATCAATGAAATTTTCAAACGAAACGGGGAGGACTACTTTAGAAAGTTAGAGACTCAAATATTAAAAAATGTTCCCGTGAAAAATTGTATTATAACAACTGGTGGAGGAGTTATTTTAAAAAAGGAAAATCGTGAATATTTAAAAAGCATTGGTAAGGTTATTATGCTAAACGCTTCTGTAGAAGAGATACTTAAAAGAGTTGAGACTGATCATACGCGTCCTTTGTTGGTAGGAGACAAAAGAGAAAAAATAGTTAATCTATATAAAGATAGGTTTGAGCTTTATATAGAAACTGCTAGTATCATCATTGAAACAACAGGAAAAACCGTGAATCAAATATGTGAAGAAATTGAACAGGGATTATTGAACTAAAGAATGGACATACTTGTAAGGTAAGCAAGAAGTAACATCATAAGGCAGGTGTGTCTATGAATACAAACGATTATGTGAAATACATCACTCAAACAGTGGTAAAGTATATTGACCAACCAAAGGATGAACGTAAGAAGCTACGTGAACAGCGTAAAAATGAAAAGGAAACCTTTTTATTTAGATGGTTTGGTATCATTCCTTATGCATTTCTAGGGATGAGAAAAAAGAAGTAAGCAGGACTTTGCTTACTTCTTTTATATGGTTAGAAATAAAATAATTATACTGCTAGGTCCGTCAAATAGAATAGACCACCATTTATAATTGAAATATTAATTTTTGGTTCGTACTGATCTTGAAGAGCTTGCCTTTCATTGAAGTAGCTGTCCCCTTTTTCCTCTATATCTTCATAAAAATGTTCTAGCAAATTTAAATCTTTTTGCCAACGATCTCTTGCAGCCTCCGCCCAGCTTTGATCTTCTAATTCAATTTCTCTTCGTAACTGGTTTTCAATTCTAAAGATCCCACTCTTCGGCATGATTAGAGGAGATAATGTAAAAGAATAATCAGGTATTTTTGGTGTTAGCTTTAATTTTAATAGTTCGTCATGAAAGTTCTCTATCATTTGACCGTTAATTAATTGTAGTCCGATTGAACGAAAAACATCTCGTTTACGATCACATTGGTAAGATATTTTTAAATTGATCCCTAGCCAAGGTCTTAGGGGGACATGCTGACCAGATTGAAGTTCATGGTTTTCATATAGTCTAATATAACCTGCTAAGTTCTTTGTTGATTGGAATATCTGATGTAGCCTTGGGGAACCGAAGTGAATCAGTTCTCCCTTAATATGCTCAGGTGCAGCATCTTTGTCCGTTATAAATGTTAAACGCATCGGGTTAGGAATGCCGCCTGTTTTCTCAAGATAATGCCAATAAAAGGGACGGTTCATCAACTCTTTATCTAACTCAATTGTTAATTGGACAGTCATATAACCTTTGTGATTTTCAACAATCTCGCATCCGTTAGCTACAAAGTATCTTTCGAGAAATTTATGAATTTCCGGTTGCTGCACGTGCTTCACCTTCCTTGTATTCTTCTGCAAACTGAATCATCGATGTTAAGTTCTCCATTTTTATTCTCATTTCGCCTTCAGAAGTTGAATGTCCAAAGATATCAACAAGATGGTCCTCAAAATTGCCAAACTCTAATTTTGTTAAAATATCATCTAGGTCCCCAATTACCTTTTCAAACAAACTAATTTTTTCATATAGTAACTTTAAGACATGTTCTTCAACTGTGTCTTTTGTAGCGAAATTATATATCATGACATCTTTCTCTTGCCCGAGCCTATGAATACGTCCTATCCGTTGTTCTAGTCTCATGGGATTCCAAGGTAAGTCAAAATTAATAATATGATTACAAAATTGGAGGTTTATTCCTTCCCCACCAGCTTCTGTTGCAATTAATACTTGGACATGTTTTTGGAAAAGTTCTCTCATCCAATCTTTTTTCCCTCGTTTAAATCCTCCGCGGAAAGGTACGGAACTAATTCCATTTTGCTTAAAATACCATTGAAGAAAAATTTGTGTAGCACGGTATTCCGTGAAAATGATTACTTTATCATTTATTTTTTGAATTAGCTCTAATGCTTTTTCTGCTTTTGAGTTTTTACGGACTGCCTCAACCTTTGAAATCAAGCCTTGAATACATTCCTGATATTCTTTTGTTGGGTTTTCTTGTTTCTTGAGCATATTCCTAAGCGTATAAAAGACTGCTTCACGGCTGGAACAGGCTTCACGCTGTAAAGTCATGACTGAAAATGCACTCGTTGCCGCCCAATCTTCATCATTACGAAGTTCAGTAACTGATTCATATAAATCCCGCTCTTCCTTACTAAACTCAATAGGAATTGTTTCAACATGTCTCTTCGTCCACTCAATTCCGGTATCTGCTCTTCTATTTCGAATCATGACTTTATTTACAATTTCTTTCAAATGAGAATCATCATTTAATGAACGGGCATCTCGTTTATATTTTTCGTAAAACACGGCTTCATTTCCTAAATGTCCAGGTTTCAATAAGGAAACTAAATTAAAGATTTCCTCTATTCGGTTTTGAATGGGAGTTGCTGTAAGAAGTAAGCAAAACTTCTTTTTTAGGTTTTGTACAAACTCATAGTTTCTCGTTTTATTATTTTTTAGCTTATGGGCCTCATCAATAATGATTAAATCATAATCCTGATTGTATATGATATCCCGGTGTGGGTTTCTCTTAGCTGTATCGATGGACGAGACGACGACATCACATTGTTCCCAAACGTAACTTTTCCTCTGGGCAACTGCTGGAATATAAAATTTAGAATTCAATTCAATAGACCACTGAGTAACAAGAGATGCGGGTACTAAAATTAATACTTTTTTTACTAATCCACGAATCATATATTCTTTTAAAATTAGACCAGCTTCAATCGTTTTACCTAGACCCACTTCATCTGCTAAAATCGCTTTTCCATTCATGTTTTCAACTACTTGTTTTGCGACCTCGAGTTGATGAGGTAATGGGGTAAGCTGAGGCAAATGTTTAGGCGCTTGGAGTCCTTCAAAGTCATCAATGACAGTATGTTTCTCTACCTCGATGGCCAGTTTAAATAACTCCCAATTACCCCAAGGCCCGTCGTCATTTATTCTTTCGAGAAACTCGTCTTGCCAAGTGGAATCAAAGTTGATTTCTACCGTCATATAAACAACTCCTTAATGCATAAATAATATATTGCTCAATTAGTTTTCTAGTGGTAGGATGTTATTAGATTTAAAAATTTAGAAATTTGTCACATTATCGGTTATCTTGGAGTTTTACACATATCAATACCTTATAGTATTGACCACATTGGAAAATTTTATAAATGCGAATGATAACAAGGGGAGAGACTACCTTTGTAGCGCCGAAGGAGCAAGCAAGAAATTGTGAATCTCTCAGGCAAAAGAACTCTTGTTTGACGCGCCTCTGGAGAGAGCTTTAGTTGATATTAAAGCCACCAAAGGGGAAAGCCGTTTAGGTAAACTTTCAGGTGCCAGGACAGAGATCTTCTCATTGAATTATGGGAGATTTCTGTCCTTTTTTTGTGCAAAGGATCTAAATTAGAGTAAGTTTGAAAGGGGATTAGTGAATGTCAGAGCTAAAACGCACACCACTTTTTGAGGTATATAAGGAATATGGTGGTAAAACGATTGATTTTGGGGGATGGGAATTACCTGTTCAATTTTCAAGCATTAAAGAAGAACACGAAGCGGTTCGAACAAAAGCTGGATTATTTGATGTTTCTCACATGGGAGAAATTGAAGTAAAAGGGACAGAAAGTCTAGCTTATCTTCAAAAGATGATGACAAATGATATCTCTAAAATAAAAGATGGCGGTGCTCAATACACAGCAATGTGTTATGAGAACGGTGGGACAGTCGACGATCTTCTAGTCTATAAAATGGCTGATGACCATTACTTATTGGTTGTGAATGCTTCAAATATTGAAAAAGACTATAAATGGTTACAAGACCACGTTCAAGGTGATGTTCACTTAGAAAATCTTTCTGAAAACATGGCCCAACTTGCTCTTCAAGGTCCATTAGCTGAAAGTGTATTACAAAAATTAGTTAATAATGTGAATTTAAGTGATATTGGATTCTTTAAATTTCAAAATGAAATAGATTTGAATGGAAGGAAAGCGCTTATTTCTAGAACAGGTTATACAGGAGAAGATGGTTTTGAAATCTACTGTGATGCAAATGATGTTGTTGCCATTTGGTCAAACATTTTAGAAGCTGGAGCAGCAGAAGGGGTTCTTCCATGTGGATTAGGATCTCGTGATACCCTTCGATTTGAAGCGAACTTAGCTTTATATGGTCAAGAGTTATCACCAGATATCTCTCCATTAGAAGCAGGCATTGGTTTTGCTGTTAAATTGAATAAAGAGTCAGATTTTATTGGTAAGTCTGTTTTACTACAACAAATAGAAAACGGTGTCCCAAGAAAGCTTGTAGGAGTAGAAATGATTGACCGAGGAATTCCTCGACATGGCTATCCTGTATATGTTGGTGAAGAGTTAATCGGTGAAGTGACAACGGGTACACAATCACCTACATTAAAGAGAAACATCGGTATGGCACTATTAAAAACAGATTTTGCTGTACTTGATCAAGAGGTTGAAGTAGAAATCCGTAATAAGCGTGTTAAGGCAAAAGTCGTACCTACACCTTTCTATAAGAGAGAGAAGAAATAAGGAGGAATTAATCATGAAGCATCGCTATTTACCGATGACAGAAGCAGATAAACAAGCAATGTTAGAAACAATCGGTGTTTCTTCTGTTCAAGAGCTTTTTAATGATATCCCTGAAAGCGTTCAATTTAAGGGAGAATACAAGATTAAGCAAGCTAAATCAGAAACGGCATTAATGAAAGAGTTAACACAACTTGCAGGGAAAAATGCAGACTTAAAAGCTAATACTTGTTTTCTAGGTGCTGGTGTGTATGACCACTATATGCCAGTTATTGTTGACCACGTATTATCACGTTCTGAATTTTATACTGCATACACACCTTATCAACCGGAAATCTCACAAGGTGAGCTTCAAGCCATTTTTGAGTTTCAAACGATGATTTGTGAGTTAACAGGTATGGATGTAGCTAACTCATCTATGTATGATGGCAGCACGTCACTAGCTGAGGCAGCAATGCTTAGTACAGGTCAAACGAAACGTAAAAAAGTCTTAATTTCTAGTGCAGTTCACCCTGAGTCTAAAGAAGTTGTAAAAACTTACGCAAAGGGCCAATACGTAGAAGTAGTGGAAATTCCTCATAATGATGGGGTAACTGATTTAGATGCTCTTAAAGAAATGATGAGTGATGAGATTGCAGCAGTAATCGTGCAATATCCAAACTTCTTTGGAAGAATTGAACCAATGAAAGAATTAGAAGAAATCATTCATGGTCAAAAAGCTATGTTTGTTGTTTCAAGTAACCCACTTGCACTTGGGGCGTTAACTCCTCCAGGTAAATTTGGCGCAGACATTGTGGCAGGAGATGCTCAAGTATTTGGTATTCCAACTGCCTTTGGTGGCCCTCACTGTGGTTACTTTGCTGTCACAAATAAACTAATGAGAAAGGTTCCTGGCCGTTTAGTAGGACAAACAACAGACGATGAAGGTAGACGTGGATTTGTTTTAACATTACAAGCACGTGAACAACATATTCGCCGTGATAAAGCTACTTCCAATATCTGTTCAAACCAAGCTTTAAATGCCCTTGCTGCTTCAGTAGCGATGACTGCACTTGGTAAAAAAGGTGTTAAGGAAATGGCAACAGCGAATATGCAAAAGGCTTACTATGCTAAAAAAGTGTTTAAAGAAAACGGCTTTGAATTAGCTCTTGAAGGTCCATCTTTCAATGAATTTGTTGTTAAATTAAATAGACCAGTTAAAGAAGTAAACCAAGCTCTACTACAAAAAGGTATTATTGGTGGGTATGATCTTGGACGTGACTTTACAGATCTTGCAAACCACATGCTAGTTGCTGTTACTGAATTACGTACAAAAGAAGAAATTGATACATTTGTGAAAGAATTGGGGGATTACCATGCATAAGGATGATCAAGCGCTGATATTTGAACTTACTAAGCCTGGCCGAGTTGGTTACAGCCTCCCAGAGATGGATGTACCAGAACTAGATTTAAACGAACTTTTACCTGAAGGATTTTTACGTGAAGAAGAGCCTGAATTACCTGAAGTTTCAGAGCTTGACATTATGCGTCATTATACAGCTTTATCTAGAAGAAACCATGGAGTTGATTCTGGATTCTATCCGCTAGGCTCTTGTACTATGAAGTACAACCCTAAAATCAATGAAAACGTAGCACGCTTTAATGGCTTTGCTCACATCCACCCATTACAAGATGAGAGCTCTGTGCAAGGTGCATTAGAATTAATGTATGACCTACAAGAACACTTAATCGAAATTACAGGTATGGATGAAGTTACTCTTCAACCAGCTGCAGGTGCTCATGGTGAGTGGACTGGATTAATGATGATCCGCGCTTATCACGAAGCAAACGGAGACACGAAGCGTACGAAAGTCGTAGTACCAGACTCTGCTCACGGTACAAACCCAGCTTCTGCAACCGTTGCAGGTTTTGAAACGATTACTGTAAAATCCGATGAAAATGGATTAGTAGATTTAGAAGACTTAAGAAGTGTAGTAGGAGAAGATACGGCAGCATTAATGCTAACAAACCCAAATACTCTAGGATTGTTTGAAGAAAACATTTTAGAAATGGCTGAAATCGTTCACGCTGCAGGCGGAAAGCTTTATTACGATGGAGCTAACTTAAATGCGGTACTTTCTAAAGCAAGACCAGGAGATATGGGATTTGACGTAGTTCACTTAAACTTACACAAAACATTTACTGGCCCTCACGGTGGTGGTGGACCTGGTTCTGGTCCTGTAGGGGTTAAGGCTGACTTAATTCCATTCTTACCTAAGCCAATCGTAGCGAAGCGTGGCGATGAGTTTGTACTAGATTATGACCGTCCACAATCAATTGGTCGAGTAAAACCGTACTATGGTAACTTTGGTATCAATGTTCGTGCATACACATATATTCGTACAATGGGTCCAGATGGACTTAAAGCCGTAACGGAGTATGCGGTATTAAATGCAAACTATATGATGAGAAGATTACAAGAATTCTATGATCTTCCGTTCGATAGACATTGTAAGCATGAGTTTGTACTAAGTGGAAGAAGACAGAAGAAGTTAGGTGTTCGTACGTTAGATATTGCAAAACGTCTACTTGATTTTGGCTACCATCCACCTACTATTTACTTCCCGTTAAACGTAGAAGAATGTATTATGATTGAGCCTACTGAAACGGAATCAAAAGAAACTCTAGATGCATTCATTGATGCAATGATTCAAATTGCAAAAGAAGCAGAAGAGAATCCTGAAATCGTTCAGGAAGCTCCTCATACAACGGTCATTGGTCGTCTAGACGAAACGACAGCTGCTCGTAAGCCAATTTTACGTTACCAAAAACAATAATGTTGTAAGAGCCTTACAAGGTATAAGCTTGTAAGGCTCTTTTTTGTTTTGTAATTTTTTTTTTGAGTATAATATAATGAAAATAAACAGCTAAAGTAAGGAGGAAGAGAAGGGTGAGTGTTCAGGTTACCGTAATTGTTATCATTTGTTTCTTCTTATTGATTAAACCATTTCGATACCTGTTAAATCTATTTTTAAATGAAAACGAAAGCAGTCTGTACAAGCTTGCACATCTGATTGGTCTAACTGTTTTGTCCATCTTCTTATTAGTTGTTATGAATGATTTGACTCCTGAGCCTACTAATCTTTATCAATCAGATAAAGCTTCATTATTTTTAGTTGGCCCATTACTCATGATATTGACCCTTTATGTTACGTGTTTATTTTTATATTTAAAAAACGTGGTTCATTATATTCAAAAATTTAAAACGCTTATTATTGTGGCACAAATTTTATTGGCTACTGTGTCTATTGTTAAAATGGGGAGTAACAGTTCTCTTTTATTTAAAAGACTAGGGGGAGGACCAGAAAGCCCTGGATCTATCATATATGAAATGCCATGGATTAATCCTTATACAACAGGACTTGTGTTTAATGGATACTTACTAGTTTTTCTAACATCCATAACTTTCTTTTGTGCTTATATGTTAAATAGCAAAAAGTCGATAAAGTAATAAAGCCCTCTTCCATTTTGAAGGGGGCTTTATAAATAGATAAAGTGCAAAAATGAAGAACATACACTTTTATTAATTTTTAGTTTTAATTTTACCTGTCCACTTTTTGAAACCACCTTGAAGATGGGAAAGTTCTTTGTAACCTTTACGATGAAGAAGTTGAGCAGCACGTCCACTTCTTAGACCGCTTTGGCAATACAGGTAAACAGGCTTATCAGGACGAATTTCTTTTAGACGGACCTTCATCTGTGATAGAGGAATGTTTCTAGCGCCTAGAACATGTCCAGCTTCAAACTCATTTGGTTCACGCACGTCAATTAATTGCGCCTTACGGTAACCTTCACGGAATTGCAGTTCAGTTAATGTTGTTACAATTCTGCGTTGATAGAAGTAGGTTACAACTGAGTAAGCGATAATCGCCCCTAAAACGATAAGTAGAAAATATAAAGTACTCATATTTGGTTAACTCCTTTCTCGGAAAGCTTGAGCCAAATTATATTATATATTTTTCTTCACATTTGAGTAAAGAATTATATAAACTTTTTCTAGGTCGAATTTACGGATTCACCTTACTTTAATTTTTACATTAGATTTGATAGACTTAAACCGCTACATATAAACAATATACACAAATGAGGTTAATATATGAATAAAGAAACTTGGAGATTTATTGACTCAGGCTTCGGCTCTCCATCCTTCAATATGGCGTTAGATGAAGCGTTATTAGAGTGGCATAGTGAAGGTAAAATTCCACCTGTTATTCGTTTTTATGGATGGGACCCTGCAACATTATCTATCGGATATTTTCAAAAAGTAGAGAAAGAAATAGATATGGATGCAGTTAAGGCTCATAAATTAGGGTTTGTTCGTAGACCCACAGGTGGGCGTGGAGTCCTACATGACAAAGAATTAACTTATAGCGTTATTGTATCAGAAGAACATCCAGATATGCCTAAAACGGTTACAGAGGCTTACAGAGTGATATCAGAAGGAATTCTAAAAGGTTTTCATCGCCTTGGTATGGATGCTTATTTCGCTGTACCTAGAACAGCTGAAGAAAAGGATTCATTAAAAAATCCACGTTCTGCCGTGTGTTTTGATGCTCCTAGTTGGTATGAACTAGTGGTTGAAGGAAGGAAAGTAGCTGGTAGTGCTCAAACTAGACAAAAGGGTGTCATCCTTCAACACGGCTCAATCTTATTAGATTTAGATGAGGATATGTTATTTAGTCTATTTAAGTATCCTAATGAGAGAGTAAAAGAACGTATGCAAAAGGCTTTTAAAAATAAAGCTGTAGCTATAAACGAAATTAGTTCAAAGCGGATTGAGCTTGAAGATGCTAAAGAAGCATTTAAAGTTGGCTTTGAAGAGGGGTTACACATTAACTTAGAGCCATATGAACTATCACAGGAAGAACTTGATTATGTTTACAAGTTGGCTAGTGAGCGTTACGAAAGTGACGAGTGGAATTTTAAAAGATAAAATAAAAATAAAGGTAAAGCAAAGTATTTTCAGATTGTACTTCGCTTTACCTTTTTCATTTGAAATGCATGAAAATTTTACCATGATACTTTTTACCTATATGAATAAAAGTGCAAGCTGTGAAAATTGTTAAAATTTATCATAATATGCCGAAAACCTATCTTAAACTCTATTTTTCTCGTTTTTCTAGTTTTTCTTATGTTTGACAAAATAAATTTCTTTTGAACTAAACACAATATATAGTGTTGTCGAAAATAATTGATACACTATATATTGATTTCGTAGTTTTGATATGGTAACTTTAGGGTACTCTTAAAAACAACTAGATTCTACTAGCTAGTTTCTATATATTATTAAAATAGACTTTGAAGTGATTGAATTTCTTAAAGGAGTTGTGTTTATGTCTGTTGCGTTAGGACAAAAAATTAGTATTAATGTGGAACAATTGAACAAGGATATTAGCTTATTCCCTCAAGTTCATCCCATTACCCCTGATATGAAAATTACCCACAAAGGTGTTTCTCGTTTGGTAATGTTAGATCGTTACACATTTAAAGATACAGAAAAAATTACTTTATCAAACGGTGACTTCGTCGTACTTACTATCAAAGAAGACCCAAAATTCCCAGCGCGTGGACTAGGATATATTTTAGAAATTGATTGGGAGCAAAAAGCCGCAAAGGTTCTTGTAGACGAGGAATTCCGCGGTGTTCTAGATGACCCAGAAGAATCATCGACAGGTATCATCAAACGTTCCCTAGATGTAATTGAAAAGCCTCTTGAAGTTTTCTATGAGCAAATCGCCAAACGAAACGCAACAGGCTTATCTTCTGTTGAAACGACAGAGGAAAAAAGGCAAGAGTGGTTTGGGAAGTTCTACCACGAATTAGTAAGCTTAAACTTTATTCCAGCAGGGCGAGTATTATACGGAGCTGGAGCTGATACAGATGTTACGTACTTTAACTGCTACGTTATGCCATTTGTTCAGGACTCACGTGAAGGAATCTCAGAACATCGTAAACAGGTTATGGAAATCATGAGCCGCGGCGGTGGAGTTGGAACAAACGGTTCTACGTTAAGACCAAGAAACACACTTGCAAAAGGTGTAAACGGTAAATCATCTGGTTCCGTATCTTGGTTAGATGATATTGCAAAGTTGACTCATCTTGTTGAACAGGGTGGATCAAGACGTGGGGCCCAAATGATAATGCTAGCGGACTGGCATCCAGATATTATTGAATTTATTATTTCGAAGATGCAAAATCCAAGAATATTAAGATTCTTACTAGAAACAACGAATGATGAAGCAATTAAAAAGTATGCGAAAGATAAACTAAAATTTACCCCATTAACAGAATCAGAAAGAACAATGTACCAAGGTATTGTTAACTATAAAACTATACCAGGAACAGGTGGTTTTACAGAAAAGAACATTTCTGATGCGGAAGAAAAATTAGCTACTGGCGGTAACTACTCTGTACACAATTCAGAGTTTTTAACAGGTGCTAATATCTCAATTTGTTTAACTAAAGACTTTATGGATGCAGTAGAAGCTGATGCTTTATACGACTTAAAGTTCCCAGATGTTGAAAGCTACAGTGCTGAAGAAATGAAGATTTATAATGAAGAATGGCATAAGGTTGGAGATGTACGCGAGTGGGAGAAAATGGGCCACAAGGTACGCGTATACAGGAAAATTAAGGCGAAAGAGTTGTGGAACTTAATTAATATTTGCGCAACCTATTCAGCAGAGCCTGGAATCTTCTTTATCGACAATGCAAACGACATGACCAATGCTAAGAGCTATGGACAAAAGGTTGTTGCAACTAACCCGTGTGGTAGAGTAGCTTAATTTGCCTCACGTAAAAAATTGCGGAATAAAGCGGGAAGGCTGAGATGCTAATCCGAACCGAAGGCTAGATTTAAAAGTCTAGTCAGGGGCAACGCATAGGTGGTGAACCTCTTAAGGAGAATATAACCCACCCACGAGGCCGCAACATTACACACTTATAAATTTTTTAATTTATGAAAAGTGTGTGTAATGAAAAGATATGCTGAGCTTACAGGAACTGAACTGTAAGAACTAGAGGATAAAAAGCCTTTAGGATAACAAAAACTGGAACAACCTCTCGCGCCATACTCTGTCTGTAACCTTGCTGCAGTTAACTTAGCTGAAATGGCGGATAAAGAAAATAAAGTAGTTGATTTTGATAAATTAAGACAGACGGTTGCTGTTGGTGTACGTATGCAGGATAACGTTATTGATGCAACGCCTTACTTCTTAAAGGAAAACCAAACTCAAGCTCTAGGTGAGCGTCGTGTTGGTCTTGGAGTAATGGGACTACATGATCTTCTTATTTACTGTGAAACAGAATACGGCACAGTTGAAGGAAATGAGCTTGTAGATAAAGTATTTGAAACGATAGCGACTACAGCGTACGAGACTTCTGTTGAATTAGCTAAGGAAAAGGGAAGTTTCCCATTCTTAGAAGGTCAAACAGATGAAGAGACGAATCGTCTACGCAAAGCCTTTACTGAAACAGGATTTATGAAAAAAATGCCTGAGCATGTAAGAGAGGCTATATTAGAAAGTGGAATTAGAAACTCTCACTTATTAACCGTTGCTCCCACAGGATCCACTGGGACGATGGTTGGGGTCTCAACAGGCCTTGAGCCTTACTTCTCGTTCTCTTACTATAGAAGTGGACGTTTAGGTAAATTTATTGAAGTGAAAGCAGATATCGTCCAAGAATATTTAGACCGTAACCCAGGTGCGGATGCGAATAATCTTCCAAATTGGTTCGTGACTGCAATGGAACTTTCTCCTGAAGCGCATGCTGACACACAATGTGTCATCCAGCGCTGGATTGATAGCTCAATTAGTAAAACGGTTAATGCTCCAAAAGGCTATAGTGTGGAGCAAGTAGAAGCTGTGTATGAGCGCTTATACCGTGGTGGAGCAAAAGGTGGAACGGTATATGTAGATGGTTCTCGTGATTCTCAAGTACTAACGTTAAAAGCAGAAGAAAATAGTTTTGAGGACACGAAACAAGAGGAAAAACCAAAGCAGCATGTTGTATTAGTTGATACGATTAGTGATCTTCGTTCTACAGATGTAACTATAGGTTCCGAAGTCGGAAATACTTGTCCTGTCTGTCGAAAAGGAAAAGTAAAAGAAATTGGTGGCTGTAACACTTGTACGAACTGTAACGCTCAATTAAAATGTGGCTTATAACTAATAGGAAATAAATATCGATAAGCTAAAAGAGGATGGAAAAATTTTATTCCATTCTCTTTTTTCGTTTCTCCTCATTTTTGCTCATACTACAGAATATAGGCTAACACTATTAGTAAAGCCATATAGATGAAATGAGGTTAAACCATGAAGCCATTTGTTCCACAACTCGTTTATATAGAACCACAAGCTTTAGAGTATCCGTTAGGGAAAGAGCTTAAAGAAAAGTTTGAGGGAATGGGATTAGAAATACGAGAGACTACTTCCCATAACCAAGTAAGAGGAATCCCTGGAGATAACGATTTACAACAATATCGTAACGCAAAATCAACCCTCGTAGTAGGGATTAGAAGAACATTAAAATTTGATACCTCAAAGCCGTCAGCTGAATATGCAATTCCTTTAGCGACAGGTTGTATGGGGCATTGTCATTATTGCTATCTACAAACAACCCTCGGGAGTAAACCATATATTCGAACATATGTAAATTTAGAGGATATCTTTGACCAAGCACAGAAATACATGGACGAGAGAAGTCCAGATATAACAAGATTTGAAGCGGCATGTACATCGGATATTGTTGGATTAGACCATTTAACCCATTCGCTTAAAAAGACAATTGAATTTATTGGGCAAACAGAATATGGTCGTCTAAGGTTCGTTACTAAATACCATCATGTTGACCATTTATTAGATGCCAAACATAATGGGAAAACCCGCTTCCGCTTCAGTGTCAATTCAAGATACGTAATTAAAAATTTTGAGCCAGGGACTTCCTCTTTTGACGAAAGACTGGAGGCAGCACGTAAAGTAGCAAATGCAGGCTACCCGCTTGGCTTTATTGTAGCCCCAATCTATTTACATAAGGATTGGAAAGAGGGCTACTACGAATTATTTCAGCGTTTGAGTGACTCTTTACAAGGAGTAAATCTCGAAGGATTGACATTCGAATTAATTCAGCATCGCTTTACTAAACCAGCAAAGAAAGTAATCGAAAAACGTTATCCGAAAACGAAATTAGAAATGGATGAGGAAAAAAGAAAATATAAGTGGGGACGTTATGGGATTGGTAAATACGTATATCAAAATGAAGATGCTAAAGACCTTGAAATGACAATTAGAGGATATATTGAGTCATTTTTTCCGGGAGCTGAGGTACAATATTTTACTTAAGTTGATATTCAGTTTAATAAAACTTTTGGAAATATTCATTTTTAAAGTGTATCGGCTCTGAGTTTTTATGTTATATCCAATAAGGAATCTTTAAGATAAAATGGTTATTAGTTATCATAGCGAAATAAAAAACATAAAATAAATAGTTTGTACGCCGTACTATTTTTGTAAGCAGCGGATTAGTATGTATCAATGAATACATCTAAGGAGTGGCTTACATGTATATAGACGGCGTTTTTTCCGGAGGAGGCATTAAGGGGTTTGCTCTTATTGGTGCATATGAAGCCATTGAACAAAAGGGATTTAAATTTAAAAGGGTAGCCGGTACGAGCGCCGGTTCTATAGTTGCAGCTTTAGCAGTAGCGAATTATTCAAGTAAAGAGATATACGAGCTGGTTGATGAGTTAGATTTAAAACAATTCCTTGATTTAAGAACATCTATTGTGCCATTTTCTGTAGCAAAATGGTTTTGGCTCTATTGGAAGCTAGGATTGTACAAGGGAGCACAACTTGAAAAATGGCTAGAAGAAGCTTTATCTAAAAAAGGTTTAAAAACATTTGGAGACCTACCTCCACATTCCTTAAGGGTCATCGCCTCGGATTTAACTAATGGTAGAATGATAATTTTACCAGATGACTTAGTGCAGTATGGGATAAACCCTAATACTTTTTCGATAGCAAAAGCCATTAGAATGAGCTGTAGTCTCCCTTACTTTTTTGAGCCGGTAAAATTAAAAAGTGGAAATAAAACCAGTCTTATTGTTGATGGAGGAGTTCTCAGTAATTTTCCGATGTGGCTGTTTGATGCAGAGAATGTTAAAAAGATAAGGCCAGTTTTAGGCATTAAACTAAGTCACAACCTGAATGAGAGGCCACAAAATGAAATAAATAATGCTATACAATTATTTGAGGCACTATTTGAAACAATGAAGGATGCCCATGATTCTCGCTACATATCTAGAAAGCACGAGAAAAATATTATTTTTATTCCAACAGAAGGTGTGTTAACAACAGAATTTCAATTAACGAATGAAAAAAAGAAAGCACTTTTTGATTTAGGAAGAAAACAGGCTAACCAGTTCTTTACGAGATGGGGATATTAAAAGAATAAAACAAAAAAATCGAGCTCAGAAGGACGCTCGATTTTTCTTTTTGCCTTTTTTACCCTCGATGACAGTGAGGTGTGTATTTGATTTTTTCTTATTATTAGCTTTTTTAATAGTAGAAAGTGCACCAACTCGAGGTGAAGCTTTTTGGACATCTTTTGTTAAAAATCTTCTCTTCGAACGTTTTGCAGCTTTACGAAATGCTTGTTGCTCACGCTTCTGAGGGTTAGCTCCATAAAAGCGTCGAACTAACATATAAATAATAACACCGACGATTAGCATTACAGCAATGCTTTTTAGAAACCCAGTGGGATCATTGATAAGCTTACTGATGATACCTAATATGGCAAGGAAAATAACTCCTAATACAATATAAAATGAAGTTCGATTATTCAAGAAAGCCACCTCCCTAAAAGCATGATAAGCATCTTTTCTATCTTTTAAACTACTTATAACAATATTTATACAATTTCTTCTGTTTTCATTTCATTTTCTGTGTTTTTTTCCATTTTTAATAGCTCATTAAAAGAAAGAATGGCAACTTCTACTTGCTTGTCGTCTGGTTCTTTGGTTGTTAATAATTGAAGCCATAAACCTGGCAAGCCTAGAAATTTTAAAACAGGAATATCTCTAACTTTATTAGTAAATTGTAATACTTCAAAGGAGATTCCTAAAACTACTGGTATTAATGCTAGTCGATTAATAACACGAACCCAAAGGGGCTCCGTTGGTACCAGCATGTAAACGAATACACCAATAATAACCGTGAATAGGATAAAGCTACTACCGCAACGATAATGTAGACGAGACTGAGCCTGAACATTTTCAATTGTTAATTTTTTTCCATTTTCAAAAGCGTTAATTACTTTATGCTCAGCACCATGATACTGGAACACTCTTTTGATAATGGGTGTGAGGGAAACAAAGTAAATATAGAATAAAAGTAGGATTAATTTGAAAAAACCTTCAACAAGAATTTGGCTCATATCACTTGAAAAAATAGGTCTAGTTAACTCTGCCAAAAAGACCGGTATAAGAGTGAAAATGAATTTACCAAATAAGAAGGAAAGAACACCAATTGCAGCTACTCCTAGAATCATGGTGAGTTTCGAAGTTTCTTTTTGATTAATGGTATCATCATCTTTCGGATCTAAATCATATCGATCAGTTGAAAAGTTTAAATGCTTTGAGCCATTAGCACTTGCTTCGATAATGGCAACAATTCCACGAAGAAAAGGTATTTTCTTTAACATAGTAAAAATTGGGTTAGATTTTCTTGGTAAATGATAGTATTCAATGGATTCATCTTTTCGTCTGACAGCTGTCACATAATGATGTTTGCCACCAAACATGACACCTTCAACAACGGCTTGCCCCCCGTAGACGGGTTTTTGATTATTTGTCATTATATTTTTACACCAACCTATGCTTGAACTTGTACGAAACAGTGAGTGTGTTTACTACTATGTGTCTATGTTTCCATTGAGTAGAAATTTTATTACTTAATATCAATAGACGACTTAGCTAAACGAAGCTACTGTACCTATCTTTATTCTACTAGAAAACGAATAAAACCTCTAGAATAGGGATTTATTTTATAAGGTCTTTTTCAATCGTGTCATTTTTAAAGTGAAATTTGTTTAGTGATGGATATAAGAGCACCCAATAAAAAAGTACTTATTTATTTCTATTATTATGCAAAGGAATAAATACCGTGGACATAATAAAAAATGGAGGTGGATTAAATGGCAGAGTCAAATAAGAAGCTGGAACAAAATCAAGAAGAAAAACCATTATCCTTTATAGCGATGGTGGTCTTAACAGGATTAGTTGGAGGGATACTTTGGAGTGGACTTGCCCAGATTGCTTATGTTTTTAACTTTACGGAGATTAGACAAAATGTCATCTTGGAACCTTGGGCTCTTGGGGACTGGAAAAATGGCTGGTTAGGAACCGTTATCTCTATTTGTTTAATTGGAGGTCTTTCGATTATTGTTGCCTTAATTTATTATGCAACGTTAAGAAGATTTCAAGGAATATGGGTAGGGATGGGATATGGAATTGTGTTATTTCTACTCGTCTTTTTTGTGCTAAATCCAATATTTCCGGGAATTCCGCCATTTGGTGATTTAACTAGGAATACCCTCATTACTTCTGTCTGTTTCTATGTTTTATATGGGACGTTTATCGGTTACTCCATATCATATGAAGAATCTGAAAATAAACAAAAGGAACATTCAGAAAAAGAGGTACCCTCCTAGGATGGCTTGTAGCATATTTATGATAGAATGTTCTTTGTAGGACATTCTTTTTCTGTTAATATACAAAATAAAACTAACGTCCTTTAGGTTAGCAGGAAAAAATGTTTTGGTTATCGAAGTAATTATCTAGGACTATTTTTGTAGAACTTTGTTGATATTTAATAAATCAGCAATGTTTTACGAAAACAAACTTAGGTGATAAGGGGAGAGGAAAATATGGAAAAAATACAAAAACTACGTGAGGCTTTTGGAAAACTTGGTATTGACGGGATGTTAATTACAAGCAACTACAATCGCCGTTATGTGTCTAATTTCACTGGCTCATCGGGTGTTGTTTTAATAAGTGGTGAGGCAGCTCAGTTTATTACAGATTTCCGCTATGTTGAGCAAGCAACGAAACAATGTGAGGGTTTCGAAGTAGTAAAACACTTAGGATCTATTCCAGATGAAGTAGCTACACAAGCTAAGAAACTGGGGATTAAAAAGCTTGGTTTTGAAACAGAGCACTTAACTTTTTCATCTTATAAAGCGTATGAGAAAGCAGTTGAATCAGAACTTGTACCAGTTTCAGGAATAATTGAAAAGTTACGCTTGATTAAGACGGATTCAGAGATTAAGATATTAAAGGAAGCAGCCGACATTGCAGACGCTGCATTTAAACATATTTTAGATTTCATTCGCCCTGGTATTACAGAACTAGATGTATCAAATGAGCTTGAGTTCTTTATGAGAAGAGCAGGCGCAACATCATCTTCGTTTGATATTATTGTTGCATCTGGTTATCGTTCAGCACTGCCACATGGTGTTGCTAGTGATAAACTTATTGAAAAAGGCGATTTTGTAACTCTAGACTTTGGTGCTTACCATAAAGGTTATGTTTCTGATATCACTCGTACTGTTGCAGTAGGAGAGCCAGAAGATAAATTAAAAGAAATCTATAATATTGTCCTTGAGGCTCAACTTCTTGGCATGGATGGCATTAAGCCAGGAATGAGCGGTAAAGAGGCAGATGCTCTAACAAGAGATTACATTACCGCAAAAGGCTATGGAGAATATTTTGGACATTCAACTGGACATGGAATTGGTCTAGAAGTACATGAAGGACCAGCTCTTTCTGTGAAGTCAGATATCATTTTAGAGCCTGGAATGGTTGTAACAGTAGAGCCAGGAATTTATATTCCAGGGCTTGGAGGAGTTCGAATTGAGGATGATACTTTAATTACGAAGGATCATAACGAGTCGTTTACTCACTCCACTAAAGAACTAATCATTCTTTAAACGAACACATTAGGAGGATTTTAGTAATGATTTCTGTAAACGATTTTCGTACGGGACTAACAATTGAAGTGGATAACGGCATTTGGCGCGTTATTGATTTCCAACACGTAAAACCAGGTAAAGGAGCAGCTTTCGTACGTTCAAAACTACGTAACTTACGTACAGGAGCAATCCAAGAAAAAACGTTCCGTGCAGGTGAAAAAGTAGCTAAAGCTCAAATTGATAACCGTAAAATGCAATACTTATATGCAAACGGTGATCAACACGTTTTCATGGACAACGAATCATATGATCAAATTGAACTTCCAGCAACTTCAATCGAGTATGAGTTAAAGTTCTTAAAAGAAAACATGGAAGTACATATCATGATGTATGGTACTGAAACAATTGGTATCGAGCTTCCTAACACGGTTGAACTTGAAGTAACTGAAACAGAACCTGGTATTAAAGGGGACACAGCTTCAGGTGGTTCTAAACCGGCCATTATGGAAACTGGTCTTACTGTTCAAGTTCCATTCTTCATTAACCAAGGTGACCGTTTAATCATCAATACAACAGATTCATCTTACGTATCACGTGCATAATTAAAAAACCAAATGGATTCTTTAATCCATTTGGTTTTTTTTTCGATTTGTAGACCTAACCTTCCACCAAAAATATTACAAAACCATTTCAGGTGCCTGTCACCAGTAATGTTGCTGTTACTCTCTACCCGTAACTCCAGGTGAAAGGGTGCTTTCGTTTCGGTTGTTGTATTTTGGGTCCGCTTGTGCTTTTTCACGATTGTCTCGAGCTCCGGCTAGATACTTTGCTTCTCTTTGATGTTTGAAAAATTCGTCTTTATTTTCATTAACCATTTAGAATCACCCCTCATTCATTCCAACATTTATTACAGCAAGTCTTCTATTATTATTTTCAAAAAAGAAGAAACCTCACTTGGAAAAGTGAGGAAATGAATACTCAGTATTAACTTACATAGTAAATATATACGGCAGTGACAGTAGATTTTATTTCTAGACTTCCTGGTTCAATTGGGGTGGTACTCGCACCTTTCACAAATTGTGATTCTGCAAAGGGGATAGGCTCTTTTTGTGGAGACGTTCCTTCAATCACTAAAATAGGTGTATAAACTAACCTAACTTGAATGGTATTAGCAATCGTTGATGCCTTTTCAAAAGCATTGTTTAATGCTAGTGCTAAAGCTTGTTGGTAAAGGCTGTTAGAGTCAGTAACAGAAAATCGGATATTAGAAATACTATTAGCTCCGTTTCTAACCGCTGTATCAACGACTAGGCCAACTTTAGAGATATCCCTAACAGTAACAAGTAGCCTATGCTCAACTTTGTAGCCTTTAAAAGTTTGCTTACCGTCGATATAGTCGTAGAGAGGGAATATAGAATAGTCAACCGTTTGAATATCCTCACCTGCTATATTTAGTCCTTTCAACGACCCAATAACCTGAGTGGTAATTTGTGAATTCTCCGATTGAGCTTCAACTAACTCCATATTTTCGGTAATAACACCTACTGTTATTTCAGCCTTATCCGGTTGGACAGATAGAATCCCTTCACCTGTTACTCTAATTTCATTGATTGTATTTTTAGGAGTCATAGTAGGGGCGATAGGCATAGAGGGAACCGTTCGATAAGGTTGCTGGTAGTAATACATCTCACTCACTCACTTTCCATGAGGCTCTTTCATGTTAGTACTATAACATGATAAAGCCCATCTGTTTTATCACTCTCCCTAAAGTGTACTGGTTAAAAAACAGAAAGATTCTATAAGAAATGAATTTATTTATCCCTTGCTAAAAAATCCTTTACAAAGGAAGTGGACGAACTTAGATCATACGATTGATATAAACCGGAGGATAAACGTATGGGATCTCCAAAAAAGAATCGCTCATACAACGTTTGTCTCGTACCAAAAGCACTCATGGAGGCATCCCATGCTAATCGAAAAAGCTTTACTTTTTCCTCAGCATTTGCTCCGGCAGCTTGTAAGTAAAGCTGTAAGTCAGGCTTAATTTCCGAGGAAAAGTCACCCTCGGTTGGTATAGATGCTAATCCACTAGCTCCTATTTGTTGGAATATTTCCATAAACCTCGGATATATTCTAGGAAAAATAGTAGCAGCCACTTTAACTGCATTTTCTTCAGGAATCATAATGTTCCATTTGTTTGATCGTGCATTCAATTCGGATGTAAGTAATAAAGACTTTAATGTTTCTAAGCCGACAATAATTTCACTGATTTTTTCTTGTACATGCTGATACTCACTTACATTAATCGTTTCCACTAAAAGCTGAGCTATGCCGAGAATAAATTCAGTTTTAACGACCCGTCTACATAGAACATGATGAGTAATTAACGGGAAAAAACTACTTTCACTATAAATGTTATACGCAATCTCGGGGTGATTATAAAAAAATACTCTTTCCCATGGAACCAAAACATCATCAAAAACAACAATAGCGTCCATTTCCTCAAATTGAGACCCAAGCGGATGATTAAATTTGGAATGGTCATAAGCAAAGGACTCTCTACAAATAAACTTTAGGCCGGGTGTATTGCTAGGAATAGCAAAACCATATGCTAAGTCATCGTTATAAGAAGCAGCTTGAGAGGGTAGCACAAGAATTTCATCCGTTATGCCACCCTGAGTTGCTAGAAGACGTGCCCCTTTGATAATAAACCCTTCGGACGTTTTTTTAATAGGCTGCGCAACTATGATTTCTTTGTCATTTTCATAATAGATTTTAGAGCGGTTCACTTGTGGATTGATAAAGGTGTGTGTCATACATAAGTCATTTTCTCGAACAAATTCAAAATATCTTTCTAAGTTTTTTGTAAAGCTTGCATCTTGCTTAGATAAAATGTCAGCTGAACTAGCGATAGACATTAACGCAGTATTCATATAGTCAGGAGACCTTCCGAGCATTCCCCCACTAGCTTTTGCCCATGTTTGAATCATGAATCGGCGTAGAGCCAAGTCTTCTATTGTTCTTGGCTCTAAAAATGAAACTCCTACTTTGTCACCTGAAGAAGGAGAAGGAAAGGTCATTTTGTCTATTATAGATTGATCTAATTGAAGGTCATACAATTGACTTTGGGTTTGTATAACGCCACTAAAAGCTTTATGTTTGGATAACTCTCCAGTTACCTTTGTGCCATCTAGCCAAATTTCCGAATGAAGTTGATCCACTCGTTTTATATACTCTTCTCCAGAAATCGCAGGCATTCACTCTCACATCCCTCAAATACCTATTTCTAATATACTTACTCAGGATAGCTTCAGAATGCCTGTACGTATACCTATATATATATATTATTGGATACTTCAGTTGAACTGGTAAAGTGCTGAATTAACTTTTGCTTAAAAGATTCTTTTCTTTCGTTAAATTGTTTAATTCTATGACCATTACCTCCAGAAGGATGAGGAAATCCTAATAAACATTGTTCTTGTTTGATATAGGAAGCTTGAATCCATTTCACTAGTATTGTTTCAACTGCTTTTCCTAAAGGAATGATTAAAGGATTCTTTAACGGTAAAATATTTGTCTGCAACGTGTTTTGCACATATTTTTGTATAAAAATATTTTGGGTTATGGACGGAGAATGGCCGTTATAGTTCTCCTGTTTGACGAACAAAGGATATTTAATTAAGGAGCAAGTATGTATTAGATAGTCTCTTTCCGAGAATAAATCTTCAGTAGAAGATAATGGTAGAAATAGATTTAATTTCAGTTCATCAAGCATGGAAATAAGGTTCTTTCTCATACTCCCGTAGAAACGGCAATCTCTTTTTACCCTCTTAAATATCGTTTGTATATCATTTTCTTCCTCCATATATTGCCTTGTATGTCGGATCGCACATTCCATCTGAGTCCAACCGGGTGTAATTCCAAGAATTAGTATCTTTGCAGAAAGATTAACATATTCATTATGGGGTGAATAAAAGATCTCGAAATTCCCTTCTCTTTCAATTAAAAAATCGTCTGTTAACAATTCCTGCTTCCCATAAATCTCTTTGATAGGTAAATGAGAGATAGCTGATAAGTAATTTGCTGCACTAATATTATTCATAATATCTCCTGTTATCTTCTATATTGAAATAAGGAGAAGAGGGAATGTCCTCAGTCTCCTTACCGATTAATTCATTATTCTTCTAAAAATTCATACCCCATTAAGTTTTCAATTCTTTTTGGAACATCGGTATTGTCCATCACTCCATCAAAGACTTCTGCTCCTTTTCCAAACGCAAATATAGGAATCATATTACCTGTATGTCCCCCAGTCTTGCTAATAGAGCGTACTTCATTTCTAACAATTCCAGCCTGATAGTGTTCAGAAATCAGATTTCCTATTTCCCATGAGACTTTAAATTTTTTATAAACCTGATCTTTTGAGTTTTCTATACTTTCATTGAATTTTTTAACTTCCTCATTTGATAGTTCAATATGGGCATATGTTTTAAAGACATCCTTTATACTTTTTTCAGTATATCCATCCTTTGTCTTTTTCCGGATGAGCTTTGATGCCATATAAGCTGGTGAAACTTTAATGTTTTTTAACTCGTTTAGTGCAATTGGTTCGGTTAAAGATATCCCCATTGTTTCGTGATCTGCTACAACAATTACGAGAGTATCATTCCGAGTATTTGCCCAGTTGACAGCTCCTTTTACCGCTTGATCAAATTCAATTGTCTCCTTCCAAATACCAGTAATATCCGAAGAGTGTGCAGCATGATCAATTCTTGCCCCTTCTACTATTAAAAAGAATCCTGTTTCTCCTTTTGATAAGAATTCGATCCCTTTCTGAGTCATTTCTGTCAGTGAAGGTTCATTACTTTTTAATACCTCTTGATCTAATTTAAATGACATGTATGAAGAGTTAAATAAACCGAGCAGTTTTTCTCCTTTTGCTTTTGAAAGCTCGGTTCTATTGGTTACATATGAATACCCCTTGTTCTTAAATTCATCTATTAATGAAGCTCCGCGCTCGTCACGTTTCTGAAAAAATTGTGATCCGCCCCCAAGTAAAACATCAACATTTAATTTAAGCTGTTGCTTAGCTATTTCGTATTGACCGTCCCAGCGATTTTGTACACTCGCGGTGAAGGAAGCTGGAGTGGCATCGGTAACTGTATTGGTGGAAATGACTCCAACCTTTTTTCCATTCGCCTTAAATTTATCAAGTATACTATCTACTTCTTTTTTGTCAGGAGACATTCCGATCATTCCATTGTTTGTTTTCACCCCTGTTGCTAAAGCGGTACCTCCAGCAGCTGAATCTGTTACAACGTTATTAGCTGAGTAGGTATGGACTAAGCCTACGTGAGGAAGTGTTTCAATAAATAATTTGCCTTCCCGGCCATATTCAAACATTCTGGCGATTTCCATTTGGCCTAGACCCATTCCATCTCCTATCATCAAAATGACATTTTTGGGACGATTATGCTGGTTAGTTTCCCCTTTTACTACTGGCTTTGGATTAAATACTGAAAATGTAATAAGTAGTAATAGAAAGTATATCTTCTTTTTCATAAGCCCTCCAAACAAGTTCTATTTCCTATTTAGTTTGAACAAAAGTAGAGAAATCAAACGAATAAAAGATTTTGCATTTTTGCCCGTTCCTTTCCGCTCCAGGCACTTGCTTTCCGCGGGGAGGAAGTCGAGCCTCCTCGACGTGCCGTCTGTGGGGTCTCGACCTTTCCTCTACTTCCCGCAAGAGTCAAGTGCCTTCCGCTCCAATCCACTCAGAGATTTCATCTCAGATGTTGGCTAATGCAACCATCATTACAAATAGAGTCTTACTTTTTATTCGTAAAAACATTTATTTACGACGTTTTGAAAAGAAAGTCATATTGTGGCCAAGTAGGCATACATTTGAATTAAGGCTGTTTTCGTATCATTTTGTTAGTATCATTCGCTAGATTCGTAAGGAATTTATAAAGATTTAGGAGGAGACGCTGTGGAAGAAGTTTTGAACATGCTCCCAAAAAATATAGCTAATCAATTAGAACAGATTCCTCCTTTTCATAAAGACGGAATGGAAGAAATTAGAATACGGATTAATAGACCCATTGAAGTAACGGTCAAGGGGATTCCTCGTTTTTTATCTTATATTGTACAACCTGAGGATGCTCTTCAGCTTTTGAATAAAATTAGTCATTTTTCGATTTATACGTTAGAGGAAGAGTTAAAAAGAGGTTATGTTACGATTTCTGGCGGTCATCGTGTGGGACTAGCAGGAAAAGTAATACTTGAAAATGGACAGGTAAAAGCGATTCGCGATGTTTCTTCCTTTAATATTCGAATTGCTAGAGAAAAGGTAGGCATTGCCGAGAAATTAGTTCCACTTCTATTTGAGGAAGGTTGGCTCCATACCATGATAATCGGTCCTCCGCAAACGGGTAAGACCACACTTCTAAGAGATTTAGCTCGAATTATTTCCGACGGTGGTGAAGATGGATTGCCGTATAAAGTTGGAATTGTCGATGAAAGGTCTGAGATTGCCGGAAGTGTAAACGGAGTCCCACAATTAACTTTTGGTCCAAGAATTGATGTGTTAGATGCCTGTCCAAAAGCAGAAGGAATGATGATGATGATTCGTTCCATGAGTCCGGATGTTCTTGTAGTAGATGAAATTGGTAGAAAAGAAGATAGTGATGCCATTATGGAAGCGGTAAATGCTGGAATTAAGCTATTTATGACCACTCATGGAAATAGCTTTGATGAAGTCAAAAAACGACCATCTTTAAGACCACTTATAGAAATGGGAATCTTTCAAAGGTATATCGAATTAGGTCGATCTGAAGGCCCTGGAACGATTCTATCCATAAAGGATGCGACCGGGAAACAGATGGCACAAAAAGTGAGAGTGACTTAGATGATTAAATTAATCGGCGCTTTAATAATTATTGTAGCAACGACTTGGACGGGCTATGAAGCGTCTCGACACTTAAATGAAAGACCAAGACAGCTTCGACAATTGAAATCGGCTCTTCAATCGCTAGAAGCTGAAATTATGTATGGACATACTCCTTTGCATGAAGCATCAAGGCGTTTGTCTACACAGCTTTCAAAACCATTATCATGGTTTTTTGAATCTTTTGCAAAAAAATTAACCAATTCGGATACAACCGTAAAAGCAGCATGGGAAGAGAGTTTAAAGGAAGTCTGGAAGCTGACAGCCTTTAAACAGGGAGAATTTGAAATTATGAAGCAGTTTGGAGAAACTTTAGGTCGCCACGACCGGATTTCTCAACAAAAACAGATTCGATTAACCCTTTCTCACTTAGAGCGTGAGGAAGCAGATGCTTGTGAAAAACAAGCAAAGTACGAAAAGATGGTCAAAAGCTTAGGGCTTCTATCAGGGATATTATTAGTTATTTTACTAATTTAATAGAAATAAGTGGGACTTCGTTTGATTCGACAATTAATGCCATGACAGTTTCGAGGAGGTAAGGATATGGGTTTAGAAGTAGATATTATTTTTAAAATTGCGGGGGTTGGAATAGTAGTGGCCTTTTTACATACGATTCTCGATCAAGTAGGGAAAAAAGAATATGCCCAATGGGTAACTTTGTTTGGGTTTATATATATTCTGTTCATGGTTGCATCAATAGTAGATAACTTATTTCAAAAGATTAAATCCGTATTTCTTTTCCAAGGGTAAGGGAGGGTTTTGTCATTGAGATTATTCAAATAGTCGGAGTTGCACTTATCGCTACCTTTCTAGCACTCATCATAAAAGAGCAAAAACCCAATTTCGCCTTTTTATTAGTTGTCTTTGTTGGCTGTTCAATCTTTCTTTACCTAGTAGACCAAATCTATGCGATTATTCACATGCTTGAGAAGATTGCAGTCAACGCAAACGTCAATTTAGTTTACGTAGAAACCATTCTAAAGATTATTGGTATAGCCTATATTGCGGAGTTTGCGTCGCAAATTACGAAAGATGCCGGTCAAGGAGCGATTGCTTCTAAGATAGAAATGGCTGGTAAAATCCTTATCCTCGCAATGGCTATTCCAATATTAACCGTACTAATAGAGACCATTATCCAATTGATTCCAAATTAGATGACTACACACCCGTTTAAAAGAAGGTGAAAAAATTGAAGCAATGGACGCAGATTATTTCAACGATATTCGCAGCATTCTTTTTCTTAACTATTACTACCAGTGTACAAGCCAATACAAACGGAGAAGAAGAGAGTCACATAAACTTGGATCCGCAACAAATAGTGGATTCACAAATTGAATCACTTAAAATGGACGAGCTTAAAAAATATTGGGAAGACATTATAAATGAGTATGGTGGGTTTCTTCCTGAAAGTCAGAAAGGAAGTCTTTACGATTTCATTAAAGGAGAGAAACATTTCTCCATTAAGGAATGGTTTTCAGGATTTGTAAAATTTTTGTTTCATGAATTTATTGTAAATGGAAAATTACTTGGAACTCTTATTATGCTAACGGTTTTCTCGATGTTTTTACAATCTCTACAAAATTCATTTGAAAATAGTTCTGTCAGTAAAATCGCTTATTCAATAGTGTTTATGGTGTTAATTATTATTGCATTAAATAGTTTTCATATTGCTATTCAATATGCTAATAACGCAATCAATACCATGATTTCTTTCATTCTAGCGTTGATTCCACTTTTGCTTGCTTTAATTGCCTCATCAGGAGGATTAATATCAGCAGCATTCTTTCATCCAGTCATTCTATTCCTCATGAATACAAGTGGACTTTTAATCCAATATATCATACTGCCATTACTGTTCCTTTCGGCCGTTCTAAGTATTGTTAGTACACTAACGGAGCATTACAAAGTGACACAGCTAGGAAACTTACTAAGGAACTGGAGTATTGGTTTACTAGGTTTATTTTTAACTGTTTTTCTAGGAGTACTATCTGTACAAGGAGCATCTGCTGCTGTTACGGATGGAATCACCATTCGAACTGCTAAGTTTATTACTGGAAATTTCATACCGGTAATAGGGAGAATGTTTACCGATGCAACAGACACAGTGATTAGCGCATCTCTTTTATTAAAAAATACGGTTGGAATAGCCGGTGTGGTCATTCTACTACTAATCGTTGCATTCCCTGCAATCAAGATTTTAATGATTGCGTTCATATATAAATTTGCGGCAGCTATCTTGCAGCCACTTGGTGGAGGTCCTGTGATTTCCTGCCTCGATATCATTAGCAAGAGTATTATTTATATATTTGCTGCATTAGGAATTGTTTCACTTATGTTCTTCCTAAGTTTGACCGTAATTATTGCAGCTGGAAATTTAACGATGATGGTTCGTTAAGGAGGGAGAACAAATGGATTTTTTAAAAGAATGGATTACCAATATTATACTCTTTGTTCTACTTGCAACCGTCATCGATATGCTTCTCCCCAACTCAAGCATGCAAAAGTATACGAAGATGGTGGCAGGACTGCTGTTAATTGGCATTATTTTATCGCCTGTTTTAAAACTAGTTTCGAATGATTTTGAGACGGCGCTAGCTTCAATCCCTGGAATAAAGAGTTCTGAAGAAAAAAATATGGAAAATTTAATAGAATTGCAAAAAAAAGAAATACAAGCCTCCCATCGTGCATATATTTTAGAACAGATGGCTGTCCAACTTAAAAAGGACGCAGAAGAGGAGTTGATGGACCAATACGGATTAGAGATTGCTGACATTGATCTTATAGTGGACGAGAGTAGCAATAGTGATTTTCCAGATAATCTGAAATCAATCGTCGTTCATCTGAAGGATCCAGGAAAAGAAGCCGAAGCTGTAGCAGTGGTCAAAAAGGTTGAAATTAATACGAAACAACCTCTCCCTTCAAAGGACCAGGAAGATGAAAATTCTAAAAAAATTGCTTCTCTTCTTTATGAAAAATGGGATGTTCAACCAGCTAATGTTGAGATTGTAGTAGAAGGGGGGAACACTTAAGCAATGGATAATGGAAAAGGCCCAATCACATGGCTTAAAAATCTCTTTTCAAAAGAGAATCAGTCCGATAAAAAGGCCGGAAAGTATCAGTATTTAATTCTCGTCTTATTATTTGGTGTAGCCATCATGTTAGTTAGTAACTCGTTTTTTAGTGATGAAACAACAAATGCCAGCTTCCCCGTTTCAAGTGAAACGAATGAGAAAGCTGAAACCGTTGAAACCTTTGGGCAAAAAAGTTCAGGTGGATCTGACATCATCTCTGCATATGAAAAGCATTATGAAACCCAGTTAAAAGAGGCTCTAGAAGGAATAACTGGTGTAAGCAATGTGATGGTTGTTGTCAACGTAGATGCAACGGAGAGAAAGATTCTAGAGAAAAATGTAATTACTAAATCCCAGAATACGGACGAAACGGATCGTGAAGGTGGTCAAAGGAAAGTGGAAGACCAGTCGAAAGATGAACAACTCGTGATCGTCCGAAATGGTGAAAAAGAGGTCCCGATTGTGTTAGAAACGAAAAAACCTGAGATTCGTGGTGTTCTCGTTGTCGCAAAAGGGGCAGAGAATATTCAAGTGAAAAAGTGGATTATTGAATCGGTCACTAGATTACTAGATGTACCGAGTCATAGAGTTTCAGTAATGCCAAGAAAATAAAAGGGGGAATTATAAATGTTATTGAAAAAGCAAACAGTTTGGTTATTAACAATGTTAAGTTTAGTAGTGGTATTGTCGGTGTATTACATTACTTCACCAGAACAAAAAGGTAGTGATTTCGCTGCTGTACAAGAAGAAGGAAAAGAGAAACAAGATCAAGAAACAGCATCAACTGAAACAGAAGATGGCGAAGCAGTGATCTCTAGCACAGCTAGCGACGAAGTATTCGAGTCTTTACGTTTAAAGTTAGATGAAGAGCGCAGCAAAATGAAAGAAGAGTTAACAGCGATTGTAGCTTCAACGGATTTACCAAATGAAAAACGTAATGAAGCATATGATAAAATTCAACATTTAGATGATGTGACACAAAAAGAAAGTTTACTAGAAACTTTAATCGTTGCTATGGGTTATGACGATGCATTAGTTCGTGCTGATGGTGAGAAAGTTCTAATTACGGTAAAAGCGCAAGAGCCATCTGCTTCAGCAGCTAACGACATTATCCAACTAGTAAGAACGGAAATGGGCAACCTTCAACCAGTTGCTGTAGAATTCCAAGCTAAAAAATAATGAATATGAAAAGTAAACGGAAAGCACTCAGCGGCTTTCCGTTATTTTTGTTGTATCTTTAATAGATTATCTACTGAATTTTGAGCTTTTGACACTGAAGTGAACAATAATTCATGCTGATTGGTTTGGAGTCCAACAGTTGATGCTAATTCTTGTAATGAAGCACTCGCTTGTTCAATAACCGTACTAAATTCATTAATGGATGTTCCAATCGACGTAGACGATTGATAAATTTCATCTGTAAGCGACCCATATATAGTAATATCCTCTTTTAATTGATTAAAGGTCCTTTGAATTTGCGTAAAAGCTTCCTGTGTTTCTACTGCTAATTGTAAATTGTGCGTGATTTTTTCTCCCGTTATATTCACGTTTTCTTCCGTTTGTCCCATGTCAAGCATCACATTACCAAGATTTTCAGAAATTTGGGTAGCTGTCATCCTTGTACTATCTGCCAGTTTTCTTACCTCGTCAGCTACAACCGCAAATCCCTTTCCGCTTTCTCCAGCCCGTGCAGCCTCAATCGATGCATTCAGTGCTAAAAGGTTGGTTTGATCGGCAATATCTTGGATTGTCTTAGCAAATAGAGAGGTTTCCTTTACAAGATTGGATAATGAATGCATATAGTCATTCACTTTTTTCATATTCTCAAAGGAAACGGACAGGTCTTCTTTTAATGTTGAAACAAGCTTTTCACCGTCATTCGTTACTCTCTCGGCTAAAAGAGCGTCATCATGGAGTTTGTTTACTAGCTGATTGGTTTTAGTAACGACTTGATTAGATTTATCCAGAGATTGAGTAATTTCAAAAATAGCATCCGATTGTGACTGGATACCTGAAGCAATCTCCCCTATTGATTGATTCATTTCATGAGAGGATTGGACATTTTCATGGCTTTTTGTTTTTACAAAATCAATTAAGCTGGAAAGATTTATTGTACTTTCTTCAACTGTCTGTTTTGTCTCTCTATCTTTATAAAGAAGAAGCTCGGTTTCTTTTTGAGCAGAAACAATATTCTCCGATAATTTTTTTGATATGGCGAGTTGAAAGGATAATAACACAGTAACTAATAGATATAGTAAGTAGATAGTCACATAGTTCTTAGTTTCTAATGGCAATACTTCATGATGGAAAGAAGTAAATAATGTGATTAAGACAAAACCTAGTATAGAACCTAACCAAAGGACCAGTCTTTCCATATAAATCGCAGAAGTTGCAATAATAAAATAAACTAAGAAGTAGGCAGTTGGTGACACTGTGTTCTCCATAATGATATAGATGACTATAGCTACTATGGAGATAGCAAGATAAGGTATAACTGAAGTTAGTTTCTTTAAGTAGTGTAGGGTGGCGATAATACCAACACCAATCCCCCCACCAATCACGATAGATAAAATTACGGCAAGCTCTTTTTTCATGGCAATATCAACCATTGTAGCCAGGATAACGCTTACAAAGGTTGCTTTAATAACCAGTGAATTTTTCCTGATTAAATCTTCCTGTTTTATATCTTCAATAGATTTCAATATATTTCAACCTCCTCTAGAAAATACTATTTCGATATTACAAATCAAAATTCCTTTAATAGAAACAGGTTTTATTTAGTTTTTACAGTGTTTTTAGAGTTTTTTGAAAATTAAGCTGGTAAAAAGTACACAAAAAATTCAAAAAAATTTAAATGATTTTTAGAAAGAAATGTAGAATTATATATTAGTCAAGCACTAAGGAAGTTTTGATGTATTCCTATTGAACTTTTATAAGGTCTTATCGTATGATATTAGTATCTAGTGCTAAAAACGAGAAACTACAAGGGGTGCCAAAAATGTTAAAAGTACAAGAAATCCGAGAATTGATTAAGCTTGTTGATCAATCTAGTCTAGATGAGTTTGTTTACGAATTTGAAGGTTCTAAGATAAAAATGAAAAAGAATGTTGCAGGAACTGAAGTAGTAACTAGACCTGCTGTTCAGACTGCTGTAGTTGAACAAACGCCTCAACCACAAGTTGTTGTTCCAGCTGCTGTAAGCCAAACAGCTCCTGTTGAAGAGAAACAAGCAGAGCCAGTTAAAGAAGTAAATGTGGATACATCTAATTTACATAAAATTACTTCACCAATGGTAGGAACATTCTATCAGTCTCCATCACCAGATTCTGATGCTTATGTAAAAGTAGGTTCAAAAGTTTCGAAGGATGCTATCGTATGTATCGTTGAAGCAATGAAGCTGTTTAATGAGATTGAAGCAGAAGTAAATGGGGAAATTGTTGAAATTCTAGTTAAAGATGGCCAATTAGTTGAATACGGACAACCACTATTCTTAGTTAAACCTGAATAAGGAGCGGTTTTTAAATGATAAAAAAACTGTTAATCGCAAATAGAGGAGAAATTGCTGTACGTATCATCCGTGCGTGCCGCGAGTTAGGGGTTGAATCTGTAGCGGTTTATTCAGAAGCTGATAGAGAATCATTACATGTTCAGCTAGCTGATGAAGCTTACTGTATTGGACCAACTGCATCAAAGGATAGCTATTTAAATTTTACCAATATTATTAGTGTTGCTAAGTTAACGGATTGTGATGCTATCCATCCTGGATATGGATTTTTAGCGGAGAATGCTGATTTTGCTGAGCTTTGCCGTGAATGTAACATTACATTTGTAGGGCCAACACCTGAGGCAATTAGTAAAATGGGGACTAAAGATATTGCACGTGAAACGATGAAAGAGGCTGGCGTACCAATTGTTCCAGGTTCTCAAGGAATTATTAATCATATAGACGAAGCGATTGCTTTAGCAAATAAAATTGAATACCCTGTTATTATTAAGGCTACTGCTGGTGGAGGCGGTAAAGGTATTAGGGTAGCTCGTAATGAACAAGATTTAATTAAAGGAATTAATATTACCCAACAAGAAGCATTAACTGCGTTTGGTAATCCAGGCGTATATATTGAAAAATATATAGAAGATTTCCGCCATGTTGAAATTCAAGTGCTAGCTGATAATTTTGGAAATACTCTTCACTTAGGTGAAAGGGATTGTTCAATCCAAAGAAGACTTCAAAAATTATTAGAAGAAACGCCTTCACCTGCTCTTGACGGGGAAATTCGTGAGGAAATGGGAAATGCTGCAGTTAAAGCAGCTAAAGCAGTTGATTATACAGGCGCTGGCACGGTAGAATTTATATATGATTATCGCAATCGTAAATTCTACTTCATGGAAATGAACACTCGTATACAAGTGGAACACCCTGTTACAGAAATGGTTACAGGAGTAGATCTTATTAAAGAACAAATTAAAATTGCATCTGGAGAAAGATTACTTCTTAAGCAAGAAGAAGTTACTTTCACAGGCTGGGCAATTGAATGTAGGATCAATGCAGAAAACCCTGAGAAGAAATTTATGCCTTCTCCAGGAAAAATAGAAATGTATTTGCCGCCTGGTGGTCTAGGAGTAAGAATAGATTCAGCAGCATACCCTGGTTATAGGATTCCACCGTATTATGATTCCATGATTGCGAAAGTCATTACGTATGGAAGTAGTAGGGAAGAGGCAATTTCACGTATGAAGAGAGCTCTAAGTGAATTCGTAGTCGAAGGAATTCATACAACTATTCCATTCCATTTAAAATTGCTTAGTCATGAAAAGTTTGTAGAAGGGCAATTTAATACTAAGTTTTTAGAAATGTACGATGTAATGGGTACTGAAGAATAATAGGAGGTGCTTTCAATGAGCGAAAATAACATCTTGGAAATGAGCCAAGGAAACACAGGCCTTGGTAAAGTGGAAATTGCTCCAGAAGTAATTGAAGTTATTGCAGGTATCGCTGCTTCTGAAGTAGAAGGAGTTTCTCAAATGAGAGGAAACTTTGCTTCAGGTGTTGTAGAGAGACTGGGCAAGAAAAACCATGGTAAAGGTGTTAAAGTAGAACTTACTGAAGAGGGCATTAAAGTGGACGTTTACTGCTTAATGAAGTTCGGAGTATCTATTCCTACTGTTGCACAAAAGGTTCAAGATAATATCCGCCAAGCACTTTTAAATATGACTGCACTTGATGCAGAAGAAGTAAATGTTCATATCGTAGGGATTCAATTTGAAAATCAAAAGCAAAACGAAGTAGAATCAGACCAAGAAATGTAATTTTCCTTAAGCCAAAGACATAAGTATCGTCTTTGGCTTTTTTATATTGCAATAAGCCCAAATTTCTAAAAATGTGTGTGTTTCATCAAATAATTGGACAGATTGAAAATATACTATTTTAAAATTAAGATTGAATATTAAATTATTTACGATTAAAGTGCGTTGAATCCTTCATTGTGCTATTATCAGTATGGATTAATTATTGGCTGTAACTATAAATACATAATTTAATGTTAACCCTATAAAAGTTGCGTCACTAAAAAGCAGATAAAGAATTATTATGTAGAAGGAGTATTAATAGAATGAAAAGAAGAACAGCGAGAGAGAAAGCATTACAAGCTTTATTCCAAATTGAAGTAAGTGAGATCGAACCAAAACAGGCCGTGGTAAATGTGCTTGAAGACCAACCAGGTGATAACTATTTAAATAAATTAGTTTTGGGTGTCATGGATAATCAACTGACGATTGATGAGGTAATAAAAAACCATTTAGAGAAATGGACTATTGAACGTTTAGCAAATGTTGATCGCAATTTATTAAGGCTAGCTGTTTACGAACTGCTTTATTGCAAAGAGGAAGTACCAGCAAACGTTGCTATTGATGAAGCTATTGAGATTGCAAAAATTTATGGAGACGAAAACTCAAGCAGATTTATCAATGGTGTCCTTTCTAAAGTTAAATTCCTCTAAATGGACCTAAGGGGGGAAACGGGATGACCGCAACATTAATAGATGGTAGAGAAATTGCTAATAAAAAGAAAGAATTAATTGAAAAAGAAGTAGAAAAGTTAAAAAAGCAAAATATTGTCCCTGGACTTGCTGTTATTCTCGTCGGGGATAATCCTGCATCAAAGACGTATGTGACAAACAAACGTAAAACCTGTCAAGAGTTAGGTATGCATTCAGTTTTGATTGAATTGGAAGATACGGTTTCTGAAAGAGAATTATTAAATACCATTCAAGATTTAAACATAGATGCTTCCATACATGGGATTCTTGTGCAACTTCCACTCCCAAAACATATTAATGAGAAGAAAGTAATTGAGACAATCATACCCGAAAAAGATGTTGATGGATTCCACCCTATTAATATTGGGAGAATGATGACTGGACAAGATGCATTACTTCCTTGTACACCATTTGGAGTCATGGAGATGCTAAAAGAAATCAACATACCGGTGGAAGGGAAGCATGTTGTTATTGTAGGGAGAAGTAATATTGTCGGAAAGCCTTCTGGACAATTGTTTCTTAATGAAAACGCTACGGTTACATACTGTCATTCAAAAACCATTCATTTAAAGGAACATACGAAAACAGCGGATATCATTGTTTCTGCTGTTGGTAAAGTCAATCTAATCACAGCAGACCATGTTAAACCGGGGGCCATTGTCATTGACGTTGGAATGAATCGAGACGAAAACGGTAAGTTATGCGGGGATGTTGCCTTTGAGGAAACAAGAAAGGTCGCTGGATATATTACCCCTGTACCAGGTGGAGTGGGACCAATGACTATTACGATGCTTATGTATAATACGGTGAAAGCAGCAAAATTACATACTGAAAAACTAAACAATCTATAATTGAACTTGATTGCTGTCCTGAATCTATTATGTAAACGGAGCCTATTCGAGCAGTATCCTAGCGTGACGAATGGCAGCTCTTTTTTTATAATAGAAGGGACAGTTTTTTGTTTTTAATAAACGCATTCTTTTTAAGGAGTTAACTATGATAGAACAGCGTTATTTAAGTGTTCAAGCATTAACTAAATATATTAAAAGAAAATTTGATGCTGATCCTCATCTTCAAGATGTTTTAGTGAAAGGTGAAATATCAAATTTCAAACAACATTCTAGCGGACATATGTATTTTACCTTAAAGGATGAAAAGTCGAGAATTTTAGCTGTAATGTTTTCGAGCTACAATAAAAATATGAAATTTTCTCCTGAGAACGGAATGAAGGTTTTAATAAGGGGAGAAATTTCTGTCTACGAATCAAGTGGACAATACCAAATCTATATTAAAGAATTACAGCCAGATGGAGTCGGGGATTTATATTTAGCTTTTGAACAGTTGAAAGAGAAATTAGAAAAAGATGGTCTATTCTCTTTAGAGTATAAAAAGCCGTTGCCAAAGTACCCAAATACCATAGGTGTCATTACCTCCCCAACAGGTGCTGCTATTCGAGATATTATTACAACCATCAAGCGACGATATCCTATCGCAAATATTCTCATCTTCCCTGCACTAGTTCAAGGAGATCAAGCTGCTCCGTCCGTTGCAAGAGCGATTGAAAAGGCAAATGAGTTAGGTGAAATTGATGTTCTAATAGTAGGTCGTGGTGGTGGTTCCATTGAAGAACTTTGGGCTTTTAACGAAGAATTGGTTGCTCGTGCAATCTTTGCTTCTAGGACCCCTATCATATCTGCGGTAGGTCATGAAACCGACTTTACAATTGCGGATTTCGTTGCTGATTTAAGAGCACCAACACCAACCGCTGCAGCGGAGTTGGCTGTCCCCCATATGGAAGAGATGTTGGAAAGAGTACTCACTAGGCAAACGCGACTCATAAGAGTAATGAAAGAAAAATTTAATTTTCAATCCGATCGACTTGCAAGGATCCAAAAATCTTATGCTTTTAGATATCCTCAAAGATTATACGAGCAAAAGTTAGAACAAGTTGATAAGTTATCAGAAGGACTAGTACGTGGTGCAAAGAAAAACTTTGAAATAAAGCAAGAGGAGTTTAGACATCTTCACAGACGGGTGGAGAGAAGTCATCCTAAAGGTCTATTGGATGAGGCTAAATTAAAACAGGAAAAATTAGAAAAGCAATTGAACCGGTCACTCACTAATCGATTATTAGATAAACAAAAGGATTTCGGTCGTGTCTTAGCTACTTTGGAGGCATTAAGTCCTCTCAAAATTATGGACCGTGGATATAGTCTTGTTTATGGTGAAGAAGGTAAGCTTGTGAAAAGTGTTGAGAACGTTAAGGATAACGAGCTTATTGAAGTACGGCTCGCAGATGGTTCGCTGACTTGTAAAGTAGAAGAGATAAAAGGAGAGGGAAATAAATGAGCGTAGAAGAAAAGCTAACTTTTGAAGAAGCTATGAAAAAATTAGAAGTAATAGTAGATAAGCTAGAGGAAGGGGATATCCCATTAGAGGAAGCCATTTCGATCTATAAAGAAGGAATGGAACTATCAAAGCTCTGCCACGATAAACTTAAAAATGTGGAGGAACAGCTAACACAAATATTAACAGAGGATGGACGTAAAGAAAATTTCTCCATTGGAGAGGAGGAATAAAAGGATGAACGATACTTTTGTCCCCTTTTCAAACAAACACAAGATGTTAGTGGAAAATCAATTAAGAGAAAGTGTGAATCGATTAAAGGCACCTTCTGTTCTAAAAGAGTCTATGCTTTATTCGTTAGAAGCAGGTGGAAAGAGAATTCGACCATTACTTTTGTTTGCAACATTAGAAGCATTTGGAGAGCAAACGGAAAAGGGCTTACAAACTGCAGCTGCAATTGAAATGATTCACACATACTCACTTATACATGATGATTTGCCAAGTATGGATGATGATGACCTGCGTAGAGGTAAGCCAACAAATCATAAAGTTTTCGGTGAGGCTTTTGCTATTCTAGCGGGAGATGCCTTATTAACACATAGTTTTCAACTGATAGCAGAAACACCAGAGAAATTTGCAGGTGCGGATGTAAAAATGAAACTAGTTCTGGAACTGGCAAAAGCGGCAGGCGCTGAGGGAATGGTTGGCGGTCAAGTCGCTGATATGGAGGCTGAAGGAAAGCTTCTTACATTAGAAGATCTAGAATATATTCATATTCACAAGACGGGTAAGTTGTTATCGTACAGTGTAATGGCTGGTGCTATTTTGGCAAACGCAAATGATAAACAAGTGGAGCTACTAACAGCATTTGCTCATCATCTTGGCCTAGCATTTCAAATTCAGGATGATATTTTAGATTTAGAGGGGTCAGAAGAAAAGATTGGCAAACGTGTAGGAAGTGATGAGCAAAATCAAAAGAGTACGTATCCTGCGCTATTAACGATGAATGGAGCCAAACAAGCTTTAAGTCAACATATTGACATGGCTAAATCTTCTTTAAAACAAACGGGTCTAGACACTGCGGTGCTTGAGGAAATTACTGATTTAGTGGCTAGTCGTGATCATTAAATCTAAATTTTGTTGTATCTAGTTTGTTAAAACTCATCTATAACAGCCCAAAGAAAAGTATAATTTGAGGCAAATTCACACGTGTGATATACTTTTTAGTAGGGAGGAAATGAATCCTCCTTTTTATACATATCAACCAAACTTGCCAATACGACCTGAGTGGAGTGTTAAAATGCCGTTATCACTTTTGTGTTAGCGGCTCTTTTATCATTTTTAATCATTTTATACTGTGCTAAACTAATAAGCTACATTGGCATTTGGAAAATCCTTTGTAATAAGGTAGTCTAGAGGTAGTATAATTGAAGAGGCAACTTTTACGGATTAATAGATAAATTAGAACGAGACAACGTACCAATTAGAAATGAAAGTGAGTGGTCCTAACATGGATCTTTTATCAATTAAAGACCCTTCCTTTTTAAAAAAGTTGAATAATCAAGAACTAGAAGCTCTCAGTGAGGATATTCGGAATTTTTTAATTGAAAAACTATCAGCAACAGGGGGCCATATCGGACCAAACCTAGGTGTTGTTGAATTAACGGTGGCACTTCACAAATGTTTCGATAGCCCGAAGGATAAAATTTTATGGGATGTAGGTCATCAATCTTATGTACATAAAATTTTAACAGGAAGAGCCTGTGAATTTGATACATTAAGACAGTATAAAGGATTATGTGGTTTCCCTAAAATGGTTGAGAGTGAGCATGATGTATGGGAAACAGGACATAGCTCCACTTCTCTATCAGCTGCTATGGGTATGGCGATTGCAAGAGATATCAGGAAGGAAAAATCTCATGTTATCCCGGTAATTGGTGATGGTGCTTTAACGGGTGGTATGGCTTTAGAAGCGCTAAATCATATTGGTCACGAAAAGAAGAATATGATTGTGGTTTTGAATGATAATGAGATGTCCATAGCACCGAATGTAGGGGCTCTTCATAATGTTCTCGGAAAACTCAGAACAGCTGGTAAATACCAATGGGTAAAAGACGAATTAGAAATGTTACTTAAGAAAGTTCCTGCAGTTGGCGGCAAATTAGCTTCAACAGCAGAAAGGCTAAAGGATAGCCTTAAATATATGTTCGTATCAGGTATGTTTTTTGAAGAATTAGGATTCACCTACCTTGGTCCAGTGGACGGTCATAACTATGATGATTTATTTGAAAACCTTGCTTATGCAAAGAAGACGGAAGGTCCTGTACTTCTTCATGTTATAACGAAAAAAGGGAAGGGCTACCATCCTGCTGAATCGGATAAAACGGGAACTTGGCATGGAACAGGTCCTTATAAAATAGAAACAGGTGATTTTGTTAAACCAACTACTACGCCTCCACCAGCTTGGAGTAAGTTAGTAAGTGAAACGGTAAGACGACTGGCTCGCGAAGATGAAAGAATTGTTGCCATTACGCCAGCTATGCCTGTTGGGTCGAAGTTAGAGGGTTTTGCAAGTGAATTTCCTGATCGTATGTTTGACGTAGGAATTGCTGAGCAACATGCAGCTACAGTGGCTGCAGGTTTAGCGACACAGAAAATGAAACCTTTTTTAGCAATCTATTCAACATTTTTACAAAGGGCTTATGACCAAGTGGTTCATGACATTTGTAGACAAAACTTAAATGTATTTATGGGAATCGATCGTGCAGGACTTGTAGGAGCAGATGGTGAGACACATCAAGGTGTATTCGATATTGCATTTTTACGACATGTTCCTAACTTAGTTCTGATGATGCCGAAAGATGAAAATGAAGGTCAACATATGGTTAATACAGCTATTAAATACGATGATGGACCAATTGCTATGCGTTTCCCTAGAGGAAACGGACTGGGTGTTCCGATGGATGAGGAGCTAAAGACTATACCGATTGGAACTTGGGAAGTTCTTCGAGATGGTGAAGATGCGGTCATTTTAACATTTGGTACGACGATACCGATGGCAATGGAAGCAGCAGAAGTTTTAGAAAAACAAGGGTATTCTGTCAAAGTGGTAAATGCACGTTTCATCAAACCACTTGATGAAGTGATGTTAATCGATTTATTTGGTATGAATGTACCCATTCTTACAATTGAAGAAGCCGTTCTTCAAGGTGGTTTCGGAAGTTTTGTATTAGAATTTGCCCACGATAAAGGCTATCACCATGCTGAAATAAAAAGTATGGGAATACCAGATAAGTTTATTGAACATGGTAGTGTTAAAGAGCTATTAAATGAGATTGGATTAACAACGGAAAATGTTATTCATAATGTAAAAACAATGGCTCGAAAAAAACAAAAAAGGGCTTAAATGATGAAAAGTAAGAAAGAACGTTTAGATATATTATTAGTAGAAAAAGGTTTAGTTGAAACGAGGGAAAAAGCAAAGCGGGCGATTATGGCAGGCTTAGTTTTTAGCAATGAAAATCGTCTTGATAAACCAGGTGAAAAGGTTAGTGTTGATTTACCCTTAACTGTAAAAGGGAAAGTTCTGCCTTATGTTAGCCGTGGCGGACTTAAACTTGAAAAAGCACTAAAAATCTTTGATGTTGATATCAAAGATAAAGTTCTTCTTGATATAGGAGCTTCAACTGGTGGATTTACGGACTGTGCCCTTCAAAACGGAGCAAAAATGTCCTATGCATTAGATGTGGGCTATAATCAACTAGCATGGAAGTTAAGACAAGATGAACGAGTGGTTGTGATGGAGAGAACGAACTTTCGCTATGTAACTCCTGCAGACCTTGTTAAGGATATGCCTAACTTTGCTTCTATTGATGTTTCTTTTATATCCTTAAAACTGATACTTCCTGTACTAAGAACTTTGCTTGTTCAAGGAAGTGATGTAGTCGCACTAGTAAAACCACAGTTTGAAGCAGGTAGAGAGCAAGTTGGAAAAAAAGGAATTGTAAGAGACCCGAAAGTTCACGATATGGTTATACAAAAGATTACTGAATTCTCATTAGAGATAGGCTTTGATGTAAGGGATCTTTCGTTTTCTCCCATTACAGGTGGAGACGGTAATATAGAATTTCTTCTTCACTTACGTTGGGAAGGGGAAAAAGAGGTAGGAGTGAACTACTTACCTAAACCAATTACTAATGTAGTTAGTGAAGCCCACGCGGAATTGAAGAGTAAAAGTAAAGATACAAATACAGATACAGATACAGATACAGTAGAGGAGGAATAGGCATTAGCTGCTTATTCCTTTTTGTTATGATAAAAATGGTTATTCATTATTCTATTTGTATGAATATTCAAATTTTTATTTTTTCTAGAAGGTTTTTAATAGTATTTGTCGAATAAAATAAAAAAACAGAGAAAAACGATGAATGATTGTACAAGATAGGAAAAATCGGCTAACATAATAGTAATAGGGCTTTTCATGAATTTTTATAAAAATTCATCTGAGAATTTCCTGATATAATCTATTTTTTACCGTAATCTCGAGGTGAGCAAAGTTGAATAAAGGACAACGTCATATAAAAATACGTGAAATTATTACGAATAATGATATAGAAACACAAGATGATTTAGTGGATGAGCTAAAGAATGAAGGATTTAACGTTACGCAGGCAACTGTATCTAGAGATATTAAAGAACTTCATTTAGTAAAGGTCCCTTTGATGGATGGTAGATATAAATACAGTTTACCAGCCGACCAACGCTTTAACCCATTACAAAAGTTGAAAAGAAATCTAATGGATGCATTTGTGCGAATTGATTCAGCAGGACATCTTCTTGTGATGAAAACTCTGCCCGGGAATGCAATGGCCATTGGTGCCTTGCTTGATAATCTAGACTGGGAAGAAATTTTAGGTACGATTGCAGGAGATGATACCATCTTAATCATTTGCAAAACACCTGAAGACACAGAAACCATTTCAAATCGATTTCTTGATATGCTTTAATTCGAGGTGAGATTTTTTGTTAGGGGAATTATCAATTAAGAATTTTGCCATTATTGAAGAACTTTCTGTATCGTTTGAAAAAGGGTTAACTGTTTTAACAGGTGAAACAGGGGCAGGGAAATCCATCATTATAGATGCTGTTCATTTACTTGTTGGTGGTAGGGGATCTTCAGAGTATGTCCGCCATGGAGAAGATAAGGCTGAAATTGAAGGATTATTTCAAATTGAAAGCCTAGAACACCCAAGTCATCTAAAAGCAAAGGAATTTGGAATCGAAATAGAAGATGGAATGATTGTCTTGCGTCGTGATATATCTAGAAGTGGAAAGAGTGTTTGCCGTGTAAATGGTAAGCTTGTAACGATTTCAACACTTAGAGAAATTGGAAGCACATTAATCGATATACATGGACAACATGAGCACCAAGAATTAATGGATGAAAGCAGACATTTATCTTTATTAGACCAGTTTGGTGCAGAGGAAATTATTCCTGCTCTTGAAGAGTATGAGATGCTTTATCGATCTTATGAGCAAACTTCTAAGAAATTAAAGAGTTTAAGTGAAAATGAACAGCAGGTTGCCCATCGATTAGACTTAATCACGTTTCAGCTAGATGAAATCACAAAAGCTGGGCTGAAAATTAACGAAGATGAAGAATTGTTAGAAGAGAAAAGACGATTTAGCAACTATGAACGTATATACGATGCGATAAAATCTGGTTACTCGGCTCTTCATGGCGATCAAAGAGGTCTCGATTGGATTGGTCTTCTCATGAGTCACCTAGAAGACGCTGCTCAACTAGACAGCAAATATAAGGAAATGGCTGACGCGGTTTCTGGAAGCTTTTATATGCTAGAGGATTTAGGAAGGTCTTTAAGGAATGAATTAGACATACTTGAATTTGACCCACAAAGGTTAAATGAGATTGAAGACAGATTAAATGAAATTAATCAGTTGAAAAGAAAGTATGGGAAAACGGTACAAGATATTCTTGAATATGGTTCAAAAATTGAAGAAGAAATAGAAACCCTTCAAAATAAAGAAACACATATTGAACAGCTTCAAAAAGAACTCACTTCCATTAAAAAAGATTTAACCATTGAAGCAAAAGAAATCAGTATCATTAGACAAAAATTCGCTACTCATTTGACGAAGCTAATTCATCAAGAATTAAAAGATTTATACATGGAGAAAACGGTTTTTGAGGTGATGTTTGAAAGTGATTATGACTCTTTCACACGAACAGGCTCCGATAAAGTTGAATTTTATATTTCAACAAACCCTGGAGAACCATTAAAGCCGCTTTCAAAAATTGCATCAGGAGGAGAACTTTCTAGAATTATGCTCGCGTTAAAGAGTATTTTTTCTAAACACCAAGGAATTACTGCCATTATTTTCGATGAGGTAGATACAGGTGTTAGTGGAAGAGTAGCCCAAGCGATTGCAGAGAAAATTTATAAAGTTTCGGTTAATTCACAAGTACTATGTATTACTCATCTTCCTCAAGTAGGAGCCATGTCTGATACACATCTTTACATTTCTAAAAGTATTAGTAATGGTAGAACGAAAACTTCTGTTAAACCGCTTAACGCCGAAGAAAAAATTAAAGAAATTGGTCGGATGATCTCTGGAGTAGAAATTACAGACTTAACGAGAGAGCATGCGAAAGAACTTTTATTTTTAGCAGAAAAATTAAAGTGACTTTAAATATTTTGTTGTTTTAATAAGTATAAATAAAGAAATAATGGGAAATAACCAGTTAATTTGTAAAGCTATCCAATATGGGTAGCTTTTTTATTTGTTCTGAGGTTATAAATGAGTTTGAGTCAGGCAAAATTAAAGATGTAGCCATAAATATATAAATGTTGTGTGTGGACTAGAAGCGAGGAGAGTGAAGATGTTGAAATATGAACTTCTTAGAAAAATAATTGGTGGAATTCTCCTTGTTTCAATAGTTGCAATTGGATTTTCCAAACCATTTCAAGAATATCTTCAAATTCCGAAAAACATTACCCTTTTTGAAGGACAAAATTACGAATTACAAAGAGCTACCCCTGTATCAGCAGTCGTATCTCCTGACAATAAAAGTATTTCAGTTCAACAAGAAAATGATTCAGTTTCATTATATGCCAAACAATACGGGAAGAACGAAATGCTTTTAGAATTAGCGGGCTTTCCAATTAAAAAGGTCGATGTAAACGTTTTAAAGGATTTCAAAGTCATTCCTGGTGGACAATCTATCGGGGTGAAGCTTAATACTTTAGGCGTATTAGTGGTTGGTCACCACCAAGTGAATACGGCAGAAGGAAAACAATCTCCTGGTGAAATAGCTGGAATTAAAGTTGGAGACATTATTACCAAAATTAATGGACAAAAGATTGAAAAGATGGCAGACGTTGCTCCGTTAGTACAAGAAGCAGGACAAAAGAATAAGGATTTGGATGTTGAATTAAGCAGAGAAGACGGTAAAGTACAAACAAAGTTAAAACCTTTACAAGAAAAGGGCGAAGATAATTTCAAACTCGGCTTATATATACGTGATTCAGCAGCTGGAATTGGAACGATGACGTTCTATCATCCAGACTCTAAAAAGTATGGTGCTTTAGGACACGTTATTTCTGACATGGATACGAAAAAACCGATTGTAGTGGAGGATGGACAAATCGTTCGTTCAACCGTTACATCTATTGAAAAAGGAAGCAATGGAGATCCTGGTGAAAAATTAGCCCGTTTCTCTTCAGATAAAGAAGTCATTGGAGATATTACAAGGAATAGTCCGTTTGGTATTTTCGGAAAACTAAATCGAAAAATTGATAATGGTATTATGGATAAACCAATGCCAATTGCATTGTCACATCAAGTTAAAGAAGGACCAGCACAGATTTTAACGGTAGTAGAGAATGACGAAGTAAGACTATTTGATATAGAAATTGTTAGTACCATTCCACAGAAATTCCCAGCCACCAAAGGAATGGTCATTAAAGTAACAGATAAAGAATTACTTGAAAAAACGGGCGGAATCGTTCAAGGAATGAGTGGGAGCCCTATTATTCAAAACGGAAAGGTAATAGGTGCAGTAACCCACGTATTCGTAAATGATCCAACATCTGGTTACGGTGTTCATCTAGAATGGATGCTCAATGAAGCCGGAATTGACATCTACGAAAAACCGAGAGAAAAAGCAAGCTAATAGAAAAGCGCCTTTGCCCTTAGTAAAGGCGCTTTTCTATGCCTATATAAGTATCTTTTTCTAATCCAAACTGTATGTTAAAATAAGAAAATAAAGATTTTTCGACAAAAATAAAGCGCTTTTATTGTCAACTAGCGAAATTAGTCGAAAAGAGGAGAAAATAAAAGAAAAATAAGGATTTTATCCCTTTTTTAAGAAAAAAATAAAAAATAAGAGGATTTATAGTTGCATTGTCGAATTGGTTATTAGAATATATATATAGATGTTATTTTTGAGACGAGAAATTGGATCGAGGAGGAAGCAATAAGTGAAAAAAATAAAAGTATGTGTTGTGGATGATAACAGAGAACTAGTGGGTTTATTGGAAGACTATTTATCATCCCAAGAGGATATGGAAGTTGTAGGGGTAGCACATAATGGGCAAGAATGTATGGATGTACTAGAAGAGACGGATCCAGATGTTCTTGTATTAGATATTATTATGCCGCACTTAGATGGGCTGGCTGTGTTAGAAAAAATTCGTGCAACAAAGAAAAATCCACCTAATGTAATCATGCTTACTGCGTTCGGTCAAGAAGACGTAACGACTAAGGCAGTTGAATTAGGAGCCTCATACTTTATTCTTAAACCATTTGATTTAGAGAATTTGGCTAATCATATTCGCCAAGTAAGTGGGAAAACTAGTGCTCTTATTAGAAAGACTTCTCCTGTAACAACATCTGCATATCGTTCTCAAGTGGAGTCTAAGCCGAAAAATTTAGATGCAAGTATTACCAGTATTATTCACGAAATTGGTGTACCAGCTCATATTAAAGGCTACTTATACTTAAGGGAAGCAATTTCAATGGTGTATAACGATATCGAACTACTTGGTTCCATTACAAAAGTTCTTTATCCGGATATTGCAAAGAAATACAATACGACAGCTTCCCGTGTGGAACGTGCTATTCGCCATGCGATTGAAGTAGCATGGAGTCGTGGAAATATTGATTCTATTTCTTCATTATTTGGCTATACAGTTAGCATGTCTAAAGCAAAGCCAACTAATAGTGAATTTATAGCGATGGTAGCTGACAAATTACGTTTAGAACACAAGGCTTCTTGAAAGAGTTAGAATATTAATTTGAACTTTTTTTGAAATGATTTAAGATTTTGAACTTATATAATTATTTAGTAAAGGCTTCTTTAGTATTGATGATGGATCAATATTAAAGAGGTCTTTTTCTATTGAAAGTATAGGCAGTAGCATTTTTAATCGACGTTAGGTCTAAATGCTTATTTTATAGTTATAATATTATAAATTTTGCGAGTAATTTACCCAATTGACCTATTTTCCTATATACTGAAATTATCCTATTTTATTTTATTATAAACACATAAATTTTCAAGTTACCAATAGAAATATGCATATATGTTAGTCAATTTACCACTAATGTTTTAACAGCATATAGTGAGCCTATATATCCAATAATTAGGAAGGTATTGCTATGGAATTATTTAAAAATGAATATATTTTACTTGAAGAAGAGAATGGAGTTATCTACATAACGGTATTCCAATTAGGGTTTACCTTATCAAGTTTAGAAGTCATTCTAAAGGAATTTCCTCGAATGACAATATCTAAATTTTTATTGTTAAAAGAGGCACTAGAAAAGGCAGAGGCTAGAAAAATTCATATAGGTGAATATAAACCTCTCATTACTCTGACCATGTCAAAGGATCAAATGACAGTAAAAATTAGATTGAATTGTACTGTTGATCAACTGAATGAAAATAAAAAAGAGTACGTATCAAAAATATTAGAAACTCTTCATCAAAACCAAGTAAAAGAAGGAATTCTTGTCTCGGTCTTAAACGAAGAATTGGAAGTTCAGAAAGATATCATTATTGCAAAGGGGACAGAACCCGTCAATGGCGATGATGCCGTTGTTCGCTATTACAAATTGTCTGACAGGAAACCAACCATTAGGGAAGACGGTAAAGCAGATTATTATGAAATGAATTTTATTGATGAAGTGAAAAAAGGTGACTGGTTAGGAGAAAGAACACCTCCAACCGAAGGGACTCCTGGTAAAACTGTTACCGGTGAATTGTTAATGCCGAAAAAAGGGAAAGAGAAGAAATTTTTATATGACCGAAGTACAGTAAGTGAGTACGAGGAAAATGGTAAGTGGTTTTTGAAGGCTCTCACAGATGGAGTAGTTCTATTTAATGGTGGAAAAATATCGGTCGGCAATCATTTAGTTGTTGAAGGGGACGTTGGATTGCAGACAGGAAATATCGATTTTGAAGGTAGTGTAACCGTTAAAGGAATTGTGAATACTGGATTTAGTGTAACGGCAAGAAAAGATATTTCCATTCTTGGCGAGATGGGTGTAAGCGGCATTAAAGAAATCGTTTCTTACAATGGGGACATTTTTATCAAGGGTGGCGTTTTCGGGCGTGGAAAAACCATTATAAAGGCAGCCAAAAATATATTTGTTAAACATGCAAATGAATGTATATTAGAGGCTGGTGGAGACATAAACATCGGTTACTATTCTATAGGCAGTGTCCTTAGAGGCAAAAATATTGTTGCTGATAGCGATAAGGGAAAAATAATAGGTGGATCTATTGAAGCTAAAGGGAAAGTAGTTACAGCCATTCTAGGAAATAAAATGGAAACGAAAACCATTATTCAAGTAGAAGGATTTAATAGAGAAGAACTTCAGAAAAATCTGGAAGAGCTATTATTGAAATATAAGGACCAGATTATAAAAATTGAAAAACTTAAAAGACAACTAGAAGTGTTTGAAAGTTTTCTTGACCAGTTAAACACGGGCCAGAGAAAAGACTACGAAGAAATGAGGAATTCTTTCGAAGCTGAATTGGTGAAAATTACGGTTTTAGATGATCAACGTAAATCAATAATGGCTTTGTTAGAGACAAAAGGTGAAGGAGAAGTATCTATTCAACAAGTTGCTTATCCAGAAACGATGCTACAAATTAAAAATTTTCATAAAAGGCTTCATTCATCGGTAAAAGGGACCTTTTATGCTGATAAAAATAATCTTAATTTCGAGTAGGGGTTGGTGAAGTGTTAAATAGTATAAGTTCCAAGGAGTCGTATCACCCCCTAATGGAAGCGATTGACTTCTTTACTCAACGCTTTCATATTGATCATATTTTGCAATATGGTTTAATTTTCTCAAAAAGAATAATCAAACTTGATAAAACGGCTTTATTTATAAAAAAAGAAAATCGTTATTTCCTACATGGAGACAGCGATTTTAAAATTAATGTATCTGTTATGAATGGCTCCCCCAAACTTGAGGAGCTACCTTTATTTAACGGAAGAATTATTTTAGAGCATTTTGAGGATTATTTTTCAATAGACGTTATTGAGACTTATCAGCTAAAATTAGTCATCCCGCTTATAAACGATACAGAGTTAATCGGATTGATTGTTTCTAATGGAAAAGGGGAGGACCCATTAACTCCTGAGGAACTATTTTTAGCAGAAACATTGATGAAGTTAATTAATTTATCTATTGAAAATAACTTAAGAATCATTGACACCAATGGGATGAAGAAAGAGTTAGATCAGAAATTGTTTGACCTCTTTGTTATAAATCAAAGCACCAAAGCGTTACTTTCAGAGTTAGATATGGATAAATTATATTCCTTAGCTACAGACGTTTTTAGTGAGGTTTCAGGAAGCAGGATTACCACTTTTGGTGTATATGATGAGATTGATGATAAGCTTAAGATTGTTGGCTACCGAAATGTAAGTTCTTTTCAGTCTGTTTACACAGAATTTAGCCTTCATAAAAATGTATTACCATGTAAAGTAGTATTACATATAGAGAAGGATTTAGAACTTATAAAAGAATTATTTATAGAATGGGAACGTTTCACAGATATAAATGCAAAATATATTGTTCTCATTCTAAAGCAAGAGATTATTGGAATGGTTACCTTAGGAGAATGTATATCAGGTAATGACTATACGGAGTCAACATTTGAACTAATTGAAACATTGTCCTCATCTACTTGTATAGCTCTAACGAACGCTAAACAATTTAAAACAATTTCTTTGCAGAAACAAATGAATGAAGAAAAGTTTAGGACACTGCAATTATTTAATCATCTATCTAGAAACATAAATATTTGCGAAACAGAAGAAGAACTGCTAAGCGTTTCATTAAAAACGATTGAATTAGCATTTGGAGTGGAGCATGCTTTTTTTGCTAAACAACGGAAAGGAAATCAGTATTACATTATTAGTTCAATACAATCAAAACATAATGGAAAACATTTTCACTTAGCTAATGATTTCTATCAGGATTTTGGGGAGATTTTTGTCCAGTATGAGAATAGGTCACTAAACCAATATTTTGGAGACGACTCATTCGTTTCTTCGTTGGGGGAGACTAATGGTTTAATAATATCTCCTATTATGCAGAGGAAGAATTCTTACCATACAGAAGAAGAGCCGATGTATCTCCTCGTGATCTTGAATGCTAAACGGCGTTTTAAAGGGGAAGATGTATTGGTGATGGAAACGTTAACTCAAAACATGAAACCCGTTTTGTATCATATGAATAAAGTAAGGAACTCACAAAAAGATTTTTTCCTACGGGTAGAGGAAGAACTGAGGGCTAAAGAATCTATTAGGGATGTCATTATTTACTGGCGTAAACTAAGCAATCCGTTTTATGATTATAAAGAGGAGATTGAATCAAATCTATTATTAGCTGATGAAGAACTATATGAGTTTAACGGATATCAGTTTATTGTTGGTCATAAGTGGTATAAAGAGTTGGAACAATGGTTCTTCATTGTTAATCCAACAAATATAGAACAGATTATTTTGGATGTAAGTGAAAAAAGTGGCTAATTAGTTAACCACTTTTTCGTCTATTCTTACTCTTCCTTCTTTTCAATTTCCATCATCTTTTGAATAAGAATATGCTGAGGCATGTGTAGAATCTGCTCAAGTGGTAGCTTTAGTTTTTCAGCTAGTTTCATAGCAGTTTCGGGTGATAATTGTAAAGGTTTCAAGAGTATTTCCTCCATTCATTTAAGGAAGTGGTCTAATGACATTAATATTTGCCCACAGAGGGTATTCTTCAGCATTTCCAGAGAATACAATGAGAGCTTTTATGGAAGCAGAAAAGGCTGGCGCTGAAGGTCTAGAGATTGATGTACAACTAACAAAAGATGGAGAAGTTGTTGTTATACATGATGAAAAAGTCGACCGTACAACTGGTAGCACAGGCTATGTAAAAGATTTTACCTTTAAAGAACTTAGAAAGCTAGATGCAAGTTATCTTCACAAGACACTTCTTAAAAAGGAGCCAATTCCGTCTTTAGAAGAATTATTTGAGTGGATGAGCACGACCAATCTTGTGTGTAATGTTGAATTGAAGAATATTATTTTTCGATATGAGGGAATGGAAGAAAAAATTATTGAACTAGTAAGGAAATATAACCTTGCTGACCGGATAATCCTCTCTTCCTTTAACCATTACAGTATTATCTACAGTTATAGAATTGACCCAGAGGTAGAAATAGCACCGCTTCTAGCAGAGGGACTATACATGCCATGGGTATATGCTAGTTCCATTCAAGCAAAGGGCATTCATCCTAAATATATTGCAGCAACTAATGAAATGGTGAAGTCCTGTATGGAAAATGGAATCGCCGTTAGGCCATACACAGTTAATAAAAAAGCGGATATGCTGAGGTTTTTTGAGGTAGGTTGTTCAGCATTTATTACGGACGATCCGGTAAAAGCACTGAGAATAAGAAAACAGTTTGAAAGAAAAAGCAAAAAATAAAACAAAGAAAAGCTTGGTGGAACTGATTTCTCACCAAGCTTTTTGTGTTTTCGAAATAAATGTGGTTTTATAACTTTATTTAAATCTGGATTGAACCTTGTTTCTTTTACGGTCACGATGAAGGATAAAACCAGCAACGAACCCTAAGCCTATTAGGAATAAAAGTAAACCAGCTATAAATTGAAGCCACAAATAAGGAAACGGAGAAGTTAAAACCCCAAACACCATATCCCTCATTAATTTAATGCCATATGCAGCTAAAAAACCAGGGATTAATAAGACAAATAATGCAATGATTCTAATCATAACATGTCCTTTCAGAAAAAAATTCACTCTAAAAAATCATAGTATAGAAAAGCATTTTCTGCAATTATTGTTTGAAGAATAATTTTAATGAAGGAAAGGTTAATTGGATTGTTTTATTGTATTACTAAATCCTAATAAAATTCAAAGTGTTATCAGAGTTGATTGGAACGGAGGGCGCTTGACTCCTGTAGGAATAGAGGGAATGGGAGACCCCACAGGCGGAACGCCGAGGAGGCTCCCAACCCTCCCTGCGGAAAGCAAGTGCCTGGAGTGGAAATCAACGGCGTACATAAGTCAAAAAACATCTGAATTTTAAGAAATTTGTCAAGAATGCACTTTCATTTTACAATAGGTTCATGAAAACTTTTTCATGTAATTATCTGCAAAATATTTCCTATTTGAAATGTGGTGATACATATTGCAAAAAGTGATGATTGTTGGTGCCGGAAAGGGAGGCACTTCAATATTAAAGATCTTGACAGAGACAGATATGTTAGATGTAAAAGTCGTGATCGATAAGAATGAGAATGCACCTGGATTCAAAATTGCCAAAGAAAAAGGGATCACGACAGATATAGATTGGCGTCCTCATTTAAGTGAAGAGATTGACATAATTATAGAAGTTACCGGAGATGAAGAGGTATTTAAACAGTTAAGGGACGCAAGGTCTCGAAATACAGTCTTAATACCCGGAAGTGTAGCTTTTTTAATCTCCAAGTTAATGGAAGAAAAAGAAGATTTAATTTCAATATTTAAAAATGAAACATACAAGCAAGAGCTTATTTTTAATTCGACTGGGGATGGAATGGTCGTAATTAATAAAAATTCCGAAGTTATTTTGTTTAATAAAAGTGCAGAATTAATGACAGGAATTAACAGGTCACAAGCACTAGGTAAAAACATCCTTGAAATCATACCGAGCAGTCAACTTCCAAGGGTTTTAGATACGAGACGTATTGAATTAAATCAGGAACTTATTCTTTCGAATGGTATGAAAATTATTACAACAAGAATACCAATGGTTGATGAAAATGATGAATTAATCGGGGCTTTTTCTGTATTTAAAGATATTACAGAAGTAGTCAACTTAGCTGAAGAAATTACCAATCTTAAAAGTATCCAAACGATGCTACAAGCGATTATTCAATCCAGTGATGAAGCCATTTCAGTTGTTGACGAAAATGGGAATGGGATTTTAATTAACCCCGCTTACACTCGTCTAACTGGATTAACGGAAGAACAAGTCATAGGGAAGCCTGCAACCGCTGACATTTCAGAAGGTGAAAGTATGCATATGCGAGTGTTGCAGACTAGAAGAGCCGTTCGTGGTGTGGCAATGCGTGTTGGACCAAAGAAAAAAGAAGTCGTGGTAAATGTAGCCCCTATCATTGTTGACGGTAAGATAAAAGGAAGTGTCGGTGTTATACACGACATGTCTGAAATACAAAGTTTAAATAGGGAACTTACTAGGGCAAGGCAAATTATCCGCACGCTAGAAGCAAAATACTCTTTCGAAGATATTATTGGTGATTCTGAAGAAATGACTCTGGCTATTGGACAAGCTCAACTTGGTGCCAAAACACCTGCGAATGTTTTGCTTAGGGGTGAATCTGGTACGGGAAAAGAGTTGTTTGCTCATGCCATCCACAATGCAAGTGACCGTAAATATAATAAATTTATCCGTGTGAATTGTGCTGCTTTATCAGAAACGTTGCTAGAAAGTGAATTGTTTGGGTATGAGGAAGGTGCTTTTTCCGGGGCCAAGCGAGGCGGAAAAAGAGGATTATTTGAAGAAGCGAATAATGGCAGTATTTTTTTGGATGAGATTGGTGAATTAACCGCAAGTACCCAGGCGAAATTACTCCGGGTTTTACAAGAAAGAGAATTGACTCGAGTGGGTGGAACAAAGCCTATACAGATTAATGTAAGGGTAATAGCAGCTACAAATGTGAACCTCGAGAAGGGCATTGTAAACGGTACCTTTAGGGAAGACTTATATTATCGTTTAAACCGTATGCCGATACAGATTCCGCCACTTAGACAAAGAAAAGGGGATATACCTGCCCTTTGTAAAAGATTGATTGAAAAAATCAATCAAGACTATGGCCGAAATGTAGATGGTATTACGCCTTCTGCCATGTCTCAATTACTTGAATACGATTGGCCGGGAAATGTAAGAGAACTTGAAAATATTCTAGGTAGGGCTATTATTTTTATGAACAACTATGAAACAGAAATTGATGTAGATCATTTACCAGAACTACTAGGAAATAAAGTATCATCAGAAAAAAGAGTTTCAGACTACGTACCTATGGATGAGGGAACATCCTTAACCGAACTAGTAGAGAATTATGAAGCAAAAATTATTAAACAAACCTTAAAAAAGTTAAGTGGAAACAAAACAGCCACAGCAAAGGCTTTGGGACTGTCTGTTCGTAATTTGTACTACAAAATTGAGAAATACGGACTTAGTGACGTTAAGTGATATGTTTTACCGTTGATTGGAGCGGAACTCAATATTCAAACTAGAAAAGGTCAATTTTAAAGTGTATGATGCAATTATTGCAAATATGAGCACGCAAAAATTTGCGTAGTATGAATAACTTTGCATGGTGTATTTTTTAAAATAAAGCGTTTTCATAACAAAAACATGTTGGCACACTTCTTGCATCTATATTAAAGTGAGTGTAGGACATTACTTTAAAGGTCGTTTAGACGAAGAATTTATCACATTTTGTAAATGACCTTATTCTACAAATTCATTTCGTTTTCGTGCTGTTTTTTAGAACAGATTAAGAAAAGACTAGAATGTAGAACAGCTTATCGAAAAGGGGTTGAAATTATGAAATTGGATTCGCTTATCGAAAGAGCAACCCAATACGAAGAAAAAACGGTAGCCGTTGCGGCCGCAGAAGATACAGAAGTAATTGAATCCGTTGCCCAAGCACTCAAACATAACCTTGCAAACTTCATGTTGTTTGGTGATAAAGAAAAAATTATGGATATTTTATTATCTAAACATCCTGATTTAGTGAAAAATGAAAAGATTAAAATTATCCACACAAATTCCCAAAGTGCTGCTGCAGAGCATGCTGTAAAAGCAGTTAAACTGAATGAGGCAAATGTATTAATGAAGGGGAATGTTCCAACTGCTACTATTTTAAAAGCAGTGTTAAATAAGGAATACGGTTTAAGAACAGGAAGTGTGCTCTCACATGTAGCCGTGTTTGAGGTTGAAGGCTACGACCGTTTTACCATTGTCACTGACGCAGCGATGAATATTGCACCTGACTTAGATCAAAAAGTTCAAATTATTAACAACTCAGTTGAAATTGCAACCCGCATTGGAATAGATACACCTTTAGTAGCACCTATAGCTGCAGTTGAAGTGGTGAATCCAGCCATGCAAGCAACTTTAGATGCTGCAGCATTAACCGTAATGAACAAACGTGGACAAATTAAAAATTGTATTGTAGATGGTCCTCTTGCGTTGGATAATGCCGTTTCTAGCTTGGCTGCTGAACATAAAGGTATCGAAAGCACTGTAGCTGGACGAGCAGATATTTTACTAGTGCCAACCATTGAAGTCGGAAATGTATTATATAAATCATTAATTTATTTTGCTAAAGCGAAGGTAGGGGCATTAATTGCCGGAGCTAAAGCGCCAATCGTACTAACATCTAGAGCAGATACTGCAGAAAGTAAGTTATATTCACTTGCCCTTGCAATTTGCTCTGTGAATAAATAATTTATAGTTTAAACAAAAAACACTAAATAAAATTACTTATTGGATATTGGGGAGGAAACAACAAATGGAAATCTTCAAGTATATGGAAACTTATGATTATGAGCAAGTGGTATTTTGTCAAGATAAACAATCAGGATTAAAAGCAATCATTGCTATTCACGATACAACATTAGGGCCAGCTCTTGGTGGAACTCGTATGTGGACATATGAATCAGAAGCAGCTGCAATTGAAGATGCATTACGTTTAGCTAAAGGTATGACTTACAAAAATGCTGCAGCAGGTTTAAACCTTGGTGGAGGAAAAACTGTTATTATCGGTGACCCACGTAAGGATAAAAACGAAGAAATGTTCCGCGCTTTCGGACGCTATATCCAAGGCTTAAACGGAAGATACATTACAGCTGAAGACGTAGGAACTACAGTTGCTGATATGGATTTAATCCATGAAGAAACTGATTATGTAACTGGTATCTCACCTGCTTTCGGTTCTTCAGGTAACCCATCTCCAGTTACTGCATATGGAGTTTATCGCGGGATGAAGGCAGCAGCTAAGGAAGCATTCGGTACTGATTCATTAGAAGGTAAAGTAATTGCTGTTCAAGGTGTAGGTAACGTTGCATTTACATTATGCCGTCATTTACATGAAGAAGGTGCTCAATTAATCGTAACTGATATTAATAAAGAAGCCGTTCAACGTGCAGTTGAAGAGTTTGGTGCTAAAGCAGTTGATATTAACGATATTTACAGTGTTGAATGTGATATCTTTGCTCCATGTGCTTTAGGTGCGGTAATTAATGACGACACAATTCCTCAAATTAAAGCTAAAGTTATTGCTGGTGCAGCAAACAACCAATTAAGAGATCCACGCCATGGTGACATCATTCATGAAATGGGTATTGTTTATGCACCTGACTATGTAATCAATGCTGGAGGAGTAATTAACGTTGCAGATGAGCTTTACGGATACAATCGTGAGCGTGCATTAAAGAAAGTTGAAACTATTTACAATAACATTGAAAAAGTTATTGAAATTGCAAAAAGAGATGGTATTCCAACTTATAAAGCTGCTGATCGCATGGCGGAAGAGCGTATTGAAAGAATGCGTAATTCTCGCAGCCAATTCTTACAAAATGGCCACCATATCTTAAGCCGTCGTTAATCGTAAAAAGGAGAGAGCAAGAGCTGAATATTTATTCAGCTTCTTTCCCTTTTTAATAATAAGTGTAGAATATTGGAGGTTTAAAAGTGCAAGAAACAAACAATCGAATTCTCGTAATCAACCCAGGTTCAACTTCAACGAAAATAGGAGTTTTCGATAATGATATTTCAATCTTTGAACAAACAATCCGTCATGACAGTGAATTAATCAATCAATATGAGAACATCATTGATCAGTACGAATTCCGTAAAAACACCATCCTAGAAACGCTTGATAATGAAGGAATTAATATCTCTAAGTTAAGTGCCGTTTGTGGTCGAGGTGGTTTACTTCGTCCAATAGAAGGTGGAACCTACAGTGTAAATGACCAAATGTTAAAGGATTTACGTGCAGGTTATTCCGGACAACACGCATCTAACCTAGGTGGAATTATTGCTTACGAAATCGCAACAGGTTTGAATATACCTTCCTATATTGTGGATCCAGTAGTTGTAGATGAATTAGATCCGATTGCCAGAATTTCTGGTTTCTCATTAATTGAAAGAAATAGTATCTTCCATGCCTTAAATCAAAAAGCAGTTGCAAGACGTGTAGCTAAAGATTTAGGAAAAAGATACGAGGATCTTAATTTAATCGTTACACATATGGGTGGAGGTATTACCGTAGGTGCTCATAAGAATGGGAAAGTAGTCGATGTAAACAACGGTTTACATGGTGACGGTCCGTTTAGTCCAGAGCGTGCTGGAACAGTTCCTGCTGGTGATTTAGTTGCTCTTTGTTATTCAGGTGACTTTTATCGTGAAGAAATCATGAAAAAGCTTGTTGGTCAAGGTGGACTTGTTGGTTATTTAGGTACTAATGATGCGGTTAAAGTTGAAAAGATGATTGAAAAAGGCGACGAAAAGGCTAAGCTAGTTTATTCGGCAATGGCCTACCAAGTTGCCAAGGAAATAGGCTCGGCAAGTGCAGTCCTTTCAGGTAAAGTGGATGCCATTATTTTAACGGGTGGCTTAGCATACGGAAAAGAGTTTGTAAAAGAGATTAGTGATCGTATTAGCTGGATTGCTGATGTGATTGTACAACCAGGTGAAAACGAACTTCAAGCATTAGCTGAAGGTGCGCTTCGTGTTCTACGTGGAGAGGAAAAAGAAAAGGAATACCCTGGTACGATAAAAGATAGGGCTAAGGTTTAGTGTAAAGTCCATTAGGAGGAATTGAATTGGCACAAGAGTATGATTTGGTCATTCTTGGGGGCGGAACGGGTGGTTATGTTGCTGCGATTCGTGCATCCCAACTTGGTCTAAAAACGGCTGTAGTTGAAAAAGGAAAACTGGGTGGGACTTGTCTACACAATGGTTGTATCCCTTCTAAGGCTCTTCTTAGAAGTGCTGAAGTTTATGCTACGACAAAGCACTCAGAAGACTTTGGAGTAATGACTAGTGATGTAACATTAAATTTTGGTAAAGTTCAAGAAAGAAAAAATAAAATCATTGATCAGCTTCATAAAGGTGTTCAACACTTAATGAAACAAGGCAAGATTGATGTTTATGAAGGAACTGGTCGTATTTTAGGGCCTTCTATTTTTTCTCCGATGCCAGGAACGATCTCTGTTGAAATGAACAACGGAGAAGAAAATGAAATGTTAATCCCGAAAAATGTTATTGTTGCAACTGGTTCACGTCCAAGAACACTTCCAGGGTTAGAGATTGATGGAAATCTTGTTATGACCTCTGATGAGGCATTAGCTATGGAATCTGTACCGAACTCAATCATTATTGTCGGTGGTGGAGTAATCGGTATTGAGTGGGCATCTATGCTTTCCGATTTCGGTGTTGACGTAACAGTAATTGAATATTCAGATCGAATTATTCCGACTGAGGACAAAGAAATCTCTAAAGAAATGCAACGTTTAATGAAGAAAAAAGGCGTAAAAATTGTTACGAGTGCAAAAGTACTTCCTGAAACTTTACAAAGAGGAGAAGGAGTAACGATCTCCGCTGAAGTTAAAGGTGCATTAAAAGAATTTACAGCTGAAAAAATCCTAGTTTCTGTAGGTCGTCAGGCTAATGTTGAAGGAATTGGTATTGAAAACACTGAGATCCAAGTAGAAAGAGGATTTATTGCAACAAATGAATATTATCAAACGAAAGAATCGCATATCTATGCAATTGGGGATGTAATTGGTGGATTGCAGCTTGCACACGTTGCTTCACATGAAGGAATCGTTGCAGTTGAACACATTGCAGGCGAAAATCCATCTCCTATTGATGCTAAATTAGTATCAAAATGTATCTACAGTAATCCAGAAGTTGCAAGTGTTGGCTATACAGAAGATGAAGCGAAGGAAAAAGGGCATAATGTTAAAGTTGGAAAGTTCTCATTCCGCGCAATCGGTAAAGCACTAGTTTTTGGTGAATCTGATGGATTTGTTAAAATCGTTGCTGATAAAGATACAGATGATCTTTTAGGGGTACACATGATTGGTCCTCACGTGACAGATATGATATCTGAGGCAGGGCTAGCTATGGTGCTAGATGCAACACCTTGGGAAATCGCTCATACTATTCATCCTCACCCAACTTTATCTGAAGCTATTGGTGAAGCAGCTCTTGCAGTGGAAGGAAAAGCAATTCATTCTTAATAATTTTGGAGGGATTAAGTCCCCTCCTCTTTACATACGAATTTAGGAGGTTTATATAATGGCTGAAAATCGTCATAAAGCATTAGGTTTAAGTGATGAGAATGTTTTAGAAATGTATGAAACCATGCTTTTAGCTCGTCGAATTGATGAGCGTATGTGGTTATTAAATCGTGCAGGTAAAATTCCGTTTGTTATTTCTTGTCAAGGGCAAGAAGCAGCTCAAGTCGGTGCTGCATTCGCATTAGACCGTCAAAAAGATTATGTTCTTCCATACTATCGTGATATGGGTGTTGTTTTAACATTCGGTATGACTGCAACAGATCTTATGTTATCAGGTTTTGCTAAAGCTGAAGATCCAAACTCTGGTGGTCGACAAATGCCAGGTCACTTCGGGCAAAGGAAAAACCGCATCGTAACAGGTTCTTCTCCAGTTACTACTCAAGTACCACATGCAGTTGGTGTTGCTTTAGCTGGAAAAATGGAAGGCAAAGACTTAGTTACTTTTGTAACATTTGGTGAAGGATCTTCTAACCAAGGGGACTTCCATGAAGGGGCAAACTTTGCGGGTGTTCATAAACTACCAGTTATTTTCATGTGCGAAAATAATAAATATGCAATCTCTGTACCAATTGAAAAACAGCTTGCTTGTGAAAACGTTTCCGACCGTGCAATTGGATACGGAATGCCTGGATTTACAGTTGATGGGAATGATCCATTAGAAGTATATAAAGTAGTGAAAGAAGCTGCTGACCGTGCTCGTCGTGGAGAAGGTCCTACATTAGTAGAAACGATTTCTTATCGTTTAACACCTCACTCTTCAGATGATGACGATCGCGCATACCGTGCTCAAGAGGAAGTAGCAGAAGCGAAAGCAAAAGACCCTATTATTACTTTTGCAACCTACTTAACAGAAGTTGGAGTTTTAGACGAAGCGAAAGCAAAAGAAATTAATGATCGTATAGCAAAAATGGTAAATGAAGCAACAGACTACGCAGAAAATGCACCATACGCAGCGCCGGAACATGCGTTGAAGTATGTTTATGCTGATAAGTAAGGGGGAATATAAATGGCTGTAATTTCTTATATTGACGCGGTTACAATGGCAATCCGTGAGGAAATGGAAAGAGACCCTAAAGTCTTTGTACTAGGTGAAGATGTAGGACTAAAAGGTGGAGTATTTAAAGCAACTCAAGGATTATACGACCAATTTGGTGAACAGAGAGTAATTGATGCACCACTAGCTGAGTCTGCAATTGCAGGTGTCGGTATTGGTGCTGCGATGTACGGAATGCGTCCAATCGCAGAAATGCAATTTGCTGATTTCATTATGCCGGCTGTAAACCAAATTATCTCGGAGGCAGCTAGAGCGCGTTACCGTTCAAATAACGATTGGAGCTGTCCAATGGTTATTAGAGCTCCTTACGGTGGTGGAGTTCACGGAGCATTATATCACTCACAATCAGTTGAGAAAGTTTTTGCTGGTCAACCAGGTCTGAAAATTGTTATGCCTTCTACTCCTTATGATGTAAAAGGATTATTAAAAGCAGCTATTCGTGACGAAGATCCAGTTATCTTCTTTGAACATAAGCGTGCTTACCGTTTAATCAAAGGTGAAGTTCCTACAGATGATTATGTATTACCAATTGGTAAAGCAGATGTAAAACGTGAAGGTGAAGACCTAACGGTAATTACATATGGTCTTTGTGTACACTTTGCACTGCAAGCAGCTGAAAGACTAGCTAAAGACGGTATTTCTGCTCATATTTTAGATTTAAGAACGGTGTATCCGCTTGACAAAGAAGCGATTATTGAAGCAGCTTCTAAAACAGGTAAAGTTCTACTAGTAACAGAAGACAATTTAGAAGGAAGCATCATGAGCGAAGTTTCAGCTATTATTGCAGAAAACTGCTTGTTTGACTTAGATGCACCAATCAAACGTTTAGCTGGCCCAGACGTACCAGCTATGCCATATGCACCAACAATGGAGAAATTCTTCATGGTGAACCCAGATAAAGTTGAAAAAGCAATGAGAGAATTAGCAGAATTTTAATATAAAAGCGGAGTTCGCTTGTTCAGAGCCGACAAGCATAAGGCAGCTCACGCAGGTGGTTGAAAAACCACCGGAGGGAGATGCCTTATGACTCGAGGCTCTAGCGAACGGAGCTGGACATAGAAACGGAAAAGATTTGCAATAAGGAGGTTTACCCATTGGCTATTGAACAAATTAAGATGCCTCAATTAGGGGAAAGTGTTACAGAGGGTACAATCAGTAAGTGGTTAGTCTCTGTAGGCGATAAAGTGAATAAATATGATCCACTAGCAGAAGTAATGACGGATAAGGTAAATGCTGAAATTCCATCATCTTTCACGGGTGTAATTAAAGAACTAATTGCAGAAGATGGCGATACTTTAGCAGTAGGAGAAATTATTTGTACGATTGAAGTTGAAGGTGGAGAGTCAGGAGAAGCTCCAGCTGCTGCAGCGACTCCAGCACAAGAAGACTCACAAACTAGTGCTGCTACAGAGGATACGACAAATAAAGCTCGTTACTCTCCGGCTGTATTAAAACTGTCACAAGAGCATGGAATTGATCTAACTCAAGTGAAAGGTTCTGGAGCAGGCGGACGTATCACTCGTAAAGATATTCAAAAAGTGATTGAAAGCGGGAATATCCCTACTGCAGCAACAAAACCAGTTGAAACAAAACCAGCTGCTGTTGAAGCACCTGCTGCCGGGCAAGTTGCACCAACTACACAACCTGCAGCTACACCAGCAAAACCAGCTGCAGCTCCTGCCGTTAATGTACCTGTTGTTCCTGGTGACATTGAAATCCCAGTAACAGGTGTTAGAAAAGCGATTGCTGCTAACATGCTGCGCAGTAAGCATGAAGCACCACATGCGTGGACGATGATTGAAGTAGATGTTACAAACCTTGTAGACTATAGAAATTCAATTAAAAATGACTTTAAGTCTAAAGAAGGTTTCAACTTAACATTCTTTGCTTTCTTTGTAAAAGCTGTTGCACAAGCGTTAAAAGAATTCCCGCAGATCAACTCTATGTGGGCTGGCGATAAAATCGTTCAAAAGAAAGATATTAATATCTCAATCGCTGTAGCTACTGACGATGCTTTATTCGTTCCAGTCATTAAGCATGCTGATGAAAAAACAATCAAAGGTATTGCTCGCGAAATTACGGAGCTTGCTGGAAAAGTTCGTAATGGTAAATTAACATCTGCAGAAATGCAAGGTGGAACATTTACAGTTAACAACACAGGTTCATTTGGATCTGTTCAGTCAATGGGTATCATCAACTATCCACAAGCTGCTATCTTACAGGTAGAATCAATCGTCAAACGTCCAGTTGTTATGAATAATGGCATGATTGCTGTTCGTGATATGGTAAACCTATGTTTATCTCTAGATCACCGTGTACTTGATGGCCTAGTTTGTGGTCGTTTCTTACAACGTATTAAAGAAATTCTTGAAAATACTTCAAAAGAAAATACTTCTGTATATTAATTATTAAAGCCGCTACTCTAGAAGTAGCGGCTTTATACTTAATTTATGTCAATTTTAAGTACAGCGTATTTTTATTCAGGTTGGATGTAGCCTAATACAATTTTACCTCATTGCTTGTTTGTTTTATCTATACTAAAATAGGATTTAAAGTTAATAATTTTGAATTTTCATACACGTGTTTGTTAAAATTTAGAAATCAGCCTCATCTATTATTTGGAAGGAGGGAGTACTGTCTTAAAAAGAGGACAGTACAATAAATTATGAGTTTAAAAGATATGTTACAAACCACTTTTGAGGAAGCAACTACTCAGAACTGGGTCCAAAAAGGGGAAGAAACTTTAAAAGGTAAGTCAATAGAGAGTTTATCTAGAAATACATATGAAAACATTAAATTGAAACCGCTTTATTCACGTGAAGATCAAAATCTAGATAAAGTTTCTCAATATCCGAGTCAAGCCGATTTTAGACGTGGAAAAGCAGCATTAGGATATGTGAGTAGTGAATGGAAAGTCGCACAACAATTAGTAGCTGAAACAGTTGAGGATTTACAAAATGAGTTGAGAAACGCTTTAGAAAGAGGTCAAACAGCTATATCTTTTGAAGTGAATAAAGAATTGCTCAATCATTTGTCTGATACCTTAAAAGAATATCATGGCAAATTTGCTTATAGCCTAGATGGTAAAAACTATCAATCTTTAATTTTAAATGAATTAAAGTCTAATTTAAATCCGGAGCAAGGAACAGGGTATATAGGAAAAGACCCAATTGCTTTATATGTACAAGGTGTTCTGGACAATCATCAACTAGATGAAGCTTATACTAGTTGGGGAAAAACGATTGAAGACACAGATAAAACTATGCCAAATATACGTACAATATTAGTGAATACAACACCATTCCATAACGGTGGGGCAAATGCAATTCAGGAATTAGCTATTGCTATTAGTTCAGGTGTTCACCATATTGATCAATTAGCAAAAAACGGATTAGGTATTGATAAAGTTTTATCAAAAATGGTTTTCGAATTTTCCATTGGAGCAAACTTCTTTATGGAGATTGCTAAACTAAGAGCAGCCAGAATCCTTTGGGCAAAGGTAGCTGAAGCATATGGTGCTCAAGGTGAAAATCTGGGAATGGAAATTACTGCACGCACCTCTCAATTTACTAAAACGGTATTTGATCCTTATGTAAATATGTTAAGAGCGGGCAATGAAGCATTTGCTGCTGTTTTAGGAAATATACAATATCTGCATGTAAGTCCATTTAATGAGCCAGAAGGAAATCCTACTAGCTTCTCTAATCGAATGGCAAGGAATACTCAATTAATTCTAAAAGAAGAAACTCATCTTTCTAACATTGTAGATCCGGCTGGTGGATCGTGGTATATTGAACAGCTAACTAATGAACTAGCTCAAAAAGCATGGGAACTCTTCCTTGAATTAGAAGATAAAGGTGGAGTAGCAAACAGCTTGAAAACTGGTTGGCTTCAAGAACAAATTCAGACAGTTAAAGAAAAGCGTACAAATGACATTGCTACAAGAAAACAAAGTATTGTTGGAACAAATGTGTATGCTAATTTACAAGATCAGCCTTTACATGTTAGGGAAGAAAGGGTAAAACATTCTATAATTCCACAAGATAGACTATCGGAACCTTATGAACAACTAAGATTACGTGCCGAGACATTAAAAAGCGGTGGTAAAGAAGTGGCTATCGGGCTATTATGTATCGGTAAATTAAAGGAATATAAGCCACGTGCTGATTTTATTACCGGGTTCTTAGCTGCTGGAGGAATTCAATCCTTGTTAAGTGGTGAAATAGAGTCAACTGAGCAGGCGCTAGATTTTATTAAAGCATCAAATAATCAACAATTCTTTATTTGCAGTTCAGATGATAAATATAAAGAAATCGGTTTAGCCATGTTAAAGGAATTAAATGAACAATGTAAAGGTAAACAATTCTATTTAGCTGGATTACCTAGTGAATCAGACCAAACGTTATGGCTAGAAAATGGAATTAAACAGTTCGTTCATATAAAGAGTAACTGTTATGAGACACTTTCAACTCTATTAAGTGAAATGGAGGGGAACATTAATGAATAAACCTAATTTTAAAGACCTTACCATCTTTCCTGAAAAAATAGCTGAATCAAAAGAGGATTGGAAGGAAAAGGCTGAAAAAGAGGTAAAGAATTCAATTGATGATTTACTGTTCGAAACAAATGAACAAATTAAATTAAAACCTTTGTATACAGAAGAAGACAGAGCGGGACTTGAGCATCTTGATGACAAACCTGGTCTACCTCCTTATACTAGAGGGCCCTATCCAACGATGTATGTAAACAGACCTTGGACCGTACGTCAGTATGCCGGCTTCTCGACAGCTGAAGAAAGTAACGCATTTTACCGACGTAATTTAGCAATGGGTCAAAAAGGATTGTCTGTTGCATTCGACTTGGCTACTCATAGAGGATACGATTCCGACCACCCACGTGTTGTTGGAGATGTTGGAAAAGCTGGTGTTGCTATAGATTCAGTTTTAGATATGAAAACACTGTTCGATGGCATTCCTCTTGACCAAATGAGCGTGTCAATGACGATGAACGGTGCAGTGCTTCCTGTAATGGCTTTCTATATTGTTACGGCTGAAGAGCAAGGAGTTAGCCAAGAAAAGCTATCAGGTACGATTCAGAATGATATTTTAAAAGAGTACATGGTTAGGAACACTTATATTTATCCTCCAGAAATGTCCATGAAAATTATCGCGGATATTTTTGAGTATACATCTAAATACATGCCTAAGTTTAATAGCATAAGTATCTCTGGTTATCATATGCAAGAAGCTGGAGCACCGGCTGATATTGAATTAGCTTATACATTGGCTGATGGTCTTGAATATGTAAGAACAGGGTTAAAAGCAGGCATTGATATCGATTCCTTTGCGCCAAGACTATCTTTCTTCTGGGCGATAGGAATGAACTATTTCATGGAAGTAGCAAAAATGCGTGCAGCAAGGTTTATCTGGGCAAAGATGATGAAAACCTTTCATCCTAAGAACGATAAATCAATGGCCCTTAGAACTCATTCCCAAACATCGGGTTGGAGTTTAACCGAGCAAGACCCGTTCAACAATGTGATTCGAACATTGGTTGAAGCACATGCAGCATCAATGGGGCACACTCAGTCATTACACACAAATGCACTTGATGAGGCGATTGCGTTGCCTACAGACTTTTCAGCTAGGATTGCACGTAATACTCAGTTATTCTTGCAAGAAGAAACAGGTATTACGAATGTTATTGATCCATGGGGCGGTTCTTATTATGTGGAAGCATTGACTGAGCAGTTGATCAATCGTGCTTGGAAGCATATTGAAGAGATTGAAGAATTAGGCGGTATGGCAAAGGCAATTGAAACGGGCTTACCGAAGATGAGAATTGAAGAAGCTGCCGCTAGAAGGCAAGCCCAAATTGATTCTGGTAAGGAAACCATCATCGGAGTAAACAAATACCGTTTAGAAAAAGAAGAACCAATTGAAATTTTAGATATTGATAATACAGCAGTTCGACTAAAACAAATTGAAAAATTAAACGAGCTAAAAGCAAGCCGTGATGAAGAGAAAGTCAAAGAGGCACTAGATGCGATTACAGTTGCAGCGGAAACCGGTGCAGGAAATCTTCTACAACTTTCTGTTAATGCTGCTAGAGTTAGAGCAACGTTAGGAGAAATTTCTTATGCCATTGAAAAAGTAGCCAATCGTCACAAAGCGGTTATACGTTCGATTAGTGGAGTCTATAGTTCTGCCTTTTCAAACGAAGATGAAATTAATGAAATTAAAGAAATGACAGATGAATTCTTAGAGAATGAAGGAAGACGACCAAGAATTTTAATTGCCAAGATGGGGCAAGATGGGCATGATCGCGGGGCAAAAGTCATTGCAAGTGCATTTGCCGATTTAGGTTTTGATGTGGACATCGGACCTTTATTCCAAACTCCTGAAGAAACAGCCCTGCAAGCAGTTGAAAATGATGTCCATGTAATTGGTATGAGCTCACTTGCTGCCGGACATAAAACGTTATTACCTCAATTAATTGAAGAACTAAAAAAATTAGGTCGTGAGGATATTTTAGTTGTCATCGGTGGGGTAATTCCTGCACAAGACTATCAATATTTGTACGATCATGGTGCAGCAGCCATTTTTGGACCTGGTACAGTTATTCCTGTGGCTGCACAAAAAGTTGTTCGAGCAATTTATGAGCAGCTAGGTTATGAGGAAGTGAATTAATCCATGACCATGGATAAAAAGCCGGAATGGAATGATCCAGAGAATCCCGACCATTGCTTAAGTACGGTGAGAAGTGGTGTTGAGCTATCGAATACTCATAATCAATTTCAAAAAAAGGAAAGATTCAAAAAGAAAGTTCAAAAGGGCCCTTCTATTGAAGAATTAGTTCAAGGAGTACGACAGGGGAATCGAGCGATGTTAGCCCGCTCGATTACTCTTATAGAGAGCAATGCTGAACATGATTTTAGGCATTCACAACAGCTTCTTCAACAACTTCTACCTTATTCAGGAAAAGCCATTCGTGTTGGAATTACAGGTGTTCCTGGTGCGGGAAAAAGTACCTTTATTGAGTCCTTTGGTATGTATCTTTGTGAATTAGGCTTAAAAGTAGCCGTTCTTGCTGTTGATCCAAGCTCTAGTATAAGTGGAGGAAGTATTCTTGGTGATAAAACCAGAATGGAACAGCTTTCACGAAATGAGAGAGCCTTTATTCGCCCTTCCCCTTCTGGAGGAAAGTTAGGTGGAGTCCACCGAAAGACTAGAGAAACGATGCTTATATGTGAAGCAGCTGGTTTTGATGTTATTTTGGTGGAAACGGTTGGAGTAGGACAAAGTGAAGTTATTGTAAGAGAAATGGTCGATTTCTTTATGTTGCTTGTATTGACTGGTGCAGGGGATGAGCTTCAAGGAATGAAAAAAGGGATTATGGAACTTGTTGACGGAGTCTTCGTAAATAAGGCAGATGGTAGTAATAAAGCAAATGCCCAAAAGACGAAGGAAGAGTACAATCAAATTCTCCATTTTCTTCAACCTGCAACTAAAGGCTGGGAAACAAAAGCCTATACTTGTTCTGCTCTATATCAAGAAGGAATTGAAAACGTTTGGAAAACCATTCAAAAGTTCGAAGAGACAACGAAAGCTTCCGGTATATATGACGATAGAAGACGGACCCAGACGAAAGAATGGATGCACTCCATGATTATTGATCAACTGCAAGCAAGTTTCTTTTATCATCCAAAGGTAAAAGAAATGCTGCCCCAAATGGAAAATGAAGTGATGTCTGGAGTTCAGACTACTGCAACTGCGGTTGAGAAACTATTTGAAGTGTTTTATGAAAATATGACGCGGTAGTATCTAGCCGCAAGTAAAATAGAGCAAAAAAGGGGCTAGTGTCATTTAGAGACACTAGCCTTTAATCAGGGAGTTAAGGGGTATGGATCTAGCTGTGTTTTTATAATACCCGCACTCCAAAAAACTAAACCACTAATTTATAAATTTTTTAAATTTGATAAAATTGTTCTCATATTGGTATCATGTAAAGAGAACATACACTTATTTTGATTAGGAGCGATCATATGAATATGGATTTCAATTTATTTATGAACGATGTTGTTCGTCAGGCTCGTAAAGAGATTACGGCAGCTGGATATACAGAATTAACAACACCAGAAGAAGTAGATGCAGCATTGAACAAGCAAGGAACGACTCTTGTTATGGTTAACTCTGTTTGTGGATGTGCAGGGGGAATTGCTCGTCCTGCTGCCGCTCATTCCGTCCATTATGATAAAAGACCAGATCAATTAGTAACCGTATTTGCTGGACAAGATAAAGAAGCAACTGAAAAGGCGCGTAGTTATTTTACAGGTTATCCACCATCATCACCATCATTTGCTTTATTGAAAGATGGAAAAATCATTACTATGGTTGAGCGTCATGAAATTGAAGGACATGAACCAATGGCGGTTATTAATAAACTGCAACAGGCATTTGATCAATATTGTGATGAAGTTTAAAGAATTTTAACCTTGGGGAAATCTCCCAAGGTTTTTTTATATACCTTTTGACCTAAATATTAACAATTTTTACTTGATTATACAGTTATATAGTGTAAAATAAACATTATGTCATAATGTTAGAATATTATAATTTTACAGTTTATTCAGTTAAAATTAATATTTAAAAATAGTATTGCATAAATATAAAAGTGTGTTAAAATTCATTTATGTGAATATATATTAGTTTGTAGAAGATTAATAGAATAATAAATTAAACAAATAGGGGGAAATTTTTAAATGAAAAAAGTTATTTCATTTCTAATGCTAAGCGTACTTTTAGTAGGAGTATTATCTGCTTGTGGTACGAGCGAGAAATCTACATCAGGATCAGGTAGTAAAGAAGAAAGTGGTAAGAAGGTTTTAGTAATGGGAACTTCTGCTGATTACCCACCTTTTGAATATGTAGACAGTGCTAAAGGTGAAGAAATTATTGGATTTGATGTTGATCTAGCAAATGCTATTGCTGAGAAATTAGGTTATGAAGTACAGGTAAAGGATATTGATTTTACAGGATTAATCCCAGCATTAGAAACAGGTCAAGTTGATTTTGTATTAGCTGGTATGACTCCGACTGAAGAACGTAAGAAAAACGTTGATTTTAGTGATATTTACTATACTGCTAATCACTTAATTGTTTCCAATAAGGATAGTGGTCTTAATACTTTAGAAGATTTAAAAGGTAAAACGGTTGGGGTTCAGTTAGGTTCTATTCAAGAAGGAAAAGCGAAAGAAATTGCTGAATCAATTGATATCAAGATCGAAAACCGTAACCGTATTCCAGAAATCATCCAAGAAATTAAATCAGGTCGTTTTGACGCTGCTATCATTGAGGATACTGTTATGAAAGGTTACTTCAAAAAGAATCCTGAATTAACTGGTTTTATCCTTGAAGAAGATACTGAAGAAGGTTCTGCTATGGCATTCCCTAAAGGTAGCGAGTTAACAAAAGAGTTTAACGATGCATTACTTGAAATGAAAGAAAACGGTGAACTAGAAAAGTTAATCGTAAAATGGTTTGACCAATAATATAGATTAGTTGCGTTCAGCGGGGCAACCTTCTGAACGCTTTCTAGCTTTATATTAAAAATAGATAGAGAGGAATGTACGAGAATGAATTTAGATTTTACACAAATCCTCCCATCTATACCTTATATTTTAAAAGGAATAGGTGTTACCCTTCAGATTGTCCTTATTGCTGGTATCTTGGGATTTGCTTTTAGTATTTTATTAGCTTTGTTCAAAATAAGTTCAATTAAACTACTGAGTTGGTTTGCAGACGCTTATACATCTGTATTCAGAGGTACTCCGTTAGTTTTACAATTAATGCTCATTTATTTTGGTTCACCTCAAATCTTTGGTTTTCAAATTGAACCATATGCAGCTGCAATTTTGGCATTCAGTTTAAACTCAGCCGCCTATATATCGGAAATTATTAGAGCGGGAATCCAAGCGGTAGACAAAGGCCAAAGGGAAGCTGCCATGGCGTTAGGAATTCCTTATCGAAAGATGATGTCAAATATCATTCTTCCACAGGCGATGAAAAACATTTTTCCCGCACTTATGAATGAGTTTATTACGTTAACAAAAGAATCCGCTATTGTGACCACCATTGGTGTGACAGACATTATGCGACGTGCATACATTGTCGGCGGTGAAAAATTCTCTTTCTTCGAGCCATTATTAATTGCTGGCCTAATCTATTACTTACTCGTAATCTCGTTGACCTTCATAGGAAAGACAGTTGAAAGGAGAATGAGACGCAGTGATTAAAATTGATAATTTGCATAAAAAATTTGGGAAGCTAGAAGTGTTAAAAGGTATATCTACAACGATCAAGGATAGAGAGGTTGTCGCCATCATTGGGCCTTCCGGATCTGGGAAATCTACATTTCTTCGTTGTATGAATTTATTAGAAGTCCCGACTAGCGGAAAAATTTTAATAGATGAAGTTGATATTACGGACAAGAATACCAACATAATGAAGATTAGACAAAATGTAGGAATGGTATTTCAACATTTTAACTTATTTCCTCATAAAACCGTTCTTGAGAATTTAACTTATGCTCCAATTACGGTTAAAGGCATGGTTAAAACAGATGCAGAAAAATTAGCCCTTGATTTATTAGCGAAAGTTGGTCTTTCCGAAAAAGCGAATGAATATCCAAATCGTTTATCAGGTGGTCAAAAACAAAGGGTAGCCATTGCAAGAGCCTTAGCAATGGAACCCGGAGTCATGCTTTTTGATGAACCTACATCGGCACTTGATCCAGAAATGGTTAAAGAGGTATTAGAGGTAATGAAGTCCTTAGCCCACACAGGAATGACCATGGCCATCGTAACACATGAAATGGGCTTTGCTAAAGAAGTAGCCGACCGTGTGTTATTCTTAGACAATGGACAACTAGTAGAAGATGCCCCACCAGAACAATTCTTCTCCAACCCAACTAGCCAGCGTGCTAAAGACTTCTTGGAAAAGATGTTGTGATTAGGTAAAATAATATTATTTAAAAAAGATGATCTAATGGTCATCTTTTTTGCTTTTGTAATTTAGCCCGTTGATTTCCGCTCCAGGCACTTGCTTTCCGCAGGGAGGGATGGGAGCCTCCTCGGCGTTCCGCCTGTGGGGTCTCCCATTCCCTCTATCCCTGCAGGAGTCAAGTGCCTTCCGCTCCAATCAACTCAGACAATTATATTTTAATTTAACCATCTAAGACACAAATCTAAAAAAGGATTTCTCGTTTTTATTAGCTAAGTTAGTCATAAAATATAAGCAAGCCACTTTAGGGAGTTATTTGAATGAAGTATAAAATTGGTTACAGAACAATCAAAACAGCTTTAGGAACACCAATTGCCATTATGATTGCCCAGTATTTAAGTTTACAAAACTTTGCTTCTGCGGGAATTATCACCATATTATGCATAAAAGTAACAAAAAAGAAATCATTACGGGCTTCATGGGATAGGTTTCTAGCGTGTGTACTTGCCATCCTATTCTCCACCGTATTTTTTGAGGGAATATCCTATCATCCCATTATGATTGGAGTCGTTCTGTTATTCTTTATTCCAACAGTTGTTGTCTTGAGAGCTAGTGATGGAATCGTTACAAGCAGTGTCATTATTTTACATATGTTTATTAAGGGACAAGTAACGTTTGCTTTTATTTTAAATGAAATTGCCCTAGTAGTCATTGGAATCGGTGTTGCACTGATTATGAATCTTTATATGCCAAGTGTAGAAAATCAATTAAGTACGTATCAAGAAGAAATAGAGAGAAACCTCCAAAAAATCTTTAAAGAAATCGTGCTTTATTTGCGAACATATGATAGTCGTTGGGACGGTAAAGAACTAGTTGAAACCTCCAGACTAATTGCAGAAGCAAAGACATTAGCTTTTCGTGATGTTGAAAATCACTTCTTAAGGTATGAAAATCTTTATTATAACTATTTTAAAATGAGAGAAAAGCAATTTGAAATTATCGAGAGAGTGTTGCCCATAGTTACATCAATCCCTTCCTCCGTTGAACAAGGCCAAATAGTGGCAGACTTTATTGAGGATATCTCCAATCATATTCATCCAGGAAACACGGCAAATATCTTTTTAGATAAATTGAATCAAATGCGTGTTGGATTTCAAAATATGGAACTCCCTAAAGATAGAAAGGAGTTTGAAACGAGAGCAGCACTTCTACATTTTGTGAAAGAAATGGAAGGATATCTAATACTAAAAAGGTCCTTTTCGGGATTGAATAAGAATAAAAAGCTGCATAAAACCCCTCAATCTGGAGCAAAATAGTGGGAAAATGATAGGTTGGTGATTTTATGCTTAAGCTGAAGTTCATTACTTCAATTATCATGCTATTCACGTTATCACCAATTTGGCCACTCGGGACGAATCCTTTACCAGGTGATCCTTTTGTCATAGTAAATAAAAAGACAAATGAATTAGCGTTAATCGTAGATAATCGTGTTCAAACGGTTGTCAATGTTGCTACAGGAAAAGAAGATGATCTAACTCCAGAGGGCTTATTTACGGTAACGGTTAAAGCACAAAACCCTTATTATCGAAAGAAAGACATCCCTGGTAAAGATCCCAATAATCCATTAGGAACAAGGTGGATTGGTTTTGATGCTGCTGAAACGGACGGAAGAATATACGGATTACATGGTACGAATAGTCCGGATTCTATTGGTAAATATGTATCAGAAGGCTGTGTTCGTTTACAAAATGAAGCCATTGAGTCACTATATACTTTTATCCCAGTAGGTACAAAGATATTAATTGTATCTACCAATAAAACATTTGAAGAGCTAGGGAAAAACTATGGAGCTATATCAAAATAAAATGAAAAAAACCTGAATTCCGATCATGGGAGTTCAGGTTTTTATATGATATGAGTAGTAAACCCATAAATTAGCTATTAAAAGAACATAGATGCGCCCATTAGAAGAGTTGAGGCTAACATAGCAAATATCATTAAATAGACAACAATTTTTCTCGTTTTTTTATTTTTCATAGATAAAATCCCTCCATATATAAGGTGTTACCTAACAATTATAAAGGATAAATAAAAGTTTATGAAAACTTTATCGTTAATAGCTAGCAATTATAAATTATATAATCAATCCTCCCTTCTATTTTACTAGCTTTAACTAAATTGAACAACCGCTCGATTTTGGAAGGATTTTCGACAAGTTTAGCGAATATTAATTTTATATTCTATTTAGTTAACGGGTGGAGGGGAAAACGTGATTAAGAAAATCGATCATATAGGAATTGCAGTAAAATCTATAGATGAAACATTGCCCTTTTATACAGATACTTTAAAGTTAGAATTATTAGGAATAGAAGAAGTAGAGAGTGAAAGAGTAAAGGTAGCCTTTCTACAAGTAGGGGAATCAAAGATTGAGCTATTAGAACCTACAAGTGAAGAGAGTGCCATTGCAAAGTTTATTGAAAAGCGTGGGGAAGGAATTCACCATGTAGCACTTGGAGTGGAATCAATCCAAGCTCGAATAGATGAAATTAAAGAAATAGGAATACAAATGATACAGGATGTGCCGAAAAAGGGTGCGGGTGGAGCAATGGTAGCGTTTATGCATCCGAAATCAACAGGCAGTGTATTATATGAGCTTTGTGAAAAAACAGGAAAGGGAGAATAATATGGCAGACATCTACGAAACAATTAATGAACTTTATGACAGAAGAAGAGAAGTAGAGCTTGGTGGTGGAGATGACCGAATCGAAAAACAACATGAAAAAGGGAAATTAACTGCTAGAGAAAGAATTGAATTACTAGTCGATCCTGGAACCTTTGTGGAACTTAATCCTTTTATTCAACATCGTTGCCGTGATTTTGGACTAGAAAACCAAAGTGGCCCTGGAGACGGAGTTGTAACTGGCTATGGAAAAGTTAACGGACGCCCTATTTATTTATTTTCTCAGGACTTTACGGTGTTTGGTGGGGCACTTGGGGAAATGCATGCTAATAAAATTGCTAACGTAATGGATTTAGCAGCTAAAAATGGTGCTCCTTTTGTTGGTTTGAATGATTCTGGTGGTGCAAGAATTCAAGAAGGAGTACTTTCACTTGACGGCTACGGTCACATTTTTTACCGAAACGCTATTTATTCCGGTGTTATTCCACAAATTTCAGTTATCATGGGGCCGTGTGCGGGTGGTGCCGTTTATTCACCAGCGATTACAGACTTTGTCTTCATGGTTGAGAAAACAAGTCAAATGTTCATCACTGGACCTAAGGTTATTGAAACGGTTACAGGTGAAAAAATTTCTGCTGAGGATTTAGGAGGAGCGAAAGTACATAATACGATTAGTGGAAATGCTCACTTCCGTGGTGAAACAGAAGAGGAAGTGATTGAACAAGTTCGTTTATTGCTAAGTTATCTACCTCAGAACAATGAAGAAAAACCGCCTCGTCAGGAATTAGACCAAGAAGATGATTATCGTGCAGACTTAACGGATGTTGTCCCGTTTGATGCCCTTCGTCCTTACGATGTCAGAAAAGTAATCGAGCAAGTCGTTGATGAAGGATCCTTTATGGAAGTTCAACAAGACTTTGCAAAAAATATTGTTATCGGCTTAGCGAGAGTAAAAGGGGAAGTGGTTGGTCTCGTATGTAATCAACCAAAATTTATGGCTGGTGGTCTTGATATTGATTCATCAGATAAAGCAGCTAGATTTATTCGTTTCTGTGACTCTTTTAATATTCCAATTATTACGTTTGAGGACGTTACTGGATTCTTCCCAGGTGTCAAACAAGAGCATGGTGGAATCATCCGTCATGGAGCGAAAATTTTGTATGCATACTCTGAAGCAACAGTACCGAAGCTAACAGTTATCCTTAGAAAAGCTTATGGAGGAGCATATGTAGCTCTAAATAGTAAATCAATTGGTGCGGATTTAGTATTTGCATGGCCAAATGCTGAGATAGCGGTTATGGGTCCTCAAGGGGCAGCGAATATTATTTTTGCCAGAGAGATAGCAGGCAGTGAAAATCCAGAAGCAACTAGAGCTCAAAAGATTGAAGAGTATCGTGAAAAATTTGCTAACCCATATGTGGCAGCAAGTATGGGAATGGTAGACGATGTCATCGACCCTCGTGAAACAAGAATTAAAATTATTCAAGCATTAGAAATGTTAAGAAACAAAAAAGAGTCTCGTCCAAATAAAAAGCACGGAAATATTCCATTATAAAGGTTAGTGTATATAAGTTGACTGAAAGATGAACCTGTAACCGCTAACATAACCAATGATTTGCGGCTTAATGGTTTTAAAAGTTATACTATTTTAGTGAGTAATCAACTTGGAGGTAGTACCACATGATTAATGAAGAAAGATTATTAAATGAGTTTTTAGAGTTAGTTCAAATTGATTCTGAAACAAAGCATGAAGCCGAGATTGCAAAAGTGTTAAAACAAAAATTTACTGACCTTGGTGTAGAAGTTTTTGAGGATGATACCACTTCGGTTACTGGCCATGGAGCGGGCAATTTAGTTTGCACACTTCAAGGTACAAAAGAAGGCGTAGACACGATTTATTTTACTTCCCATATGGATACAGTTGTTCCGGGTAAAGGGATTAAGCCGTCTGTAAAAGATGGGTATGTTGTTACAGATGGAACAACGATTCTAGGTGCTGATGATAAAGCTGGATTAGCGGTTATGTTAGAGGTAGTGCGTTTATTAAAAGAGCAGAACATTCCTCATGGCACAATCCAATTTATTATTACAGTTGGAGAAGAGTCTGGTCTAGTAGGTGCTAAAGCTCTTGATTCTTCGTTAGTTACAGCAAAATTTGGTTATGCCCTTGATAGTGATGGTAAAGTAGGGAACATCGTTGTTGCAGCTCCAACACAAGCGAAAGTTAAAGCAACGATCCTTGGTAAAACTGCTCATGCTGGTGTAGCACCTGAAAAAGGAGTTTCTGCCATTACGATTGCGGCAAAAGCAATTGCAAAAATGCCTTTAGGAAGAATTGATGAGGAAACAACAGCGAATATTGGTCGTTTCGAAGGTGGAACTCAAACGAATATCGTATGTGATCATGTAGAAATTTTAGCAGAAGCTCGTTCTCTTGTAGCTGAAAAAATGGAAGCTCAAGCACAAAAAATGAAGGATGCTTTTGAAAGTGTCGCAAAAGAGATGGGCGGAAGAGCAGAAGTAGAAGTTCAAGTGATGTACCCAGGATTCAAATATGGGGCAGGCGATCATGTGGTTGAAGTTGCACGAAAAGCAGCAGCGAAAATTGGACGTAGCAGTGAATTACAAAAAAGCGGTGGCGGAAGTGATGCTAACGTAATTGCTGGTTTTGGCATTCCAACAGTCAATCTTGCTGTAGGATATGAAGAAATACATACAACAAATGAACGTATGCCGATAGAAGAGTTAAATAAATTAGCTGAAATGGTTATTGCCATTATTGAAGAAGTTTCACAATCATAAGAAATGGAAGAGAATCTCTATCTGAGGTTCTCTTTTCGTATGATCTAAATTAAATTATACTAAGTATTTGCTTAGAGCTACCGATATAATGGGTAAGAAGTATTGCGTTAAATGGAGAACGTTCCTAATCTAGCAATCTATATGCTTTATTTACTAGACAAAAGGAATGGTAAATTAGTAATATGATGGTAGGATAAACTTGAATGTTAGTTAGGAGGCTTGAGCATGACAGTAGAGGATCTAAAAGTAGTTGTCTTCCAAGTAGGGACAGAAGAATATGCAATACCCATTCAATATGTGATTTCCATTGAAAAAATGGAAGGAATTACGCCTATTCCCCATTTACCAGCATACGTAAAAGGAATTGTAAAAGTAAGGGGAGAGCTCATACCTGTTATCGATTTCGAAAGAGTTTTATACAATCGCCAAATTGATAATAGTGATTCCATTAGACTAATTGTTCTTCATACGGAAGAAATGTCTTTAGCTGTTTTGGTAAACGAGGCAAAAGAAATTATTAATATACCTCAAGACAAGTTAAAACAAGTCGGCTTAGTTGCTTACCAAAAAACCAGTTACTTCACAGGTGTAGCGAATCTAGAGACACGTCTTATTACATTAATTGACCCATTGTTACTGATTCGTTCACTAGAAGGAATTAGAGAGATACAAGAATTTATGAAAAGTGAAAAAGTGAAGTAGCTCAAGTAATTTTTGGAGCTACTTTTTTTCTATTCTGTGGTCAATAATACATGTTAAAGACAGAACAGTTTGGTAAAATGTACTTTGAATGACTGACGGGGAAGTGCTTGTATGAAGGAGATGTATCCTAAAAGAGGTAGAGTGATCTTACATGTAGATATGAATAGCTTTTATGCTTCCGTTGAAATGGCATATGATCCAACTCTTAAAGGGAAGCCTTTAGCCATCGCTGGTAACGTGGAGGAGCGGAGAGGCATCATTGTTACATGTAGCTATGAAGCACGGAAATTTGGTGTTAAAACAACGATGCCTCTATGGGAGGCGAAAAAACTTTGTCCCAAGCTTTTAGTTATGAAACCCAATTTTGACCGTTATCGTGCAGCCTCCGTCGGAATGTTTGAGATTTTAAGGCAGTATTCCAAACTAGTTGAACCAGTTTCAATTGATGAAGGCTATGTTGATATTACGGATAGTTATGAATTTGGGACTCCTTTAGAAATTGCAGAATCCATTCAAAAAAGAATACTTGAACAGCTAGACTTACCTTGCAGTATTGGCGTAGCACCAAATAAATTTTTAGCCAAAATGGCTTCAGATATGAAAAAGCCAATGGGAATAACTGTTTTGCGTAAAAGAGATGTACCTAAAGTGTTATGGCCATTAGATGTGGTAGAGATGCACGGTGTTGGAAAAAAAACAGCAGAGAAGCTTCGAGGCATCGGTATTAAGACTATTCAGGATTTAGCAGAATCAAACGAAATTCAAGTAAAAGCACTTATAGGTATAAATGGCTTGCGTTTAAAAGAACGGGCAAATGGAATGGATAGAAGACTAGTAGACCCCGATGCGGTTTCTGATTTTAAAAGTGTGGGAAATTCCACGACTCTACCAAGAGATGTTTATAATCAGCAAGAATTGATTCGAGTACTTGAACAATTAGCTATAAAAGTCTCCGCAAGGCTCAAAGGGAAAAGAGTACTAGCGACGACGGTTAGTGTAACGATTCGCTATAAGGATAGAAAAACGGTCACACGTAGCAAAAAACTTCAAAATCCAATCTCTACAAAAGAGGAGATCCACTTAGTTGCTACACAATTATTTAAGGACCACTGGAACGGCAATGCTGTACGCTTATTAGGAATTACAGGAACAGATTTAGTGGAACAAGACCAAGCGGTTAAGCAGCTGGATTTATTTTCGTTTGAAAAGGATGCAAAAAAAGAACCGTTGTTGGACGCTCTTTCCAAATTGAAAGAAAAGTACGGCTCAAATATTATTGAAAATGCTAATAAACGGGTAAATCAGTCGTTTAACATAGGAACAGACACTAGTTTCAATAAAGACTTTCTCCAAAGTAAAAAAGATGGATTATAATGTTTTTTTCTTAAAGTTTTATGAAAAACTATACTATGATCTTAAACAGTGATTATAGTTGCATCTATTATTGAAAATTGCTAAAGTATAGTGGGTTAATCTATAATATTGGCTAATTTTTATCTTGTTTAACCAATTTCAAAAGGCGGTAAAAACAGCCATAAAATAAAAGCATTTATAGGTTATTAGAAGGGACGAATAAAATGACTAAACAACAATTTGGTGTAATCGGCTTAGCGGTTATGGGTAAAAATCTTGCTATGAATATTGAGAGTAGAGGCTACACAGTGTCTGTTTTCAACCGTTCACGCGAAAAAACAGATGAAATGCTAGCAGAAACTAGCGGAAAAAATCTTGTTGGTACATATACAATTGAAGAGTTTGTAGAATCATTAGAAAAACCACGCAAAATCATGCTAATGGTTAAAGCTGGTGGCCCAACGGATGCTACAATTGAACAATTAAAGCCACTTTTAGAAAAGGGCGATATCTTAATTGATGGCGGAAATACATATTTTGTTGATACACAACGCCGTAACAAAGAATTAAGTGAACTTGGAATTCACTTTATCGGTACAGGAGTATCTGGTGGGGAAGAAGGAGCATTATTAGGTCCTTCTATCATGCCTGGTGGTCAAAAAGAAGCCTACGAATTAGTAGCACCTATTTTTAAAGACATCTCTGCAAAAGTGAATGGTGAGCCATGTACAACCTATATCGGTCCAGACGGTGCAGGTCACTATGTGAAAATGGTTCATAACGGAATTGAATATGGAGATATGCAGTTAATTTCTGAATCTTATTTTCTTTTAAAGAATGTTTTAGGCTTAACAGCAGATGAGCTTCATCACGTATTTGCTGACTGGAACAAAGGTGAACTAGATAGCTACTTGATTGAAATTACAGCGGACATTTTTACAAAGAAAGATGATGAGACAGGTAAACCGCTTGTTGATGTGATTTTAGATACGGCTGGACAAAAAGGAACTGGTAAATGGACAAGCCAAAGTGCTCTTGATTTAGGTGTTCCTCTACCAATCATTACTGAGTCTGTATTTGCTCGATTTATTTCTGCGATGAAAGATGAGCGTGTAGCTGCGAGTAAAATTTTAAACGGCCCAACTACCGAGAAATTTGCGGGAGATAGAGAAGCATTCGTTGAATCCGTTCGTAAAGCATTATATATGAGTAAAATTTGCTCATACGCACAAGGCTTTGCACAAATGCGTTCTGCTTCTGAGGAATATGGCTGGGATTTAAATTACGGAGAAATCGCGATGATTTTCCGTGGTGGTTGTATCATTCGTGCCCAATTCTTACAAAAAATTAAAGAAGCTTATGACCGTGAAGCAGGTCTTAAAAACTTATTACTTGATCCATATTTCAAAGAAATTGTTGAAAGCTATCAATATGCACTTCGTGAAATCATTAGTGTGGCAGTACAAAACGGAATTCCTGTTCCATGTTTCTCTGCAGCATTATCTTACTATGATAGCTATCGTACAGAAACATTGCCAGCAAACCTTTTACAAGCACAACGTGACTATTTCGGTGCTCATACTTATCAACGTGTGGATAAAGAAGGAATCTTCCATACTAATTGGATGGAATAAATATTAGAAACGAGCGACATACCTAGGTATGTCCTCTTTTTTTGTAAAAAAATAGCCCCTCTACCAAACGGCAGAGAGGCATGTTTATTTAACAATTATCAACATCTAAATTTGTTACCGGCCACCAGAAGAATCCATCACGTTCTAGTAGTTCATCAGCTTCTTTTGGCCCTACTGACCCGGAAGCGTAGTTAGGGAAGTTTTTAGCCTTACTGTTTTCCCATACTTCAGATATTTTATCGACAAATCCCCATGAAAGTGCTACTTCATCCCAATGGGTAAAGTTAGTAGCATCCCCGCGCATGCAATCGAATAGAAGCTTCTCATAGGCTTCAGGAGTGTTAATTCCATCAATCCCTTTATTAGCAAAATTCAATTTAACAGGAGTAGCTTCCATGCTTTGTCCAGCTTTCTTAGCATTTAGGTGAAGGGTAATTCCTTCTTCAGGCTGAATATGAATGACAAGTAAGTTTGGATTTAATGTTTGCTCTGTACGGTAATACAGGTTCATTGGAATATCTTTAAATTGGATGACAATCTTAGTAGATTTTGTTTCCATTCTTTTTCCAGTGCGGATATAGATTGGAACGCCAGCCCACCTAAAGTTGTCAATCATCAATTTACCAGCAACATATGTTTCGGTATTTGATTCTTCGGATACCATGACTTCATTGCGATAGGCAGGAACGTCTTCCCCACTTACTGTTCCACTACCATATTGCCCTCGAACAAAGTATTGCTCCACTTCATCTCCCTCCATCGGGCGTAAGGCTCTTAACACTTTCACTTTTTCAGAGCGAATTTCTTCTGTATTTAAACGAATCGGTGGTTCCATGGCAAGTAAGGCAACCATTTGAAGCATATGGTTTTGAACCATATCCCTGAGCGCACCACTTTTTTCGTAATAGCGGCCTCTTTCTTCAACGCCTAATATTTCACTAGATGTTACTTGAATATTAGAGATGAAACGGTTATTCCAAAGTGGTTCGAAAATGGCATTGGCAAAACGAATAACTTCAATGTTTTGAACCATTTCTTTACCTAAATAGTGATCAATACGATAAATCTCATCTTCAGAGAAGGCTGTTCGGATCTGGTTGTTTAACTCCTTGGCCGATTCTAAATCATGACCAAATGGCTTTTCAATGACTAGACGTTTAAATCCGTTTACATCTGTTAGTCCGTCTTCCTTCAAATGCAAGGCAATAGTTCCAAAGAATTCTGGAGCCATTGCTAGATAGAAAATACGATTTCCATCTAGTTGATAATGTTCATCTAATTCACCAGCAAGCTTCTTTAATGAAACATAAGAATCAGAGTCAGTCACATCTAATGAATGATAGTAGAAGTGTGAAGCAAACTCATCTACACGATTATCATCTTTTGAAGCTGATTGGATTGATTTTCTTACATTGTTTTGAAATTCATCATTTGTTAACGGTCTTCTAGCAATACCAATTACAGCAAACTGTTCTGAAAGCTTATCTTTTTCAAATAGCTTATAAAGAGAAGGAAAAAGTTTACGATTTGCTAAGTCCCCTGTTGCTCCAAAAATCATTATTAGTGCAGTCGGCTTTCCGTTCTGTTTCACGATATAGAACCCCTCTTCAACTGAATTCACATTTAATATGTATTATTTATGTACTTTTTTAAAAACAACGATAATATAACAGGACTTAAACTGACCCTGAAAAAATATACCCATACAAATACAAAATTTTATCGGTTTCTGACCAAATAAGCAATCATTATGTGGCAAGATTCGCTAATTTTTTCAGCTTCTATGTAGATTAATAAACGTATACCTATATTTTCATCTATTCTTAAGGAACTATCCAAAAACATAGTAAATAACAAGAAATAAATTTTATGAAATAAATCAATAAATATATTTCATAATTTTAATGTGTGTAGTATGATTAAGGTGTAAAAACATATTCTTTTGATAAAAGAATGCTTAAGGGAGGGGTAAGCTTGAAAGCAATTGAAATAAATAAATTAACAAAAACTTATGGAAATAACCGGGGAATTACAGATGTTAGTTTTTCTGTTGAGCAAGGTGAGATTTTTGGGTTTATCGGACCGAATGGGGCAGGGAAATCTACGACGATTCGAACCTTGTTGTCACTAATTTATCCTACGAGTGGGAATGCAAAAATCTTTGGAAAAGACTGTATTCAGTTTGCACCTGAGATAAAAAAGGAAATTGGCTACCTGCCTTCTGAGGTCTTTTATTATGACAATATGAAGGTAATGGATTTACTCAAATACTCAGCTAGTTTTTATAAGAAAGACTGTACTAGTAGAATTAAAGATTTAGCAGAAGTGATGCAGTTAGATTTAACTAAGAAAATTGATGATTTATCACTAGGGAATAAGAAGAAAGTAGGAATTGTTCAAGGACTTCTTCATGAGCCTAAACTGATTATTCTTGATGAACCAACAAGTGGTTTAGATCCTCTTATGCAGCAGAAGTTTTTTGATTTATTAATAGAGGAAAATAAAAAAGGCGCTACCATTTTATTTTCTTCTCATATATTGAGTGAGGTTCAGCGTCTATGTGACCGTGTTGCAATTATAAAAGAAGGAAGAATTGTAAAAGTTGAAAAAATTAGTACCTTGAAAGAAAACAACTATAAAAAGTTTAAGATTGAAATGCCTTCAAAAATAGATAAACAACATTTTAATATAAGTGGAGTAAATAATTTAGAGGTAAAAGACCAGACGGTTAGCTTCTTATTTAAAGGGAACATAAACAGCATGATGAATAAAATTGCTGAAGTGGAAATCTCAAACTTATGGGTAGAGGAACCTGATTTAGAGGAGATTTTTATGCACTATTATGAAAAGGAGGACTAAACCCGAGATGAACATGTATTTGCATGAATTAAAAGCATACAGAAAATCTACTTTTATCTGGACTAGTTCCATCCTTGTTTTAGTGGTTCTCCTTTTCTCCATGTTTCCTTCATTTGCCAGAGAAGCGGATGAAGTTAAAAAGTTGCTTGAAGGGTTTCCAGAAGCATTGAGAAAAGCGGTAGGGCTTGAAGTGGAGAGTATTACATCTTTGCTAGGGTTTTATTCGTATGTATTTTTCTATATTACCCTTTGTGGCGCGATCCAGGCTATGAACCTAGGAACCTCCATTGTGTCTAAAGAAGTACGTGAAAAGACAGCCGATTTTCTGTTAACGAAGCCAGTAACTCGTACTCAAATTATAACATCTAAATTGCTAGCAGCGTTTACTTCATTAGTCATTACCAATATCGCTTTCTTAATTGTAGCTATTACCATGGCCTCATACGATAAAACAGAATCGTTTAGTTTGAGCCAATTTATCTTGATTTCCATAACCTTGTTTTTTATTCAGATCATGTTTATGTCATTAGGCGTGTTCCTATCTGTTGTTTTAAGAAAAGTTAAGGCTGTTTTGCCCATCTCCCTTGGAACCGTATTTGCTTTCTTTTTTATTGGCATGTTCGGTGCCACAACAGGAGATGAAAAAGTACGCTATATGACTCCATTTAAATATTTTGAACCATCTTATATTATAAAAAACTCAACCTATGAATGGTCATATATTTTTATTGGCTTAGGCTTTGTTCTTTTGGCGATTGGGTTGAGTTACTATATTTATGGAAAAAAGGACATTCAAGCCGTGTAGGTTTTAAAAGGAGGGATGTTAGATGAATATGTTTTTTCATGAGTTAAAAGCTCACAGAAAATCTCTCATGATTTGGTGTATAGGGGTTATTTTGATGGTAGTAGGTGGGATGAGTAAGTACGGGGGCATGGAAGCTTCAGGACAATCCATGAATGAACTGATGGCTAGTATGCCGAAAGTGTTACAGTCTATCATGGGAACGGGGAGTCTAGATTTATCAACAGTAGGTGGTTATTTTGGGGTCCTCTTTTTATATTTAATGATTATGACCTCTATACATGGGGCCATGTTAGGGGCAAATATTGTATCAAAAGAGGAGCGGGATAAAACAGCGGAGTTTTTGTTAGTAAAGCCGGTTTCGAGGAAAGAGATCATCACGGCAAAACTACTAGCTTCCCTTACCAACATTCTCATACTTAATATAACCACATTAACTGCGTCTATTTTAATCGTGAACTACTATAGTGAAGGGGACCGTAACTTAACCTCTGAAATCGTTATATTATTAATCGGAATGTTCATTTTACAAATATTGTTTATGGTCATCGGGACCGCGATTGCCAGTTTGAATAAAAACTCAAAGGCAGCAACTTCTTTATCAACGGGACTGTTGCTATTCACGTTTCTATTATCAATAATAATAGATTTAAATGAAAAGCTTGAAGGGTTACGGTTTTTGACTCCTTTTAAATATTTTGAAGCAAAAAATATATTAGTTGGCGAAGGCTTAGAAATGGTTTATCTACTTTTATCCCTTATGATGATCCTCGCTTCCATTTGGGTTACCTATTTCTTTTATGAGAAAAGAGATTTAAGGATTTAACTGTAAGAGCTTTGAAAATGACGAGTAACCAAGTTATGATATAGTATAGAAAAAAGTCCGATGCTACTTTGGCATCGGATTATTCATTTGAAAGGAGTGAGAGGTACGTGGAAGTGTTTTTTCTAGGTACAGGTGCCGGAATTCCTGCTAAGCTTCGAAATGTGACATCTATCGCTTTAAAGCTTTTGGAAGAAAGAGGAGCCATATGGTTATTTGATTGTGGAGAAGCTACTCAACATCAAATCTTACATACATCTATTAAACCGAGAAGAATTGAAAAAATATTTATTACTCATCTCCATGGCGACCATATATACGGTCTTCCTGGCTTACTTTCAAGTCGTTCCTTCCAAGCTGGAGATACCGAAGTGACGGTTTACGGTCCAAAAGGATTGAAGGAATATATTGAAGTCAGCTTGGCCGTTAGTCAGACGTTTTTAAAATACCCTTTACATATTATTGAAATAGAAGAGGGAATGATTTTTGAGGATGACCAGTTTTTAGTGGAGGCGAGATTGTTAGAACACGGAATCCCTTCTTATGGCTATCGAATTATCGAAAAAGATCGCCCTGGTACACTAATGGTCGAAAAGCTAAAGGAAGCAGGTATTCCCCCGGGCCCATTGTATAAGAAGATTAAGAATGGTGAACAAGTGATACTAGATGATGGTACTGTTGTAGATCCCGCGGACTTCGTTGGTCCCGATCAAAAGGGAAGAATTGTGTCAATCTTAGGAGACACGAGGATTTCAGAAGCCTCAGTGTTATTGGCAAAAGAAGCAGATTTGCTTGTCCATGAAGCAACATTCTCTATGGGTGATGAAAACTTAGCCTATGATTATTTTCATTCAACCTCTTATCAAGCGGCCAAAATTGCTGTCCAAGCTAATGCAAAAAAGCTCTGTTTAACGCACATAAGCTCCAGATATGACAAAGTTGCCTCTCTTGAGTTGGCTGCTGAAGCACAAACCATCTTCCCAAACACCGTTGTTGCGGAAGATTTCATGGAGATTGTAGTTCCAGTTCAGAAGTAGAGTGGAGGGCTTAGGTTAATTTTGCGAAATCGTGGGCTTTTTGCGAAAAAGTAAATAATTTTGTGATTTTCGGATTTATTTTGCGAAAAAATGATTTTTTTTTGCGAAAATCCCAGTATTTTTGCGAACATAAAAAAGAGGGCATCATGCCCTCTTTATTACCAGCCTCTATCATACTGCTTCGGTGGCTCAATTTCGTATCCCAACTCTTTTGCTGCTGTTCGTGGCCAGTACGGATCACGTAGAAGGGCACGAGCAATAAAAATTAAATCAGCACGATCATTTTGAAGAATTTCTTCTCCTTGTAGACCGGATGTAATCAGGCCGACTGCACCAGTTGGTATCTCAGCGCCATGCTTTATTTTTTCAGCGAATCCTACTTGGTAACCTGGATATGTAGGGATATGTGCGGGTACAACTGCGCCTGAACTCACGTCGATTAAGTCTACACCTTGTTCTTTCATCCACTTGCTCATTTGAACATAATCTTCAATGTGTAAGCCTTCCTCATTGTAATCGGAAGCAGAAACTCTCACCAATAATGGCCCTTCCCATACTTCTTTCACTCCATCGATTACTTCGCGTAGGAAGCGGTAGCGATTTTCAGGAGAACCACCATATTCATCTGTTCGCTTATTGGTTAACGGAGACAAGAATTCGTTGATTAAGTAGCCATGTGCTCCGTGAATTTCAATCACATCAAATCCAGCTTCTAAAGCTCTTTTTGCTCCTTTTACAAAAGCTGAGATGGTTTCGTTAATTTCTTCTTTTGTCATTTCTTTTGGTGTTTTCATTTTTTCATTAAAAGGAAGACTAGAAGGTGCAATAATTTCACCATCAATCATAGCTTTTCTACCTGCATGAGCCAGTTGAATTCCTGTTTTAGCTCCATGCTCCTTCATTAAATCGGTTAATTGCTTTAAGCCTTCAACATGGCTGTCATCCCAAATTCCTAAATCTTGAGGAGAGATTCTTCCTTGAGCTGTAACCGCCGTTGCTTCAACAATAATCAAACCAACTTGCCCAACAGCACGACTTGTGTAATGAGTTAAATGCCAGTTTTGTACTTTACCATCTTCGTTATGGCTTGAGTACATACACATCGGTGCCATCACAATTCGGTTTTTAAAAGTAACATTCTTAATCGTATAAGGTGAAAATAGTTTTGGTGCCAAGATAAATAACCTCCTTTATTTCGGTGTCCTAAATAATTACAGTATATCAGGGGACTCTCATTTTGAAAAAGAAGTTGCTTTACAAAAGGCTCTTTTCTAAAACTTTGTTGCTTCTCACATAGTTAAACCAGCCTATAAAATATACATCCTATATTGGGCTTAAAAGTTTATCAGTTTTAGAAAAAGCCTTACCATCTAAATTTGTAGCACTCTTTAACTATTAAGGGCTAAAAATCGGCCTTTGGATTTTTACAAAAACAACAATCATCATGAAAACAGCCTTACAAAAAAAGCTTACTTTTTCTCTCTGAGTTCACTCAATCGATATTTTGTCCCCCTCCATACAATTCCACCTCTTACAAAAGTAAGGAAGCTTGCTCGAATAATAGAGTAAATAAAGAGAAGGGCTGTGATTGGAAAGACCAAAAACATAGAGGGGGAGAAGGTTGTCATTCTTCTAATAATAATGCTGTATAGAACCGCTAACACAACAACATTGGCAAAGCTTAAGAGAAAAATTGTTGTGTCTGTACTCAATAAAGTGAAAAACGGAAGTACTTGTGAAAAAAAGGTACCAGTGATTGCAAGTAAAACCATACTCATTCGATAATGGAGCCCAGCAAATGTGTTCTTTTCAAGGCCAATAAAAGCTTCTCTCAAACTACCGTACCATTCCACCTCAAGAAGGTTCAAGGCGGTCACAATTCGTTGATTAAAGCCCCTTTGCTTCATAAGCATACCAAGCATAAGGTCATCGTCCGGTCGCATTTTAATGGTTTCATGTGTACCTAATTTTTTATATGCTTCTTTTGAAACTAAGTTAAATGCCCCAATCCCCATTCCTGTCTTTGAGCTCTTCCTATTAGCGAGCCATGGTCTTTTATAGTAGGAGAACCCAAATAGAAAAAATCCAATAAAACTTCTTAACCAAAACCTTTTTCCGTTTAAGTTTGGGGCTGCAGTTAGGTGGTCTAGATTGTTTTTGGTAAAATATTGAACGGCCTTCCCAATAGCATCATCCTTAAAAATAACATCAGCGTCTGTAAATAATAGCAGCTCTCCAGAGGCTTTTTTTGAACCAACATGTAAAGCGTGATTTTTCCCTAACCATCCCGCTGGCAATGCCTCAATATGAATGACTTTCGCTCTTGAATCTTCTTTTTGAATGTTATCCATTATTTTTCCGGTTTGATCAACGGAACGATCGTTTACCAGAATCCATTCAATAGGTTCGTATTTTTGTAAAAACTGACTCTTAATACTATGTTCAATGGACTTTTCTTCATTACGAGCAGCTACAATAATAGATAATTTAGGTCCTTGTTGTGATGGCTCTTCCTCCTCAAGCCGATTTAAGTTATTAAATCCTATAATGGCATCGATGAGTGCAGCTATCCAAATGAGCAAGCTTAAGGAAAGTAATATTGTTAATATCATACATACCATGCCTTTTTTCTAAAATTGTAAACAAGTTTTTTGAGCTAGGTAATTTTCAATGTGTTTTTTATAAGCTTCTTTGAGTAAAAATTACGAAACCCCAAAATCAACCTTTAGAGATAGTTAACTCTGCGGTTAAGGACTCTCCCATACGCTTTGATTGGGCAGTCGCTTCTTGGATGCAGTTAATAAATGCTTTTTGGACCCCATGCGTCTCTAATACTTTAATTCCTGCTTCCGTTGTTCCGCCTGGGCTCGTAACTTCTCTGCGTAACTGCTCTGGCTTTTTAGTTGTCTTTGAAAGCATATCTGCTGCACCTAGTAGGGTCTGAACAATAAGCTGTTTGGCCAGTTCTCTTTCTAATCCTATTTCAACCGCGCTTTTCTCCATAGCTTCTACAAGGTAATAGATATAAGCAGGACCGCTTCCGCTTAACCCTGTTACGGCATCTAATTGCTCTTCTTTTACAAAAGTCGTAAGTCCGACCGTTTCAAATAAGGTTTTTACTAATTTGGTTTGTGATGAGGAGACGTTTTCGTTTGCGGCTAAAGCCGTTGCAGACTTTCCAATAGTGGCAGATGTGTTGGGCATAGCTCTTACAATGGCTAGTGATTTCTCGGCAAGTATTTCTATACTCTCAATCGAAACACCTGCAAGAACTGATACAATCAGCATTTCTTTTGTTAAAAAATGCTTACATTGCTCAACAGCTGAAGCAACATCTTTAGGCTTCATGGCTAGCACAATAAGATCAGTATCATTTAAAATTTCTTCCCAGTTGTAAGAGGTGCTCACTCCATATTGCTCGTTTAATTGTTGTAATCTTTCCTCGTTACTCCTATTGGTAACCCATATTTGTTTACCGCTAAGTAACTTATTTTCGACAATACCTGAAATAAGTGCTTCTGCCATGGAACCTGCCCCAATTACTGCTAGTTTTTTCAATCCAATCTCCTCCTTAGTTTTTATAGTTTTAACGTAGAGAAAAATTCTTACTTGCTATTTTAAGAATTAAAAAGACCCTTCATCCTGTAAAAAGGACGAAAGGTCTTAGCTTCCGTGGTACCACCTTCATTCACAGTCCCCCTGAGCAAAGAGAGTCTGCAACTCGAATCCAATAACGCTGGAGAGGCGGCTAGGTTTTCCTAACAGCTCATAAGGTAGGTTCAATGGGTAAGGGGACGGTGAAGCCTTTCAGCCGATGAGCTTCACTCTCTTTCGTCTTTACTCCATTTACTGGCCTTAATCATTGCTTCTTTAACGTAGTAAATTTTAATTGTGATTATGCTAGAAATTCAGCATGTCTGTCAAGGTGAATTTTTTATATAAAGAAACATTTTTTTGATTTAATTATGTGAAAATAATGACAATTAAAATGTTTAGAGATACACTTATGATTACATACTAATGCTATTTATTGTTTAGGTTACATATATTAGAGTAGCTAGGGCTGTATATAAGCTAATTACATATATTTTTGTAAAATGATTTTTTTCATAATACTTCTAAAAGTAAAAGAAGATTTTTTATTTAAATATAATGTTTAAGGAGATAAAAAATGACTGAATGGAAAAACGGAATTGCTAAAATTTCTTTGCCTACTCCTTTTCCCGTTGGCGATGTAAATGTCTATGTCGTGAAGGGAAATCGCCTTACTCTCGTTGATGTCGGCCCTAAAACAGATCAAGCGTGGCGTTCTTTAAATGAACAGCTTAAAGAGTTAAACCTCACTCCCTCTGACATAGAGCAGGTGGTCTTAACCCATCATCATCCAGATCATGCTGGATTACTGGACTTTTTCCCAGAAACTCTACCTGTGTACGGTCATTGGGTTAATGAAAGATGGCTAAACCGTACAGAAGATTTTTATAGTCAGCATCAGCAGTTTTTTCACAAACTTTTTATTGAGTTTGGAATACCTGATCGGTTCTTTAAGTTTATTGAAGGACTGAAGAAAACGTTAATATACTCCTGTAATCGTTCTTTAACAGGTCATTTGGCAGAAAGAGATTATCCGTTAGGTTTAGAGGAGTGGAGAGTGATTGAAACTCCTGGACATGCGCAAAGTCATATTGGTTTATTCCGTGAGAAAGATGGAGTTTTTATTGGTGGAGATCACATTTTAGCCCATATCTCACCTAATCCAATTATTGAGCCACCCCTACCAGGTGAAGTGGAGCGACCTAAATCGCTTCTTCAGTACAACCATTCTTTACGAAAGCTACGGGAATACCCTATTCAATTAGTCTATTCGGGGCATGGAGAGGAAGTCATAAATACAAATGAACTTATAGAAAAAAGGTTAAAACGTCAGCATGAACGTGCCATGCAGGTGAAAAAGTGGCTAGATCAAGAATCTTTAACGGTTTTTGAAACCTGCCAACGCCTTTTTCCTACTGTCTATGAGCGTGAATTATCTTTAACCTTATCTGAAACGGTTGCTCAGCTTGACTATTTAGTTGATTTAGAGGAAATTTATATTAACAATGACCATGGTGTGTATCGCTATTCTTCTAACCTGAGGTGAGTAAATGACAACAAAGAGTCTTAGTGGAAAAAATATTTTCATTACTGGAGCATCGGGAGGAATCGGTGCTGAGATCGCTCGACTTTGTGCAGCTAGGGGAGCGAATCTCTATCTTTTTGCTAGAAGCCTAGATAAGTTAGAGGCGCTTAAATCGGATTTGGGAAATCAATATCCAGTCAAAATAGAAGTTCATCGTTTGGATGTTTCTGATACCGATGCCATTCATGAAGTGTTCACAACCGTATTAAAGGATCTTAAAACGGTTGACATCCTTGTGAATAACGCAGGTTATGGAATTTTTCGTGAAGCCCATGAAGCAAGCGTGGATGAAGTAAAAGGGATGTTTAACGTAAATGTAGTAGGTTTAATGGCTTGTACAAGTATGGTTCTCCCCTTTATGAGGGAACAAAGAAGCGGTCACATTATCAATATCGCTTCTCAAGCCGGGAAAATTGCCACTCCAAAATCAAGTGTCTATTCTGCTACCAAACATGCTGTTCTTGGTTATACGAATAGTTTAAGAATGGAACTTGCCGACTTAAATGTTTTCGTTACATCTGTAAATCCAGGTCCCATTGCGACTAATTTCTTCAACATTGCAGACGAACAAGGTACATATGTGAAAAATATACAAAGGTTTATGCTGCAACCGGAATTCGTAGCTAAGAAAGTGGTAGATGCGATGCTTACTCGTACAAGAGAGATTAATCTGCCTAGCTGGATGAATCTTGGCAGCGTATTTTACGCTTTATTTCCAAGGGTATTTGAGCGAATTGGAAAGCGGGCTTTTAATCAAAAATAGTTAAAAAAATCACCTCGTTCCTTGAGGTGATTTTTTTCTTCTTCTTAGCCTGTATAAAATTCATATACAAGATCGTTGATAATATCATGTAGTGAATGGTCAGGATCATTTTTTCTTGCTTCTACAATTTTGCAATAAAGCTCCTCAAAATCCTCTTCCGTTAACGGAATCTCATCAAATTCATGTCGATATTGTTTAAAGCAATTTTGAACCATTTTATAAATGAATTTTTTGTCCATAAATGACACCTCAAAAGAGATTATAACTCTATTATCCCTTTAGTGGCATCTGAAATATAACAGACATGGCCCTGAACATCAGAAAGGAGCTGTCGTTAAATGTAAAAATATTTCCATTGAAACCGAACGTATATTCCCTTAATATAAGTAATATACTATAAACAGAACGGATGTTCTTTAAATTACTTTGAAGGAGGGTAGGATCATGGTCGATTACAGCGAGATGCCACAGCAGACAATTTTATGCATTGACATGAAGAGCTTTTATGCAAGCTGTTCAGCGGTCATGCTAGGCCTTGATCCACTTGAATGTTATTTAGCTGTTGTCGGTGATAAAGAGCGCCAAGGGAGTATCGTACTAGCAGCATCTCCGAAAATGAAAAAGGAATTTGGGATTAAAACGGGTTCTCGTATGTTCGAAATTCCTCAAGATCCACGAATACAAATAGTAGAGCCGAAAATGGCTACATATATTAGAATTTCTACTGAAATTACTCGTGTCTTTCATCGTTATGTTCCAAAAGAGGCCATTCATACGTACAGTGTTGACGAGAGTTTTATTCAAGTTGATGGGGCGTTAAACCTTTGGGGAGATGCCATGACAATCGCCAAAAAAATAAGGGACGATATTGAACGGGAATTTCAGCTTCCTTGTGCTATTGGAATCGGTCCTAATATGCTTCTATCAAAGCTTTGCCTCGATCTAGAAGCAAAGAAAAAAGGGATTGCAGAATGGACTTATGAGGATGTAAAAGAAAAACTTTGGAAGGTGTCTCCGTTAAGGGATATGTGGGGAATTGGCCGAAAAGTAGAAAAAACATTGAACGGCATGGGTATTTTTACAGTTGGCCAGCTTGCGCGCTACGATTTAAAAAAACTTGAAAAGAAATTTGGGGTCATGGGAAATCAGCTTTATTATCATGCGTGGGGAATTGACCTTTCAGAGATTGGTGCTCCCATTATGGAAGGGCAAATTAGTTTTGGTAAAAGCCAAGTATTACTCAGGGATTATAAAGAAGAACATGAAATTAAAAATGTTATTTTGGAAATGTGTGAGGAGGTCGCAAGAAGGGCCAGGAGTAATCAAAAGGCAGGGCGAACGATTAGTTTTGGTGTTAGCTATAGCCAAGAGGAATTTGGCGGTGGTTTTTATCGGTCAAGAACGGTTGAACAGCCAACGAATATTACAATGGATATCTATCGTATCTGTCTAGAGCTTTTTCAAGAAAATTACGAAGGAAAAACCGTTCGGAAAATTTCTATGGCCCTCAGTAATATCGTGGACGACCGAGAATATCAATTAAATATTTTTGATTTAAATGGATGGAAGAAAAGAGAGCTAGGCTATGTTGTTGATCAAATTAGAAACCGTTTTGGATCAGGGGCACTGCTAAGGGCTGTATCTTATACAAATGCTGGGACAGCAAAACATCGTGCCAAACTAGTGGGCGGACATAAAATGTAGAGCAACAAGAAGGGGGTGGAGATATGATTCGCGATCGAGGTAGGATTAAATGGACATCTATGATGCTACCAGAACATGTGAGGGTATTACGTGATTGGGCAAAAGAAGATGCTTATGAAGTGAAAAAAGAAGTGGATGAACAGCATCTAGAATCAATGAATGAAGCTATTTTTGAGGCAATGGAGTTTAGAAAGACGGTAACAATCACACATTACCGGAAACAGAATTATGAATTAGTCATTGGTCATATTCATTATTGGGATGAGATCAATCATAAAATACATGTGGTTGATCGTTTCGAAGAGGTGCACCGTATTTCAATTTCATCCATAGCCGATGTAAGACTTTCAGAAGAATAAAAGTCCGCCAAATTACTAGCGGACTTTAAATTATTCCTTCTCATCTAATACTTTTTCTGCACGAACACAAGATTCAAAGTTGCCTTTATGCGTTCCATCACAGAAAGGTAGTTTCGATGATTTACCACAGCGGCAAAGGGAAAAAGCTTGTTTCGTTTCAAACTTATTGCCATCCACATCTATTAACTCTACTTCTCCAGTAACTCGAAATGGACCATTATCCATTACTTTAATCTGAACCTTAGACATAAGATCACCCTTTCACAAAGTTGTAACATTTTACCTTTAATGGTAAAGAAGATACGTGAAAAAAGCAAATAAAAATAAATAAAATGGGCAAAGCAAGAACTTTGATTGTTTATATAGGTTCCACTAGAATATTCATATGACATCGGAAGGAGTTCTACGCATGAAAATTACACTTACAGAGCAAGCAAAAAAGAAAATAGAAGAAAAGTTAGATGGAGGAACAGGCTATTTAAAACTGAAATATGACACAGAAGGCTGTGGTTGCGTAGTCAGTGGAGTAACAGCTTTATGGTTTGTTAAAGAAGTAGACGAGGGGGATCGGGAAGTACAAACGAATGGTCGTTCCATCTACGTAGAAAAATCAAAAGAAGTCTTTCTTGACGATATAATGACTATTGATTATTCCTCTAGTGCAAATTGCTATCAATTAAAAAGTCCTAATCAGTATTTAAATCCAAGGATGAGCTTTTTAATAAAAACAAATCTTTAAATAGGAAAATCTCATTTTATTCCCTATTATACCCCTGACAAAGGGGCTAAAAACGCAAAAAAGTGAATGTTTCTCTTGTCCTTTACATTAAATGGTATTAATGCGTTTTACCATCAATGGGCAGGAGGGACAAGATGAAAGTAAAGAAAGTAATGGTTGTTGTGGTGAGTGTATGGTTACTAACCGCTTGTATGCCTCTCGGTTTGGAGGAGGCTATTCAAAAAGAGATTCCTTTTAATGTTGCAAGGGTCTTACACAAAGAAGAAGTACCCCATGGTGTAGTCATTTTATATACAACAAAGCAAGAAAGTAAATTAGGAGAATTTGAGACCATAACAGCTGCCTTTTTAAAAGGAGACGACCAAAATGGCTGGAGTAATGCGGGGAATAACCATTGGGATTATTATGAACACAAACAGTTTACCACTTATAAAAAAGCTTTTTATGATTACGACACAAAAGGTAAGCTAGAAAATAAAATCAGTCTCTTATTAGGGAAAATTGAAAATAAAAAGATTAGGAGCATAGAAGTTGCCGGGAAAGAATATGAAGAGGCTAAAGTGATTGAAGTAGATGGTGTAAGGTACTATTATCAGTTTGGAGAGTATTCAAAGGTAAGAGGGTTAAGCAAAAACGGTAAAGTAGTGTATAGGACAAAGCTTCCTAATTAACTAAAAAAAGAAGAAAGAGACTACAAGGGTAGCCTCTACATAGGAACATTTAATGGGAGAATGTGATCGCGCAAAAATTCATCAAGCATCTTTTCATAATCAGCTTTATTTTCATTGAGTGATTGGGCGTGAACGCCGTTCATTGCCATAAATAATTTTTTTGGACCTTTTTTCCTCTCAAACAACGCTTCAGTCATGGAAGGTAAAATGAAGTCATCTTTTTTACTATGAATAAACAAAATAGGCTTTTTTATATTCTCTATAACGGAAATTGGAGAAACATCACGTAAAGAATATCGATCTCTCATTCGAAGAAAAATATTTGCAATAGGAATGACGAGCTGAGAAGGGATTTTAAGCTCCACTTTAATTCTGTGAGCCAGCTGTTCCTTAAAGTCAGAGAAAGGACAATCGGCAATATAGAAATCAGCCCCATCCTCTAATAACCCTGCATATAAAATCATTGTTGCTGCTCCCATGGATTCTCCGTGTATACCTAATTGTATACTTGATCCTTTTTCTGCTTTTAACCAATCAACTACTGCTTTTAAATCATATTTTTCGTAGTAACCATAACTCGTAGTTTTTCCTCCTGATTCACCGTGCCTACGATGATCGTATATCACGCAATTAAACCCTCGCTCTAAAAAGAGATTCATGTACTTCACTGAATTTAATTTGTTTTCTGTTACACCGTGACAAATAATTACATATCGATCAGCTCGATACGGTTCTACAACAATAGCTTTTAATGAATAACCGAAAGGAGAAGAAATTAAAACTTCTCTTTTTGGTAGTTCATCGTAGTGTAATGGATTAAGTCTTCCAGCTTCTTTTTCACGATTTAAAATAAATAAATCATCTTTCCTCTTCAAAAACATAAGGCGGTTCGTAAAGTACAAGCCAAATGTTGCTACGAAAAAGATAAATGAAAAAAGGAAACGAATAGTTCTTCTCAGAAGACATCACCCCTTTGAACCTGTTTAAATTATTTTACCACTTAGAGGGAAATTTAGACAAAAAATCAACTTAAAGTAGGAGATTCGAAAATTTAATGAGGAAAGCACCTCTATAAAATAATAATAAATTAAAATAGTTCCTAAAAAATGAGTAGGAGACTAGAAAAAAATCAGCCCAATGTTTATTGAAAATATTATTGACATAACATTATAATTGATAGTAATATAAGAAATCTCGACAGGATAATAAAATATTTCAAAAGAGATTCATACAAAAAAACGTTGACAACAAAGTAGTTGTTATATATAATTTATAACTGTCGCAGATTCATTAATAACTATTCTAAAATAGTTTTAAATAATGGCCCATTGGTCAAGCGGTTAAGACACCGCCCTTTCACGGCGGTAACACGGGTTCGAATCCCGTATGGGTCACCAAGTTTTTTTTACGGAACGTAGTGGAGTAAAAAGAAAACTTCCTTAATCCTTTACGAAACGTAGTGGGATAAAAAGAAACTTCCTTCAAGGAGGATTAGCTCAGCTGGGAGAGCACCTGCCTTACAAGCAGGGGGTCGGCGGTTCGATCCCGTCATCCTCCACCAAAACTTTTTTACGAAACGTAGTGAAGTAAAAAGAAACTTCCTTTTTCAAAACATTCATGCCGGTGTAGCTCAGTTGGTAGAGCAACTGACTTGTAATCAGTAGGTCGTGGGTTCGACTCCTATCGCCGGCACCATTTATTCAGAAAATATTGAGAGCCATTAGCTCAGTCGGTAGAGCATCTGACTTTTAATCAGAGGGTCGGAGGTTCGAGTCCTCCATGGCTCACCAAAGCTTTTTGCGATAGCAAAAGAATTTTTCCATACGCGCCCGTAGCTCAATTGGATAGAGCGTCTGACTACGGATCAGAAGGTTATGGGTTCGACTCCTTTCGGGCGCGCCATTATCACTTATACGACTATGGGGCCTTAGCTCAGCTGGGAGAGCGCCTGCCTTGCACGCAGGAGGTCAGCGGTTCGATCCCGCTAGGCTCCATCTAGATTTTTTCACGAAACGTAGTGTAGTGAAAAGAATCTTCCTTAACGTTTCCATAATTACGGAGGTATACCCAAGTCCGGCTGAAGGGATCGGTCTTGAAAACCGACAGGCGGGTCAAACCGCGCGGGGGTTCGAATCCCTCTACCTCCTCCATTTTGCGGGTGTAGTTTAATGGTAAAACCTCAGCCTTCCAAGCTGATGTCGTGGGTTCGATTCCCATCACCCGCTCCAATTGGGGCCTATAGCTCAGCTGGTTAGAGCGCACGCCTGATAAGCGTGAGGTCGATGGTTCGAGTCCATTTAGGCCCACCAGATAATCCTAAATAAAGAAGAATCAATACTAACTATTCCGCAGTAGCTCAGTGGTAGAGCATTCGGCTGTTAACCGAACGGTCGTAGGTTCGAGTCCTACCTGCGGAGCCATTTTTTATATGGGGAAGTACTCAAGAGGCTGAAGAGGCGCCCCTGCTAAGGGTGTAGGTCGGGTAACCGGCGCGAGGGTTCAAATCCCTCCTTCTCCGCCATACATAAATTGTAATTCAACACTAATCAAAAGATGGTTAGTGTTTTTTGTACTATAAAGGCTTTTCTTGTTAAGAATCTTTTCTTATTAAGAAATAAATAAGATTTCGTTAAGAAGGAATTAAAACTCTCGAGGTAAGATAGTCCTATACGACTTAATTCAGGAGGTACATTGTGGGAGTTTCAGAATTGAATATTCATCTCTTTAGAAAAATAAATGATTTAGGAAAAGAATACACATATTTGAATCCGTCATTTGTCATTATTACTGAATATATGGTGATTTTTTTAGCCCTGAGTGTGGTTTACTTTTGGTTTACGAGAACCGAAAATAATAGAATGATGATTATATCTGCTTCTTTTGCTTTTATTCTTGCTGAAATAATAGGTAAGACAGCAGGTAAGTTTCATTCTAATCTTCAACCATTTGCAGAATTATCGAGTGTAAATCAATTAATAGATAAAGCAATCAATAATTCTTTTCCAAGTGATCATACAATCCTTTTCTTTTCGTTTTGCGTTTCTTTCATGCTTTTTAAGAAGAAAGCAAGCTTCTTGTGGATTTTGTTAGCCATGCTAGTTGGACTTTCTCGAATTTGGGTGGGAGTTCATTATCCTTTTGATGTTCTGGTGGGAGCTTTAGTAGGCAGTATCTCAGCAGTACTAAGTTATATTCTAATACAGAGAGTAAAACTATTTAATAAGCTTCTTGAGATATATGAAAAAGTTGAAAAAAATCTACTTCCTGTAAAAGAAAAATCAAAGGATCTCTAATGACATAAATAAAAAAATCAACGCAACGAATAAAAGCGTTGATTTTTTTATTAGTAATTATTGCGGAGAGTTTTGTCTTTTTGTTGGGTGAATGGCTTTTTCTAAATCTTCCGCTGCAATGGTTTGTTTTACATTATCGGCATTTGGCTTACCCTTTTGAGAATAGCCTTTGTCACGTTTTTGGCTCATGATTTAATCCTCCTCACCTTAAGATAGACTTTCACTTAACAAAAAAGTCTATTTATAAGATGGATTTCGAAGAAGAAGGATATTCACTTTTTAAACCTTTTCTGCATGAAGGCGATAATAGGAACTATCAATCGTGCGAGTTAGGTATGGTTTAACAACTTCAATAGCTTCCAATAGCTTATCCAAGTCAACACCTGTTTCAATTCCCATTCGATGAAGCATAAAAATCACGTCTTCAGTAGACGCATTGCCAGAAGCTCCTGGGGCAAACGGGCATCCTCCAAGACCACCGGCAGAAGTATCAAAGCGGTCAACTCCAGCTTGAAGTGCGGCATAGATATTCGTAAGCGCCATATTTCGAGTGTCATGGAAATGAGCAGTTAATAAAGTATTAGGGAATGCTTCTTTTAACTTACTGAATAAGGAAAAAGATTCATGCGGAGCTGCCATCCCAATGGTGTCAGCAACACTTAATTCATCTACACCAGCTTCTACAAATTCTCTACATAAGCTAAGCGTGTCTTCTTCAGCTATTTTACCTTCATAAGGACAATAAAAAGACGTAGAGATACATGCACGTACAAAGTAGCCCTTTTCCTTTAGTTCGGCAATTATAGGCTTTAGTTCTTCCATGCTTTCAGACGTTGTTTTGTTAATATTTTTCTTATTAAAACTGTCGCTAACACCTACAAAAACAGCCACAGCCTGACAGTTTGTATCTAAGACACGATCCACACCTCTGCGATTTGGAGCTAAAACAATATGTCTTGCATTTGGGTCTAAACAATCTGCTACAATCTCAGCAGCATCACTCATTTGTGGAACCCATTTTGGTGAAACAAAGGATGTTAGCTCCATTTCATTTAAACCTGATGCTTGGAGTTTTTGAATAAATTGTTTTTTTACTTCAGTAGGTACGAAAGCCTTTTCATTTTGTAAACCATCTCTAGGACCCACTTCTATAACTGTTACTTTTTTAGGTAATTGATTTGTCATGTTTACCCCTCCTGTTCTCATAGTTTTATTGTAGAGTGAAAAAAATATAAAAAGCAAGAATAATAGAAATTTTGACAAAATAAGAGGATTTTTTTTATTTCGCTCGAACTATTAATAGTGAAACTGTTTGAAAGGGATGAAGAATATGGCATCAACAGAAGTAGTCATAGTAAGTGCTGTTCGAACAGCAATTGGTAGTTTTAATGGTAGTTTAAAAGGTGTATCAGCCCCTGAACTTGGTGCGATTGCCATAAAAGGTGCTTTAGAAAAAGCAGGTTTAAAACCTGAGCAAGTAGATGAAGTCATTCTAGGAAATGTATTACAAGCTGGACTTGGGCAGAACCCTGCACGACAAGCAGCTCTTAAAGCAGGACTTCCAGAAACGGTTTCTGCCATGACAATAAATAAGGTTTGTGGTTCAGGTTTGAAAGCGGTTCATTTAGCTACTCAAGCAATATTAGCGGGAGACGCTGAAATTGTAGTAGCAGGTGGAATGGAAAATATGAGCCAAGCACCGTACATATTAAAAAATGCTCGTGATGGCTTTAAAATGGGCGATCAAAAATTAATTGATACGATGATTTCTGATGGTTTATGGTGTGCATTTAACGATTATCATATGGGGATTACGGCAGAGAATTTATGCACGAAGTATGATTTAACTCGTGAAGAACAAGATCAATTTGCGGCACTTAGCCAAGAAAAAGCAAGCCAGGCTATAGAAGCAGGCAAGTTTAAAGATGAGATTGTACCTGTCATCATTCCACAACGTAAAGGCGATCCTGTTGTGTTTGATACAGACGAGTATCCGAAAAAGGGGACAACCGCTGAAAAATTAGCAAATCTTCGTCCAGCATTTAAAAAGGATGGAAGTGTAACAGCTGGAAATGCCTCAGGAATAAACGATGGAGCTGCCATCTTACTTGTTATGAGCAAGGCAAAAGCGGATGAGCTTGGAGTAAAACCACTAGTAACAATTAAAGCAAATGCAAGTGCTGGTGTGGATCCAAGTATTATGGGAATCGGCCCTGTATCAGCTGTTAAGAAAGCTCTTGAAAAAGCAGCTGTATCAATGGATGAATTAGAGCTAATTGAAGCAAATGAAGCATTTGCAGCACAATCTTTAGCTGTAGATAGAGAGTTGCAATTTAATAAAGAGATCCTTAACGTTAATGGTGGAGCCATTGCTTTAGGACACCCAATTGGAGCTAGTGGGGCAAGAATCCTTGTAACACTAATTCATGAAATGAAGAAAAGAGAAGCGAAAAAAGGTTTAGCAACTTTATGTATTGGCGGCGGGCAAGGTGTCGCAACAATCGTTGAGCTAGCCTAAAATATTTTACTTTTTACTAAATCTAAAAAAGTAAACGATTACAAAAGAAAGGGGAGAAGAAAATGAAAAGAATTTGTACTTCCTTTCAGGATGCAGTTGCGGAGATAAATGATGGAGCAACGTTGATGGTTGGAGGGTTTGGCCTATGTGGGATACCTGAAAATCTGATTTTAGCATTAGTAGAAAAAGGCGTGAAAGATTTAACGGTGATCTCCAATAACTGTGGTGTAGATGATTGGGGATTAGGATTACTTCTTAAAAATAAGCAGATTAAGAAAATGATAGGGTCATATGTAGGTGAAAATAAAGAGTTTGAAAGACAAGTTTTGTCAGGTGAAATCGAGGTTGAATTAACACCTCAAGGAACCTTAGCAGAAAAAATTAGAGCAGGTGGAGCAGGAATCCCTGCATTCTATACTCCAGCTGGTGTAGGAACTCCTATCGCTGATGGTAAGGAAACTAGAATGTTCAATGGAAAAGAGTATTTACTTGAAGAAGCTTTAACAGCTGATTTCAGTTTAGTAAGAGCATGGAAAGCAGATAAGATGGGGAATCTTGTGTATCACAAAACCGCTCGAAACTTTAATCCGATGATTGCAGCAGCAGGAAAAGTAACCATTGCTGAAGTAGAGAACCTTCATGAAATTGGAGAGCTTAATCCGAATGAAATTCATACTCCAAGTATTTATGTTCAGTCATTAATAGAAGGTAAACAAGAAAAGAGAATTGAAAGACTAACGGTGAAAAAGTAAGGGGGGATTTTAATGAGTAACGTTCGTGAAACCATTGCTAGAAGAGCGGAAAGAGAAATTGAAAATGGGTTCTATGTCAATCTAGGGATCGGAATGCCGACACTTGTTGCGAACTATATTTCTGAAAATAAACAAGTCGTACTTCAATCAGAAAATGGATTACTAGGTATTGGGCCTTATCCTGAAGAATCGGATGTTGATCCAGATTTAATTAATGCAGGTAAAGAAACAGTTACAGCTATCCCTGGTGCTGCCTATTTTGACAGTGCGGAGTCATTTGCTATGATTCGTGGTGGGCATGTAAATATTGCCATTCTTGGTGGGATGGAAGTTTCTGAAAAAGGGGATTTAGCTAACTGGATGATTCCTGGAAAGATGATTAAAGGAATGGGCGGAGCAATGGATTTAGTTCATGGTGCTCAGAAGATCATCGTAATTATGGAACATACGAATAAAAATGGCGATTCCAAAATTTTAAAAGAGTGTACTCTACCACTTACAGGAAAACAAGTAGTCAACCGTATTATTACTGAAAGAGCGGTAATGGATGTAACAGAAAAAGGCTTAAAATTGGTTGAAGTAGCAAAAGGGTATACAATTGATGATGTGGTAAAATCGACTGAACCTGAGCTAATCATTGATAGTACCGTTTTAACAGATGCTTTTTAAATAGGCTGTTTTTGCAAAAACTTAAATAATCATTGGAAAAGTACAGTTTTCGCTGTACTTTTCTTTAATTAAGATGGAGAGGTGTAATGATGGGATTTTCACTAGTAGAAATTGATCATGTACAATTAGCGGGACCAAAAGGTTGCGAAGAGGAAGCAAGAATCTTTTATGGGAAAATTTTAGGTTTGACTGAAATTCCCAAGCCGGAAAATCTTCAAAAAAGAGGGGGGTGCTGGTTTAAGTTTGGGCGACAAGAAATACATATCGGCATCCAAGAAGACTTTTTACCAGCTAAGAAGGCTCATCCAGGATTCATAGTAGAAAATTTACACTTACTAAGGGAAAGACTAGAGTTGGAAAAAATTGAAATCAAAGAAGAGCCTCCAATCGAAGGAAGAGAAAGATTTTTTGTAAGTGACCCATTCGGCAATAGAATTGAATTTTTGGAATTTAGCTCATAAGCAGCGAGACTCTTATATAAGTGTTATAATAATGCTGTTTTAAGCAAGAAAACAGTGCAACAAATGATAGAGAGGGATCAATATGAAGAAGAAACAACAACGTCCTAATGTAAAGAAAGATGATAAACCTGTAACTTTAGGAGATATGCTTAATCTAGATTTAAAAAACCAACTGAAAGAAAGACAACAGCAATTGAAAGTAGAAGAAGAGAAAAAGAAGTTGGCTGAAGAGGAAAGAAAAAGAGAAGAGAGAAGACTAAAGGAAAAGAATAAATCCTTTGAAGAACTACTTGAAGAAAGTTCCATTAACTGGAAGGAATTTAAGTAATGTCTGAAACAAAGCGGATTGTCGAAGTGGTTCCCTACACAAAAGAATGGAAGAGATTGTACGAAAATGCTGAAATAGAGCTAAAAAATGTTTTTAGGACTACAGATGTCACGTTCCATCATATAGGAAGCACGTCAGTAGAAGGTTTAAGTGCAAAACCAATCATTGATATACTCGCTGAAGCTGCGGATATCAACTTATTTGATAAACATTCTCCTGAACTTGAGCAGATTGGCTACTTTGGAAAGGGTGAAAACGGCATCCCTGGCCGCCGTTATTTTCATAAGGTGAAAGACGGGAATGAAGCACATCGATTAGTTCATTTACATGCATTTGAAAAAGGAAATCCTGAAATTAACCGACATCTTATATTTAGAGATTTTTTGCGGGCACATCCTGAGGCTAGAAATGAATACAGTGAAGTTAAAGAAAGAGCCGCAAAAATGTATAGAGAAAGCATTGATGACTATATTGAAGCTAAAACTCCAATAATACAAGAGTTGGAGAAGAAAGCATTGATATGGAGTCAAGGAAGTAAATAGTTAAGGAGCAGCCGTTAAGATGGAAAGGCTGCTCCTTTAATGTTTAACGGTGCTCTAAATAAAAATTCTCTTTTGAAATCTCTTTAAGAAGACTAATTTCATCTTCTGATAAAGGGCTACGTTTTACAGCCGTCGCATTATCTTTTACTTGTTCAATGGAACTAGCCCCAGCAATAACAGAAGAGACGGACGGTTGAGAAAGTACATATTGCAGCGCTAACTCGGTGAAAGAGCGGTTCTCTAGCATTTTTGACTGAATCGTTGAAACTAATTCTTCTATCTCAGTAAAGCTATAATCCAAGTATCCCTTTTCAATGATTGACTCGGAAGCCTTTTCTATCGATTTATTACTTAATAAGCCTTTTGCTAGTGGCCCTCTAGCAACTACGCTAATATGATTTTGATTAAGCAATGGCAATACGGTCTCTTCTGGACGACGATCCAATAAGCTGTATTGCATCATAACAGAAACAATATTTGAATTTGAAACATACTCTCTAATGACGTTTGGACGAATAGAAGAAATTCCATAGTAACGAATAATTCCTTCGTTAACCAGTTCATCAAATGCTTCTATCGTTGCCTCCATCGGGTCCTCTAAAGTTCCACCATGAAGTTGATATAAATCAATATAATCTGTCTGGAGTCTTTTTAAACTTTGTTTGACTGCCTCTTTTATGTATGCTTTTGAAGGATCCCAAGTCCATCCATCACGAGTTTGGTTCGGTTTATTTCCTACCTTTGTGGCAATAATGACTTTGTCTCGAACAGCTTTTAATGAATCTCCAACTATTTTCTCATTTATACCGTAATCGTATAAATCCGCTGTATCAAAGTAGTTAATTCCTTCTTCAAGAGCAGCTTCAATTATTTTTTGAGCCCGAGTTTCATCTGTTCCTAATGACATACAACCGAGTCCTAATTCACTAATCATTAAATCCGATTTTCCTAATTTTCTTTTTTCCAACAAGCTCACCTCTGGTTCTTATTTTATCGGATGTGTATCATGAATAACAAATCAGGAACTACCCATTATGATAATGAAATATAATTTATTATAATAAAGTTACGTATTTGAATAGGGAGTGAAGATGGAATGAGTCAACTGGAAGAAAAAACAATTAAGACAGAAAAGATATTCTCTGGAAGAGTGATTAGTCTACAAGTAGACGATGTGGAGTTGCCAAATGGGAAAACATCAAAGCGAGAGATTGTAAAGCATCCAGGAGCCGTAGCCGTTATTGCTATTAAAGATGATAACAAAATAGTCATGGTAGAGCAGTTCCGTAAACCGTTAGAAAGATCTTTAGTGGAAATACCAGCTGGTAAGCTAGAGGCGGGAGAAGAACCTATAAATACAGCAAGACGAGAATTGGAAGAAGAAACAGGTTATGTATGTGACGAACTTGAATGGCTAATCTCTTTCTATACATCACCAGGTTTTGCAGATGAACTAATTCACCTATATGTAGCAAAAGGTCTAAAGAAAAAAGAAAACGCGGCTCAATTAGATGAAGACGAATTTGTTAACCTAGTCGAATTGACATTGGAAGAAGCAGTTCAATATGTTGGGGAAAAGAAAATTTACGATGCTAAAACAGCTTTTGCCGTTCAATACCTTCAATTAAAAGAGGCTCTAAAAAAGTGAATCTATACTATGTAGACTTACATATTCATATCGGTCGAACCATGACTGGGAAAGCTGTAAAAATAACGGGAGCTAAAACTCTCACTTTTTCTAATATAACCAGTCATGCAAGAGACAAAAAAGGCTTGCATATGATTGGAATTATTGATTGCCACTCACCTGAAGTAATAGAAGAGATGAGTTTGTTATTGCAATCTGGGGATTTAGTTGAACATGAAGACGGCGGGTTATTATATGGTGGTCTAACGATTATTCCAGGTTCTGAGCTTGAGATTTATGATGAAAGTTGTAAAGGGCCAATCCATGTTTTATGTTATTTTTCCAATTTAGAGGTGATGAAAGATTTTTCAAAATGGCTGGCTAAGCATTTGAAAAACATCAACCTTAGCTCTCAAAGGGTATATATATCGGGGCGTGAGCTACAAAAGAAAGTGAAGAAGCTTGGGGGCTTATTTATCCCTGCGCATGTGTTCACTCCTTTTAAAAGCTTATATGGAAAAGGGGTAGTTGCTTCTTTATCAGAAGTACTAGAGCCGGAATTAATAGATGGAATTGAATTAGGGCTTAGTTCAAATACTGAAATGGCTGACCAATTGGAAGAATTACAATCGTACAATTATGTTACTAATTCAGACGCCCATTCACTTGCTAAAATTGCTAGAGAGTACCAGATTATTCAAATGAATAATCCAACATTTAAAGGCTTAAAAGAAGCATTGCATAATCAAAATGGTCAACAAATTGTGGCTAATTATGGATTGGACCCCGTATTGGGTAAGTACCATGAAACTGTTTGTGCACGATGTTTTACCCCTAAAGGTTCAAAAGAAATCACTAGCTGCAAGAACTGTGAACACAGTAAATTTATCAAGGGTGTGGCTGAACGGATACTAGAGTTAAAAACGGCAAAAGAAGGAAAACACAACCGTCCACCCTATATCCACCAAGTACCATTAGAGTTTATACCTGGTCTGGGTAAAAAGTTATTAGAACGCTTACTTAATCATTTCGGAACAGAGATGGCAATTCTTCACGAGGTTCAGGTAGAGGCATTAAAAGAAGTAGTACCAGTAAAAGTTGCTAACCTCATTATAGCTGCCCGAAATGGTGAGCTTTCCCTACAAGCGGGTGGGGGAGGTAACTATGGAAAGGTAGCTGACCAATAGTGTAAAAATACAGACCGGTGAAAGTATCGGTCTATTTTTATTGGTCTTTACTTTTGTAAAAATAGATTCTTCTATATCCCCCTAATTCAAGAATATAATCCCAAACAAGTTGTGCTACTAGACAAAATACTAGATTTCTATGTCATATGAAATCGTGTACAGGCATAGGATTTATTAAGAGTGTTGGAAGGTAAGTTTTGACCAAGGGATTATTTTTAATAGGAGATTTTAGGAGGAAAAGCAAATGAAGAACAAAATGTACCAGAACGTTGTAGCCAATCATATTCGGGAGCATTCCTCAATTTATCTTTTTGTAGTCGTCCTATTTTTAATGGGAGTTATTTTTGGAGCGATAGTCGTTAATAGCTTAAGTTTTACTCAAAAAGAAGATTTATATTATTATTTATCACAATTTTTTACTCAAGTATCTGACGGTAAGGTTGCAGAATCAAGGGATCTATTTTTTCAAAGTTTCCTTCACAATAGCAAATTCATTGGTTTGATGTGGATATTAGGAGTTTCCATTATTGGCTTACCGGTAATTCTTATATTATTATTTATTAAAGGAATGGTGGTTGGCTTCACTGTTGGGTTCTTAGTGAATCAAATGGGCTGGGATGGATTTATCCTTTCTTTTGTGTCCGTCTTACCTCAAAACTTAATTATCATCCCTATTTTTATTATTGTAGCTACACTTTCTGTGTCCTTCTCTATGAAGATGGTTCGAAGACAGTTTATGAAAAAACTAGCACAACCGGTAATGCCTCTATTAGGTAGATATGCGTTTGCTTTATTTGTAGCAGTTGTCTTTTTAACAGTTGCAGCTGGAGTAGAAGCATACATATCGCCTTCATTAATGAAAACAATTGTTAATTCCATCCAATAGCAAAGGGGTATTATTGGAGATTTTTCCTGTATTAACAAGATGCAGATTATAATTATTATTAAATAGTAAACATTATTTTTACTAAATTGTAATGATTTCATTTTGAAACCTTTCCTGTTTCTGTTATAATGGTAATTGACAGTGGCGAGGGAGGACTTTCGTTATGGAAAGCAGAATTGAAAGAATTAAAAAGCAGTTGCATTCATCTAGTTATAAATTAACGCCTCAGCGTGAAGCGACCGTTCGAGTGCTTTTAGAACATGAAGAGGATCATTTAAGTGCAGAAGATGTGTACCTCCTTGTTAAAGAAAAATCGCCTGAGATTGGTTTAGCAACTGTTTATCGAACGCTAGAATTACTTACTGAATTAAAAATTGTTGATAAAATAAATTTCGGAGATGGAGTATCTCGTTACGATTTAAGACAAGAAGGAGCTGCTCATTTCCATCATCATTTAGTATGTATCGAATGTGGTGCTGTTGATGAAATACAAGAAGATTTACTAGAAGATGTGGAAGAAATAGTAGAGCGTGATTGGAACTTTAAAATTAAAGACCACCGCCTAACTTTCCATGGTATTTGTCATCGTTGCCTAGATAAAGAAGAAATAGAAGAAGTTAAAACAAATTAAAGTCAAAACCCTTTTCAATTGAGAAAAGGGTTCTTTTTTGAATCAGGTTATGGTAAATACACGTAACCACATAATTTATGGTTCATTCAGGGAGTAATAAGGTATAATTCTTGTCCTTTTTGGCATACCTTTTAGTATAAAAGACTAGTTTCTCAATTTAATGAAGAATCTAGGAAAAGGTTGTTGGAGGATATAGAAATGAAATCTTGGTTTAAATTAGTTTTTCAAACGTTAAAAGTATTTATTCTGTTCACTGGATGCACAATTCTTTTTTATTATGGTATCATGTGGGTAAATGAAGAGTACCAGGACTATCACCGCTACGATGAGCCTAGGGGTTCTGCCGTAAAGGTTTCAGCAAGTGGAACTAGCGAGGAGTCAGGGTGGTTCGATCGTTTAATATTGTTTTACAAAAACGGGGAGTAATGTTTTTAATGGAAGACCAATTAAAGGATTTTATCCACTTCTTATTAGTAGAAAAAGGATTAGCAAAGAATACATTAGTTTCGTATGAAAGAGATTTAAAAAGCTATCTAAAGTACTTAAAAACAGTCGAAAACATAAAGGATTATAATGGTGTTCAACGGGCTCAAATTGTTCACTTCTTAGCACATCTTAAGGATCAAAGAAAATCTTCCAAGACGATTGCTAGGCATATAGCGTCTATTCGGGCATTTCACCAGTTTTTACTAAGAGAAAAAGTGGTTGATCATGATCCTTCCGTTCATGTGGAAACCCCTCAATTAGAAAAGACTTTGCCAAAGGTACTAAGCTTACCGGAAGTTGAGAGATTACTGGATACGCCCGTAGCAAATGACCACTTTGGTTTGCGGGATAAAGCGATGCTTGAACTACTATATGCAACGGGAATAAGGGTTAGTGAGCTGATTGGGCTTAACATAGGAGATGCACATATAACCATGGGCTTTGTCCGCTGTATTGGAAAAGGGAATAAGGAGCGAATCATTCCTATTGGCAGAACGGCAGCAGAAGCTATACAAAAGTATTTGGACGAAGGAAGACCTCATTTTGTTTCCAAAAAGCATCGAGATGAGTCGTTATTTTTAAATCATCATGGAAAAAGATTAACGAGACAAGGGTTTTGGAAGATCCTTAAACGACTAACGAGTCTTGCTGGTATTGAAAAGGAACTCACACCACATACACTAAGACATTCTTTTGCTACTCATCTGTTAGAGAATGGTGCTGACTTACGTGCTGTACAAGAGATGTTAGGACATGCTGATATTTCAACGACTCAAATCTATACCCATGTAACGAAAACAAGGCTGAAGGATGTATATAGTCAATTTCATCCAAGAGCTTAGTAGTTTCATATAATGTTCAAAAAGCTGCCATGAATTTGAGGGAGCTTTTTCTTGTTCAGACGAATTTTCTCTAGTAAAATACAATTAAGAGGTCAGACTTCTGACAAATGACTTCGTTAATTATTTTACAGAGGGTAACATAACTATAATTGTATAGAGTATAACAACCGAACTAATTTACCCTTTCAACAAATAAATGAACCAAGTTGTAAGCTTTAATTTTTGTAAATAGTACATAATAAAAATGTAACCGTGTTCACAAAAGGAGGAATTATCATGCCTTATAAATATAATAGAATATTTTTGATTGTGATGGATTCAGTTGGAATAGGTGAGGCACCAGATGCTGAACAATTTGGTGATAAAGGCTCAGATACCTTGGGACATATTGCTGAGAAAATGAATGGTTTACATATGCCGAACATGGCAAAATTGGGTTTAAGTAATATCCGTGAAATACAAGGAATTGAGAAAGCTTCGACACCTCTTGCCTATTTTACAAAAATGCAGGAAGCTTCAAATGGTAAAGATACTATGACTGGACACTGGGAGATTATGGGTTTGAATATTAAGACACCGTTTAGAGTGTTTCCAGAAGGCTTTCCGGCTGAATTAATTAATGAGTTAGAAGCTAGAACTGGAAGAAAAGTGATAGGAAACATTCCTGCGAGTGGGACAGAGATTCTTGATCAGCTTGGGGAAGAACATATGAAAACGGGTTCTCTCATTGTATATACATCTGCTGACTCCGTGTTACAAATTGCAGCTCACGAAGACATCATTCCTATCGAGGAACAATATAAAATCTGTAAAATTGCTCGTGAATTAACATTAGATGAAAAGTATATGGTAGGTCGTGTTATTGCAAGACCATTTGTTGGTGAACCAGGTCAATTTAAACGTACAGCCAATCGCCATGACTATGCATTAAAGCCTTTTGAACGAACCGTTATGAATGAATTAAAAGATTCAAATTTAGATGTAATAGCAATTGGGAAGATTTCAGACATTTTTGACGGTGAAGGAGTAACCCAATCTTTAAGAACCATTTCCAACATGGACGGAATGGATAAACTTTTAGAGACTTTTGATATGGAATTTACAGGGTTAAGCTTCTTGAACTTAGTAGACTTTGATGCATTATATGGCCATCGTCGTGATCCTATTGGGTATGGGAAAGCTCTAGAAGAATATGATGCTCGTCTTCCAGAAGTATTTGAAAAAATGAGAGACGGAGATTTATTAATGATTACGGCTGACCACGGAAATGACCCTGTTCACCCAGGAACAGATCATACACGTGAATATGTTCCATTACTTGTTTATGCAAAAGACATGGGAGAAGGTAAAGAGTTACCAATTAGTGAAACATTTGCAGATATCGGTGCAACAGTAGCGGATAACTTTAAAGTGACTATGCCAAAATTCGGTAAAAGCTTTTTGGATGAATTAAGTCAATAGAGAGGGAGATAAGAAAATGGATTTTAATAAAATACAAAATGCTGCAAACTTTCTTAAAGAAAAATATACACAACAGCCAAGAATTGGACTAATTTTAGGATCCGGTTTAGGGGTTTTAGCAGACGAGATTGAACAACCTGTTAAAGTGCCGTATGACTCTATCCCTGATTTCCCAGTCTCAACTGTTGAGGGGCATGCAGGTCAATTAGTATTTGGATTATTAAATGGAGTACAGGTTGTGGCCATGCAAGGCAGATTCCATTACTATGAAGGCTATAGTTTTGAGAAGGTTACTTTTCCCGTACGAGTTATGAAGGAGCTTGGGGTTGAGTCTCTCATTGTTACAAATGCAGCAGGTGGCGTGAATGAGAGTTTTTCTCCTGGAGATTTAATGTTGATCACGGACCACATAAATAATATGGGGTCAAATCCTTTAATCGGGAAAAACGATGAACGTCTAGGTGTTAGATTCCCTGATATGTCAGTTGCATATTGTAAAGATTTACGTAACCAAGCAAAAGAAATTGCTAGCTCATTAAATATTAAACTACAAGAAGGGGTGTACGTGGGGAATACGGGACCTACTTATGAAACACCTGCTGAAGTGAGAATGCTCCGTACTCTAGGTGGAGATGCAGTTGGTATGTCTACTGTTCCGGAAGTGATTGTAGCACGTCATGCTGGCTTAAGAGTATTAGGTATTTCTTGTATTTCTAATATGGCGGCAGGTATTCTAGACCAGCCTTTAAACCATGAAGAAGTAATTGAAACGACGGAAAAAGTAAAAACAAACTTCCTTCGTCTGATTAAAGAAATCGTTAAAGAGATGGGTAAATAATTCTTTCTAAAAGTGGTGATTAGGATGAGAATGGTCGATTTAATTGAAAGAAAAAGAGATGGCAAAGAATTAACCGAAGAACAAATTCATTTTATTATAAAAGGCTATACAGAAGGCTCGATTCCCGATTACCAAATGAGTGCTCTAACAATGGCCATATTTTTTCGTGGTATGACCGAAAATGAAAGAGCAACATTAACGATGGCCATGGTTGAATCAGGTGACCAAATTGATTTATCTGAAATCGAAGGGATTAAAGTGGATAAGCACTCCACTGGCGGTGTTGGTGACACGACTACACTAGTATTAGGACCGCTTGTTGCTGCAGTTGGTGTTCCGGTTGCAAAAATGTCTGGTCGTGGTCTTGGACATACAGGTGGAACGATAGATAAGCTTGAAGCAGTGGAAGGGTTCCATGTAGAAATTGATAAATCAGAATTTATTGATCTTGTAAATAAAAATAAAGTAGCTGTAATCGGTCAAAGTGGAAATTTAACTCCGGCTGATAAAAAGCTGTACGCTCTAAGAGATGTTACTGCAACAGTAAACAGTATTCCATTAATAGCAAGTTCCATTATGAGTAAAAAAATTGCTGCTGGTGCAGATGCAATCGTTCTTGACGTAAAAACCGGTGCCGGTGCATTTATGAAAACGTTAGATGACTCAAGAGAATTGGCAAGTGCTATGGTTCGAATCGGAAACAATGTTGGAAGACAAACAATGGCGGTTATTTCCGATATGAGTCAACCCCTTGGATTTGCGATTGGGAATGCATTAGAAGTGAAAGAAGCAATTGATACGTTAAGAGGACAAGGACCAGAAGACTTAACGGAACTCTGTCTAACTTTAGGAAGTCACATGGTTTTCCTAGCTAAAAAGGCTTCTTCTCTATCTGAGGCTAGAGAACTTTTAGAAAAAGCGATTCAAGACGGATCAGCTCTAGAAGCCTTTAAGACATTCTTAAAATCACAAGGTGGAGACCCATCTGTTGTGGACGATCCTACTAAGCTTCCACAAGCTAAATATAAAATAGAGCTAGAATCGAAAGAAGCAGGTTATGTATCTAATATAGTTGCAGACGAAATAGGAACAGCAGCTATGCTACTTGGTGCAGGTAGAGCAACAAAAGAATCAGAGATTGATTTAGCTGTAGGCTTAGTACTAAATAAGAAAATTGGCGACCAAGTACAAGTTGGAGAATCAATGGTTACAATCTACAGCAACTTTGAAGATGTCACAGAAGTAAGAGAAAAACTGTACGCTAATATCTCTGTTTCAAGTGAAAAAGTAGATGCACCAATTTTAATTCATGAGGAAATTACAAAATAAGTCTTTTAATTGCCAAGGGATGTGATTCCCTTGGCAATTTTTTTATTAAAACCTAAAGGTAAATCTTGTATAAAATTCTTTTTGTTGGTGAAAAATGGAGAGTATAAAGAATGGAGGGTTTATGTCATGAAAAGATTGGTTTCTTTAATGCTAATTACCATGTTGATAACAACTTTTGTAGCACCATTAGCTTCAGCAGAAGAAAAGACTGGAGTTGATTTAGTCGACAATGCCAGTTCAGCGATATTGATTGAGAGAGATACTGGTACTGTGTTATATGAAAAAAATAGTAGTGAACAATTACCCCCTGCAAGTATGACTAAGATCATGACAATGTTGTTAATTATGGAAGCGGTGGACCAAGGGAAAATAAAGATGAATGAAAAGGTTCGTACGAGTGAGCATGCAGCTTCTATGGGTGGCTCTCAAATCTTTTTAGAGCCTGGTGAAGAAATGACAACCGAGGAAATGCTTAAAGGTATAGCGATTGGATCAGGTAATGATGCATCTGTTGCTATGGCAGAAAAAATCGCTGGTTCAGAGGAAGCCTTTGTAGAAATGATGAACAAAAAAGCTAAAGAATTAGGTCTAAAAGATACAGTGTTTAAAAATACAACTGGACTTCCGGTTGATGATCATTTTAGTACAGCCCATGATATGGCTATCATGGCAAAAGAATTATTAAAGTATGAAATGATTACAAAATTTACGGGTACATATGAAGCGTACTTACGTGAAAATACAGATAAAAAGTTTTGGTTAGTCAATACAAATAAGCTTGTGCGTTTCTATCCAGGTGTCGACGGCTTGAAGACTGGGTTCACAAGAGAAGCAAAGTATTGTTTAACGGCAACAGCAGAAAAAGATGGTATGCGTGTAATTGCTGTTATTTTTGGAGCCCCAACTTCAAAGGATCGAAATGCTCAAGTAACAAAAATGCTCGATTATGCTTTTAGCCAATATAAGACTCACCCAATGTTTGAGCGTAATTTCTCTCTAGGGAAAGCTACGGTTAGTAAAGGTGCGAAAAAGCAGGTAGAAGCCCTAACAAGCGAGCCAATCTCTTTATTAACAAAAAAAGGCGAAAGCGTTGAGAAAGTAAAGAAAGAAATTACTTTAAAGAAAGACTTAAAAGCGCCAATTAAAAAAGGAGACAAAATTGGTACATTAAAGCTTGTTAAGGATGGCAAAACCATTGTAAAAAGTCCATTAGTTGCAAAAGAGAATGTTAAAGAAGCAAGCTGGTGGCAGCTGTATAAACGTTCATTTGGAATGTTCACTAAGACTGGTGAGTAGGAGTTGTTCGCAGATAAAACAAAAATAACGCGGATATATTGAGATTTTCGCGGATAAGACAAAATTAACGCGGATAAATTGAGTTTTTCGCGGATAAAACGAAATAAGCGCGGATATATCAAAAATTTCGGTGTTTTTATAACCAACTAACACACGGGAATGAAGACCATACAATAATACCTCCTAGTTTTTTTGTCGAAAGTTTGCTGTATGCCAACTTTTTTTAGCGAATCACCACTAGTTTTGTAATTAAGAAGGAAATGAAAGTACAGGTATCGAAATTGACTCACTATACCAGATAAGGAGGCTATGGATAGTGAGTCTTAACATTGAAATGGAAGTAAAGAATGATGTATTGTGCATTCGTCTCAGCGGAGAATTAGACCATCATTCAGCTGATGAACTGAGAGAACAAGCAACGATGGCAATTGAAAATTACGGTATTCGTCATATTATCTTAAACCTAGAATCTCTTTCCTTCATGGACAGTTCAGGTCTGGGCGTGATTCTTGGAAGATATAAACAAATTAAACAGCTACATGGAGAAATGGTTGTATGTGCAATATCCCCAGCTATTCAAAGACTATTTGATATGTCAGGCTTATTTAAAATTATTCGTCTTGAGCCGACAGAAGAATTTGCTTTGCAAAGATTGGGGGTAGCGTAAATGAAAAATGAAATGCAGCTTCAATTTAGTGCGTTAAGTCAAAATGAATCTTTTGCTCGGGTGACAGTTGCCGCTTTCATAGCGCAGTTGGATCCGACAATGGATGAATTAACAGAAATTAAGACAGTTGTTTCTGAAGCCGTTACAAACTCTATCATCCATGGCTATGACAATGATCCAAGTGGTATCGTGTATATAACTGTAAAGATTGAGAATGGTTTTATTGATATGACTATCAAGGATAAAGGGATGGGGATCACTGATATTGAGGAAGCCCGCCAACCGTTATTTACAACCAAACCGGAATTAGAAAGATCGGGCATGGGATTCACTATTATGGAGAATTTTATGGACGATATTGAAGTGCACTCAGAGATTGGAAAAGGGACAGAAATTCGACTAAGAAAGCAAATAGCAAAGAGTCAACTGCTATGCAATTAAGGGAGTCTTGCCTATGGATGTGGAGGTAAAAACTGAGAAGAGTCAGCCGTATTTAAAGGATCATGAAGTTAAGGAACTCATAAAAAAGAGCCAGGACGGAGACCAAAGTGCTCGTGATTTAATCGTTCAAAAAAATATGCGACTCGTCTGGTCTGTTGTCCAACGTTTCCTTAATCGAGGCTATGAACCAGATGATTTATTCCAAATCGGATGTATTGGACTTTTAAAATCAGTTGATAAATTTGATTTATCTTATGATGTTAAATTTTCAACGTATGCTGTCCCGATGATCATTGGTGAAATTCAACGATTTATTCGAGATGATGGGACCGTAAAGGTAAGCAGGTCTCTTAAAGAGATGGGTAATAAAATTAGAAAAGCTAAAGATGAGCTATCTAAAACTCTAGGAAGAATCCCGACTGTTTTAGAAATCTCTGAGTATCTTGGTATTCCTTCAGAGGACATCATCTTAGCTCAAGAAGCTAGCAGGACTCCTTCATCCATTCACGAAACGGTCTACGAAAATGATGGTGACCCTATCACCTTACTAGACCAAATTGATGATGGGAATGAAGGGAAATGGTTTGATAAAATTGCTCTAAAGGAAGCGATCCGAGAGCTCGATGAAAGAGAGCGTCTGATCGTTTACTTGCGCTATTATAAAGATCAAACTCAATCAGAAGTAGCTGAACGCCTGGGTATATCCCAAGTTCAAGTATCAAGGCTTGAAAAGAAAATTCTTCAACAAATGAAAGACCGTATGGACCTATAATGCTCCTACGGTCTTTTTCTATTTTCTCCTAAAAACACATAAATAATCCACAGCCACTTTCTTTCCTTTCTATAATATTTATTTTACCAATCCAACCATTTATTGGTGTTCATGAAGGTATTAGCTGTTACTCATACTATTTATACAAGGAAATCAATGTGTGGGAAGTGAACGTTTTGGAAAACACGATCTATATTCGCATGCGCCACCGCGTACAGGTCCGACCGCACGAATCAATTTTATTAGGCGATATTGCACAAGTTATTGCTCATGATTCCATCCATGACAGACTTAAAAACTTGGTTGTATACAAGATTAACGAACATGATCGGAACTTTGTCATTATTGACGTTATGAAAGTTATTTCGGAAATTACTCATCTGTATAACGAAATCGATGTACAAACACTTGGGCCTGCCCAAACCATTGTTGAAGTTATTTTTAAAAAGAAGAAAGTATCTATACCTATTGTTGCTCTAATATGGTTTTTACTATTTTTCGGAGCGGCGCTAACGATTATGAACTTCCATGAAGATGTTAGTATGCAGGAGGTCCAACAGCGAATTTACACCATCATCACAGGCAAAGTCGAAAAAAAGCCGCTGTTATTTCAAATTCCTTATTCTATAGGATTAGGCTTAGGAATGGTTATTTTCTTCAATCATGTGTTTAAAAAGCGACTGAACGAAGAGCCTAGTCCATTAGAGGTAGAGATCTTTAACTATCAACAAGATTTAGATCAATACGTAATCATGCATGAAAACAAAGAAAGTATGAAGAAAATCCATGACCGCTAAAATTATTTTCGTAATATTTGTAGGCTTTGCTGGAGGATTAGCTGTTGGAGCAGGATTTGTTGCCTTTTTAGCTGTTCTTGGAATCATTCCACGTCTTACTCAACTTTCGAAAACATTAAGATATATACACTTATATGAGTGGGCAGTTGTCTTAGGTGCAGTGGTAGGTGCCATCGCGACATTAAGGGATCCAGTCTTAATGATTTCGCCTTACACACTCATTCCATTGGGATTGGCCGGAGGAATTTTCGTAGGAATGTTAGCAGCGGCACTTACAGAAATATTAAACGTTTTTCCTTTATTGGCTAAAAGAATACACATTGAGGATAAGCTTCTAATTTTATTAATGGCTTTCGTCTTTGGGAAAATATTTGGTTCCTTATTTCAATGGATCTATTTCGTAAATGACTAAGAAAGGAATTTTTAACATATGGCAGAACGTCGTCGTGTCATCTTAATAACAGATGGGGATGAATATGCAAGAAGAGCCGTTGAACATGTGGCAATGGATATAGGCGGAAGATGTATTTCTATGTCACATGGAAATCCAACAGTTTTAACAGGTGCAGAAATGGTTGAACTTATAAAAAAAGCTCATCATGATCCTGTTTTAGTCATGTTTGATGACAGTGGATTTGTAGGTGAAGGGGCTGGTGAGCAAGCTCTTATGTATGTGGCACGACACCCTGACATTGAAGTTTTAGGTGTATTAGCAGTTGCTTCAAAAACAAGACAAGCGGAATGGACCAAGGTTGATATTTGTGTTGACCGATATGGGGAACTTACTCCTTATGGCGTTGATAAATATGGTGAGCCAGAGATGGATATTGGACGGATGAATGGTGATACGGTGTATTGTTTAGACCAGCTGGATGTTCCTATTATTGTTGGAGTTGGAGATATTGGGAAAATGGCAAGAAGAGATCACTATGAAAAAGGAGCCCCCATTACAAAGAAGGCAATAGAGATTATTTTAGAGAGGAGCGGTTTTTATGAGCACTGATGTGAAAAATCAAAAGCCAATACCAAAATCCTTAGATGCAATTGAAAGCTTTATGAAGGAGCGTATTGGATTAGAGGTTTCGTTCGATTTAGGAGTTAGAAAACTAAAGATTTTAAGAAAAGACGTACACGTATATTTTGTTGGAGGTCTATGTGATACGGGCTTTATTATTGAAAACTTAGAAGAACTCGTGAATATTAATGACAATGAGAAATTTTCTTCTAATTTATTTTCAATTCTAGAAAATCGGCTAGTGCATCAATCGGTTGCACAAGTTAAAACTTTAGATGAATTCGTAGACCAATTGTTAGCTGGTCTTATTGTTATTTTTGTCGAAGGAGAAACATTAGGGTTAGCGGTTGACGTACGTAGTTATCCGGGAAGATCCCCTGAAGAGCCGGACACAGAAAAGGTTATTAGAGGTTCAAGGGATGGATTCGTAGAAAATATTATTGTCAATACGGCATTAACTAGAAGAAGAATTAAGGATGAACGACTCCGCTTTGAATCAATTAAAGTTGGAGAAAGGTCTAAAACGGATGTAGTAGTAGCTTATTTAAAAGATGTTGCTAATCCAGACTTGATTGATGTAATCAGAAAGAAAATAAAGGACATTGAAGTTGATGGTCTAACCATGGCGGATAAAGCAATTGAAGAATTTATAGCTAACCAAGGGTATAATCCGTATCCACTAGTAAGGTATACGGAGCGAGCTGACGTTGCTGCTACCCATATTCTTGAAGGCCATGTATTAATTTATGTAGATACATCTCCAAGTGTCATTATTACACCTACTACTTATTTTCATCATTTGCAGCATGCAGAAGAATATAGGCAATCAGCATTTATCGGAACTTTCATCCGTTGGACACGTTTTCTTGGGGTGTTAGCATCGTTATTTCTGTTACCACTATGGTTTTTATTTGTATTAGAACCGAGTTTATTGCCTGAACAATTAGCTTTTATTGGTCCAAACGAAAAAACAAAGGTTCCTACTGTCCTACAAATCCTGTTGGCAGACATTGGGATTTTATTTTTAAGATTAGCAGCTATTCATACTCCAACCCCATTAGCTACATCAATGGGATTGATTGCAGCGGTATTAATCGGACAGATTGCTATTGATGTAGGATTGTTTGTTCCGGAAGTAATTTTATACGTAGCGGTTGCGGCAATTGGAACATTTACAACACCGAGTTATGAATTAGGAATAGCGAATAAAGTTTCAAAGTTCTTTTTACTGATTTTAGTTGCGATCTTTAAGACTCCAGGCTTCGTTATAGGAATAACCGTATATATTTTATTCCTAGCGAGTCTGCGTTCTTTAAGCAGCCCTTATATGTGGCCGTTATTACCCTTTAGCCCTAAAGCGTTCTTACAAATCTTATTTAGGCGTTCCGTACCTGGGTCTAAAATACGCCCAAGTATTGTAAAACCTTTGAATCGTAAAAGACAGCCAGCGGGGTCTTGACTATTGGATAAAATTGAAAAAAGTATACAAATTAAGCTTTAAAAATAGACAAACATAAATTGCGGTTTCCTTCATGATATGGTAAAGTAATTTTAATTAAATACAGGATTAAAGTAAAAACAAAATAGACAGTTTCTTCTGGGACACTGTCTATTTTGTTTATCATAGGGAATGAGGGAAAAAGACATGTTTTTACACGGTACATCTCGCATTAATAAAAACGGTCATTTAGAAATCGGCGGAGTAGATACGGTTGAAATCGTTGAACAATTTGGTACTCCTGTATATGTATATGATATAGCTTTAATTAGAGAAAGAGCTAGAGGTTTCAAAGAAACTTTTGATAGATTAGGGATAAACGCACAGGTTGCATACGCGAGTAAAGCATTCTCTACGGTGGCCATGGTCCAATTAGTTGATCAAGAAGGTCTATCTCTTGACGTTGTTTCAGGTGGAGAATTATATACAGCGTTAGCAGCTGATTTCCCAGTGGAAAGAATCCATTTTCATGGTAATAATAAAAGTCTAGAAGAACTAGAAATGGCAATTGAACACCAGATTGGTTGTATTGTTGTCGATAACTTCTATGAATTGGAGCTTTTAACTTCAGTATGTGAAATGAAACAAGCTAAAGCGAAGATCCTACTACGAGTTACGCCTGGTATTGAGGCTCATACCCATGATTATATTTTAACAGGTCAAGAGGATTCTAAATTTGGTTTTGACCTTCAAAATGGACAGGCAGCTTCAGCAGTAAAAATGGCTCTTGAGTCTAATCACCTTGATTTATTAGGTCTTCACTGCCATATTGGATCTCAAATTTTCGACACGACAGGCTTTATTTTAGCAGCAAGAAAAATCTTCACGAAGTTAAATGAATGGAAAAATGAATTCGGATTCGAGTCAACAGTGCTAAATTTAGGTGGAGGGTTTGGAATTCGCTATACAAAAGAAGACGATCCAATTGCTCCGTCTCAATATGTAGAAGAGATTATTAAAGAAGTAAAAGCACAAGCAAACGCATTTTCAATGACTGTTCCTGAAATTTGGATTGAACCTGGCCGTTCATTAGTTGGTGATGCAGGGACGACTTTATATAAAATTGGATCTAGAAAAGATGTTCCAAATGTAAGAAAGTATTTAGCTGTCGACGGTGGAATGAGCGATAATATTCGTCCAGCCCTGTATGAAGCAAAATACGAAGCAATTTTGGCGAATAGACCTTTAGATGAGGTAGAAGAAACGGTTTCGATTGCGGGGAAATGTTGTGAGTCGGGGGACATGCTGATTTGGGATCTTCCTTTACCGAAAGCTGAAAACAACGATATTCTTGCAGTTTTTTGTACAGGTGCTTACGGTTATTCAATGGCTAATAACTATAATCGTATTCCAAGGCCGCCAGTGGTATTTGTGGAAAATGGTTTAGCTCATTTAGTTGTACGCCGTGAAACATTTGAAGACATTGTTCGTTTCGACTTATCTTTATCTCAAAAAGTGAACAATTAAGCTGCCTAACTAGGCAGCTTTCTATATGATAATGTGAGTAGTGGTTGAACCTGTTCTAGCCGAGTTAAATGTTACAATGGAGGCATATAGTTGTGAAGAAAAATAATTGGTTATTATTCATATTTATCTTGTTAATCTCGATTATTTGGGGTGTTTACTACTGGATGTTTGTTGCACCAGGTACTTAATCATCTTGAAGTATAGGAAGTAATCCTGTATGATGGTATCGTGTTACATAATAAAGAACACTCGCATATAATAGAAAAAGTTTATAAATATCACAATATGGAAAAAATAGTATGAAAACGTGATATTAATAATGAGGGATACTATGTTAATTCGCTATAAGAAAACGTTAGAAAAGATAGCTATGGGTTTATTGTCTTTCATGCCTAACGAAAAAGATTTAAAAAAGTTACAGCAAACGATGAAGCAATATGAATCTGAGGACGATTGGCAGCTTTTCCTATGGAAAGAGGAAGATATTATTGGTTTGATAGGTGTTCATTTCTTTGATGAGTCTATAATAGAAATTCAACATGTATCTGTTAATCCATCTCATCGGCAACAAGGAATTGGTAAGGCAATGGTTAAAGCCTTGCAGGAACTTTATCAAGACAAAGAGCTAAGACCTAACGTAGATACAGCGGCATTTATTGAAAAATGTGATGTAAAAAAAGATATTATTTAAGCAGAGAATATATTTATTCCCTGCTTTTATTTTGCTTATTTTTCAGGGACTGCATACGTTCTTGAATGACATCACTTCTGTCACGTGTTGAATGTCTATGAATAAGTTCCTCGTTTGTAAGATCGCTTTCTGTACCCCACGTAAATCCTTTCATACGACATGTCCGAATACATGCCTCGATTAGTTGGGCATCACCTATTGGTAAATTCATACTATCATATGGTTTTTGCGCTTCCATTAGTTTAAGTCTCTCCTGAATTAGTATAAAGAAACCTTCCTTGTCTAACCCAAAAGAGTGTATTTTTTGTTCTTGTTTTTTAAAGATCTCAGTCGCTTTAATTAAAGTCCTTACAGCACCACTAAAATTATTACGTCTATGGTGATAAGTTGAAACCGCAAGTAAAATAAACCCTACAAGAATAGACTCTTTATTCCCACGATCTACTTTCTTCCAATATTCTTCAAGGATTTCATGACACTCAAAGTAATCCCTATCTCCATGAAAATGAACTAAATAATCAATATATTCTTGAGCATACATGTCATTCACTCCCTGGTTTACTAAATTTTTTATCTGCCCTTAAGTGTAGCATATTTTTCTGTATTATATTCAATCTGTAAAAAACAATCTAAAAAATGAAAGGAGCTGATGATCAGCTCCTCGTTAATCTATTTAAACAATCTTAGAGAATTGGTTGATTAAAACCAGGCAGTACCTATAATCACAAGTAAAATAAATAATACAACGATTAAGGCAAAACCTGCCCCAAAGTTAACACCAGCTACATCTGACATATTATATGACCTCCTGTTTTTAATTAAGTTTAAGCTGTTTTGTTGCTCCATTAAGCAATTCATACTTATTGGAGCTCTTCTTTTCTCTTCAACAGCTTAGCTACAATTACATCCTATGTAGGCTGGGCAAAAATGTCTGGGCTATTGTACTATTTTCATAAATAATCTATTCTTGGAAAATATGGAAAAACGAAAATTCAATAAACAAAAACTAAACCTTGGATAAAGAACATGAATACTCTATACTATTATTAGTTGTTTTAGGGTAAAAATAATATCTTAAAAAAAGCATGTAGAAATAATTTTATTAGAAACTTTGGTGGAATGTATGCAGTATAATGTTAAGATTGATGCGTTTGAAGGACCTCTTGATTTGCTACTTCATCTCATTAATCGTCTTGAAATAGATATATATGATATTCCAGTATCACAAATTACGGAGCAGTACTTGCTTTATATACACACAATGAAGGAATTACAGCTGGACGTAGCCAGCGAGTATTTAGTAATGGCTGCAACTTTATTAGCCATTAAAAGTAAAATGCTTCTTCCTAAGCATGAGGAAGAACTTGAGGAAGATTTCGAATTTGAGGTTGAAGATGATCCTCGAGAAGATTTAGTGGAAAAGCTAATTGAGTATAAAAAATATAAAGAGGCTGCATCTGATTTAAAATTGTTAGAAGAAGAAAGAGGACTTATGTTTACAAAGCCTCCAACCGATTTGTCCGAATTTACTAAAGACATGAAGACCGAGCGGCTTGATTTAGATATCTCATTGTATGATATGTTAGGAGCATTTCAGAAGCTTCTTAGACGTAAAAGGTTGCAAAGACCGATGAGTACAAAGATTGCTAGAGAGGACATCTCGATTGAACAGAGGATGACAGAGATCATTCATGAGCTTAAGAAAATAAAAGGTAGACAAAGTTTTTATGATCTTTTCCCCTATAAAGAAAAGGACCATATTGTTGTGACATTTTTAGCCATCTTAGAACTAATGAAAAGAAGAGAAATCATCGTAGAACAGGAAGATAACTTTTCCGAGATATTTGTTATGGGGAAGGATGTGTAAGACAGCTTGGAAATTGTAAATTGGAAAGGCATTTTAGAGAGTTTGTTATTTGCAGCGGGAGACGAAGGGCTTTCTATAAAACAAATTGTACACGTACTAGAAATTGATAATCTAATGGCCCAAGAGATTGTAGAAGGTTTAACCGATGACCTGAACTCGGATAGTAATAGAGGAATAACGGTTGTTAATCTAGCCGGAACTTATCAGTTGGCTACTAAAAAAGAGAACTCCGCTTATTTAAAAAAACTAGTTGAATCTCCTAGCACAACGACATTATCCCAGGCTGCACTAGAAACACTTGCTATCATTGCGTACAAGCAGCCCATTACTAGAGCAGAGATAGAGGAAATTAGAGGTGTTAAAACAGAACGCCCACTGCAAACTCTAGTAGGTAAAGCGTTGGTGAAGGAAGTAGGTCGTGCAGAGGGTACAGGAAGAGCGATTTTGTATGGTACAACAAAAGAGTTCCTAGACTATTTTGGACTAAGAAGTATTGAAGAACTTCCACCATTACCTGAAAGAGTGGATGAAGATCAAGTACAAGAAGAAGCAGATTTGTTTTTTGAAAAGTTTCAAGAAACAATGGATACTTGAGTTCATGACACAATCATTTAAAAATATGGTAAAATAAATCTATCTTTTTTAGTGCTTCATACATGTATGAAGCACTTTGTCATAGGTTCTATTCATATAATTTGTTATATGAATAATCGTCACATAAACTTATGACATAAACAGTTAACGTGTACATAGTTATATTCATAGATAGGGAAGGATGGTTGTATGTTAGTAAAAGTTTGTAAAGGCTTTGAACTAGAAAAAGAGAAACCAAATACTTCTGAAGACTTTTTTAATAGAAGTGAAGTTACTTTTGAGGAAGATGGTGTTGAAAAAACATTAAGCGTTTTATACGTTCGATTTTTTGAAGAAAAAATGAACGAGTTCACACCATATGAAGAAAATCCTATCATTCAAGATGGTTCAAAACCAGTAGAATTAAAGGATATCGTTGCTCTAGTTTGTTTGATTAAAAATCCTGGTCTCCGCCATCGTAAAAGAATTTATATAAATTCACAAGTTGAATTTGCTTCATATTTTAAGGGGATTGATTACAGCAAATTAGAGACTTTGTTAAAATCATTAGAATCTAATCATTCTTTTAAACTTCAGTCTCCTTTGGAGTTTATATTACAGCCATAAGTGGTATTAGATGTAATAAAGACTGGTACTCTACATTATAATTAGGGGTGTATGACTTGGGAAACTCGATGGTAAAAACTCAACTGGAAGAGGTAAAAAGTTTCTTAACTAGCACGGTAATAGAATTAGAGAATTTCTTAAATGACACGACTCTCTCCCAATTAATGGATGAAAAGTCAGGTGAAGAGGATTATTATAAAACGATTCTTTCTAATTTAAGAAAACTACTTGTGTTCTGTGAAGAGAGTCTAGATGCATGCTCAGTTATTATCCAATCTGATACCTTTCAAAAGGGTGCAGCGGAGAAAACATTGTATCGTATTTACCACCAATGTATAGAGGAATTCTTTTCACCAAAGAACGATGCTTGGTTTGAAGATAGCCGCTCGGCATACACAGGGAAAAACTCCATTAAACCTCATAAAGAAGTGCCAAATAGCATTAAGAACCTTTTGGCAGGTTTAGAGGGAGAATTCCAAAGAATGAGAGAAGAGTTAGAGTATTATGAAACCGATTATCGAACAAAAATGATCCAATCAAAATAAAGCACTAAGACCTCGTTGTGAAAGCGGGGTCTTTTTATTTGTTTAATATACAATGAATATTTGTTGTACGCTACATTTTAATAGTGCCTGGAGCGAAAAGAAACGGTCCAAAATATACGCAGAAACAACAATGATTTAGAAAAAAATTAAAAAAGTTTCCCGGAAAATAATATCATAACCTGTCGATTCACTAGGAAGTAATGACTATAAGTTTATTAAAACAAAGATACGTAACTTAAATGAAACAACCAAGCCCTACTTTCATACGATAGGAAGAACGCTTAGAGGGAGGTTTGGGAAGTGGAACGTTTCCAGAACTACATTAAAGAAGTTATAGATTGGAATGATCATATTAAAACCTTTTTGAATTCTGAGAATATAGATCGTAACGATGATATCTGGGGAAAACTAAATCAGTTAACAGACGTTATTGAAGGGATTTCAAACCCAGCAGAATTAAACCAAGAACAATTATTGAACCTTCAACAACAAGTCGATCACTTGCATGAAGATTTAGAATCGTATTTTACGAAGCGGCAGCAAATAGGTTCCATTTACATGAATGAGCCATTTGTAAATATTGGGGAACATAAGCTACCTCCTTTACCTTATTCGTATGAAGCTCTTGAGCCGTATATATCTAGGGAAATCATGAGGCTACACCATACTAAACATCACCAATCATATGTCGATGGTTTGAATAAAGCAGAGAAAAACTTAAAGGAAGCGAGAACGAAAGGTGATTTTTCCTTAGTGAAGCATTGGTCTAGGGAATTGGCTTTTCACGGATCAGGACATTACTTACACACCATTTTTTGGGATATTATGAAACCAAAAGGGGGAGGGAAACCTAGTGGTGCCCTACTTCAGGAAATCAACAAATATTTCGGTAGCTTTGATGCGTTTAAGAAACACTTTACTGAAGCAGCAAAGGCAGTTGAAGGTGTCGGTTGGGCTTTATTAGTTTGGTCCCCACGCGCAAGACATTTAGAAATTCTTCAATCAGAGCGACATATGCTTTTGACCCAATGGGACACTATTCCAATTCTTGTTTTGGACGTATGGGAGCATGCGTATTATTTACAATACAAGAATGATCGGGCCGAATACGTTAATAACTGGTGGAATATCGTAAACTGGAGAGCGGTTGAAGAACGCTTCGATAAAGCTAGCCAGTTAAAATGGAAGCCTTTTTAAATTAGGATGCTTATTTTAAACCCTTCGCTGTGAAGGGTTTATTATTTTAATATTCAAAAAATGAGGCTTTACCTAAGTTTTTGTCATAACACACCTTGTCCAGCATAAACTTGTACAAATCACAAAAGGAGACGAGGTTTTGTAATGAATTTAAAACTTAAGTTGATCATCTTTTCCCTCATAGTCTCAATAATCATTGCAAATTTTCCACAGAAGGTACAAGCTTCTGTTTCTGTAAGCGCTAGAAATGCTATTTTAATTGAACAAGAAACCGGAAGAATCTTATATGAAAAAGCAGCAAATGAGAAGAGACGGATTGCTAGTATTACCAAAATCATGACGGCTATTATAGCGATTGAGTCAGGAAAGTTGAATGATTTGGCAACAGTTAGTGAGAAGGCTGTTAGAACGGAAGGCTCCGCGATTTATTTAAAACCAAATGAGAAGATTAAATTAGAAGATTTAGTATATGGTCTAATGCTGAGATCTGGGAATGATTCAGCTGTGGCGATAGCTGAACATGTAGGAGGAAGCTTAGAGGGCTTTGTCTATTTAATGAATCAAAAAGCAGAGGAAATTGGTATGAAAAATACGAATTTTGCAAACCCCCATGGGCTAGATGATTCAGACGAACACTATTCCACTGCTTATGATATGGCTATCTTAACTAGATACGCCATGATGAATGATACATATAGAAAAATTGCTGGTACTGAAGTTCATCGTGCTCCGAATCCTAATGATAAGTGGGATAGAGTTTGGAGAAATAAAAATAGATTACTAACTGATTTATATGATTATTGTACAGGTGGAAAGACAGGGTACACAAAGCTAGCTAAACGCACGCTAGTAACAACGGCTACAAAGGATAACATGAATTTAATTGCGGTTACATTAAACGGTCCAGATGATTGGAATGATCATATTTTCATGTATGAAATAGCATTTAAAAATTATGATATGGTACAGGTTTTAGAGGAAGGGATGATTCCAACTATAAAAGATAAGATTTATAAGAATCATGTTTTTCTAGAAAGAAATTTTTCTTATCCAGTGACAAGTGATGAAAGAGATTTATTTAAAGTAGAATACAAACTTTTAAAACCTAAGAAAGAATGGAACGATGAACGAAACGTCCCTGAAGTGGTAGGTAATGCGATTGTTTATTTTGAGGACAAGGAAGTAAAGAAAGTTCCAATCTATTATAAGATGCAGGAAGAAAAGCCGACCTTCATGGATGTTTTCAAAAGTATGTTTACTTTATTTATAGGTGTGAGACCAAATGGTTAATATTATATGGGTTTGTATGACTGTCATCGGGATTATTTTTGCCATGATTAATGGCACAATGAGTGAAGTAAATGAAGCAATCTTTAATGGTGCAAAAGAAGCCGTTACTTTATGTATAGGATTAATTAGTATTCTCGTTTTTTGGCTAGGGATGATGAAAATTGCTGAGCATGCAGGCTTGCTTCAAAAATTAGCTCATTTATTTAGGCCTCTAGTTAGAAAGCTTTTTCCTGACATCCCGAATGACCACCCTGCCATGGGCTACATCTTATCAAATATGATGGCAAACTTTTTTGGTCTAGGTAATGCCGCGACTCCACTTGGAATTAAGGCCATGGAAGAAATGAGGAAATTAAACGGAGATACAACAGAAGCTAGTCGCTCCATGATTACATTTCTTGCTATTAATACATCGAGTTTAACCATTATTCCAACAACCGTTATAGCCATTCGAATGAATTATGACTCTGCAACGCCAACCGATATCGTTGGACCTACATTAATTGCCACTTTCTGTTCTACTGTTGGAGCGATATTAATTGATCGATATTTCTATTATAGAAGAACTCGCAAAGGGGTGAAGAAGTAATGGGCATTGTCTCAACGATTTCCCTTTGGTTAATTCCGATTATGATTGGTTTTATATTATTGTATGGGACTTATAAACGTGTACCAACCTATGAAAGCTTTGTTGAAGGAGGAAAGGAAGGAATAAAAATTGCCGTATCAATTATTCCCTTCCTTGTCGGTATGTTGGTTGCTATCTCTGTATTCCGTGCATCCGGGGCTCTAGGTTTCTTAATGGAGTTCCTACGTCCGGTCTTACAGGCAATAGGTGTTCCTGCAGAGATTGCGCCACTTGCTATTATTAGACCTATTTCAGGAACTGCTGCACTTGGAATGACAAGTGATTTAATAGGCACATATGGACCTGACTCGTATATTGGAAGACTTGCAGCAGTATTACAAGGAAGCACAGATACCACCTTTTATATCTTAACCGTCTACTTTGGAGCAGTAGGAATCAAAAAAATGGGAGATGCTCTAAAAGTGGGGCTCCTAGCTGACTTAGTAGGAATCATTGCATCCATCGTAATCGTTACAATTGTATTTGGTGGGTAATTGAATAGATCATATAAGTTTAGACTGTAGACAAGTTCGTGGATATTGAATTTGTCTACAGTCTTTTTATTTAGTTTAGACAAATAGCTCATCTTGCTAGCAAAGTGAATCCTCTATGACTGAAGACTCTTAGTAGGTTAGTATTAACCCTAAAGTAGACCTACTAACTATTTATTATGAGTAAGTTAGTTGATTGGAGCGGAAGGTGCTTGACTCCTGGGGGATTAGAGTTACAGTCGAGACCCCACAGGAGCTTGCGACGAGGAGGCTCGACGAACGCCCCCCGGAAAGCAAGCACCTGGAGCGCAAATCAACCTTTCACGTACAGAATAGGTTTTAAACTTTATGATTAATATCATTCATTATGCGAAAAAAGCCTTTTAAAACCATATGTCTAAACATGAAAGTTAATGTTGGTTACTTTGAAATCAAGTCGATATATGTCATAATGCATAAAGATAGAAAAATTGAATGGAATTAATTATAGAGGTGACATATGGAAAGACTTCAAAAAGTAATTGCAGCAGCTGGCTTTGCGTCTAGAAGAAAGGCTGAAGAATTAATATTGCAAGGTCAAGTTAAAGTAAACGGTAAAGTAGTGAAAGAGTTAGGTGTTAAAGTATCACCAAGCGATAGGGTAGAAGTAACAGGAATTCCCGTCGAAAGGGAAGAACCTATCTACTTTATGCTATATAAACCTAGAGGGGTCATCTCTAGTGTCAGTGATGACAAAGGTAGAAAAGTTGTTACAGATTTCTTTCATGAATACAAACAAAGAATCTATCCTGTTGGAAGACTAGATTATGATACATCAGGATTATTATTATTAACAAACGATGGTGAGTTTGCAAATTTACTTATGCACCCAAAAAATGAAATAGAAAAAGTTTATGTTGCAAAAATAAAAGGAATTCCTCCTCGTGAAAAAATTAGAAGCTTAGAAAAAGGAATCCGTTTAGAGGATGGTAAAACGGCTCCTGCAAAGGCAAAAGTGTTAAGCATCGATAAGAAAAAACAAACGGCAATTGTTGAGTTGATTATTCATGAAGGAAGAAACCGACAAGTACGTAGAATGTTTGAAGCTATTGGACATCCGGTTCTTAAACTTAAAAGAGAGAGATACGGTTTGCTAACTCTTCAAGGTCTTAGTGTTGGAGATGCGAGAGAACTCTCACCACATGAAGTAAAACAACTTCGTACATTAGCAAGTAAAAAGTAAGCTTGGTTTTAGGTTTCTTTCTCCCAATACTTACTATTTGTGGCATGAAAAAATTCATAGAAGTGTCACACTTACTTCACAATGATAACAATATGTGTATGTTGAAAAATGATATAATAGGAACCAATGTGTTCATTTTGTTTTTACAGGGGGATGCTTATGAAGAAACAGCGTTTAGTGATGCGCACGGTGATCCTAATATTACTAGCTGCTGCGGTTGGCTATACTTTATATGCAAATTTTACAAAAGATGAAGTTGAAAGGGTTGCTAAAGGAAAGATAGCACCCGATTTTGTTTTAACCGATTTGAATGGACAAAAACACCGCTTGTCCGATTATGAAGGTAAGGGAGTTTTCTTGAATTTCTGGGCTACCTGGTGTAAGCCTTGTGAAAGAGAAATGCCTTATATGAATAATCAATATCAAAATTATAAAGACCAAGGTGTAGAAATAATTGCTGTCAATGTGGCGGAGTCCGATGTGGCAGTAAAAGAATTTGCAAACCGATATCAACTACAATTTCCTATAGTTATAGATAAAGATCAACAAGTCATGACAGCATATGGGGTTAATCCTTTACCTATTACCTTCTTAATCGATAAAAATGGTGAGGTAGTAGATGTGCATAGAGGGGAAATACCTACTGAAGAGCTGCTAATTGAGCTGTTAGAAAAGATAAAACCCTAAGGGGTATGAGGAGTATTTACAATGAACGAAGTAAAGTGCGAGTGTGGACATGTAAATCCACATGGAACGATTCTTTGTGAAGCATGTGGAAAAGTATTCGAGGAACAAAGTAATGACGACAAAAAGCTACTGGATATGAGATATGAAGGAAGCGCACGTCGTTCACAAACCTACAATAAAACATTTATTGATAAAATATGGAACTTCTTCTCATCAGTAAAAGTAGGTGTATGGTTAATTGTTATTACCCTAGTTGCTTCAGCACTTGGAACCGTACTCCCTCAAGAGATGTATATTCCACCTGTTATGCCTGCTTCAGAGTATTATGAAGACCAGTATGGGTGGTTTGGAAAACTATATTATGATTTAGGTTTTCATAACCTTTATAGTTCGTGGTGGTATTTAATTTTAGTAGCGTCAATAGGTGTGTCACTTGTAATCTGTAGTCTTGATCGAGTCATACCATTGTATCGTGCACTAAAAGCACAAAAAGTAACCAGACATGATGGATTTTTAAAAAGACAACGTGTATATGGTGTTACTCAATTAAACAATAGTGAAAAACCATACGATACTATTAAGGAAAGATTAAAACTAAAACGATATCATATTCGTGAAGAAGACGGTAATCTTTTAGCGGAAAAAGGGCGTTTTTCTCGCTGGGGCCCTTATGTAAACCATGTTGGATTAATTATTTTTTTAATCGGTTGTATGCTTAGATTTGTCCCTGGGATGTATGTGGATCAAATTCTTTGGATTCGTGAAGGAGAAACAAAAGTTATCCCTGGAACAGATAGCGAGTACTTCTTGAAGAATGAAAAGTTCACAGTTGAAGTGTACGACAAAGAAAAGGATAAAGAAGTATTTAATAAAGCACTTGAGAAGTCAGGAATGGTAGCGAAAAACTATCAAAGTGACGTCGTTCTTTACAAAAAGAAAGGCGAAACAGTAGCAGGGGAAGAGGCTGAGCTTGAAAAGGTAAAGGATTATAGTATCCAAGTAAATAAGCCTTTAAAATTTGAAAAGTTTGCTTTGTACCAAGTAGATTACAAGCTAAATGAATTAAATAAAATGTCTTTCAAATTAATTAATAAAGAGACGGAAAAAGAGTTTGGTAGTCTGACTGTAGATTTATATAATCCCCAAACAGAGTATGAACTTGAACCTGGTTATTCTGTAAATATTATTAGTTACTTCCCAGATTTTCAGTTTGGAGAAGATGGCAAACCAATGACTAAGTCTCGAATTCCAAATAATCCAGCTTTTGTTTTTGAAATGTTTACTCCAGATAAGCCTGAAGGGGAAAGAAGTTTTGTTGCTATACGACAAAATATAGAGCCTTTTGGAGATAATGAGTATAAAATGGCCTTTAATGGGATTGAGACAAAACATGTTTCAGCCCTAACAGTGCGTAAGGATTTAACCCTTTGGACTATTGGAATTGGCGGAGCCATCTTTATGATTGGTGTCATCCAAGGTTCATATTGGAATCATCGTAGAATTTGGATCCGTAGGAAAGATGGAGAGGTAATCGTCGCAGCACATACGAATAAAAACTGGTTCGGAATAAAGAAAGAACTTCAGGTTGTTTTAGACGGTACCGGGATAGAAGAGCCTATAGACCAATCAATTGATGAAAAAAAAGTAAATGAAGAGAAAGTCGGATAGGGGGAATAAAGGTTGGTCACTTTAAGTGCAAATCTTTTATATATAGCTTTTTTTCTTTATTTAATCGCTGTGCCATTGTTTGGAGGAGCCATTAGACAAAAGAAAAATCTAAAAAATAATGACAAGCCTAATAGAGCAGCTAATATTGCCATTGTTGTATCTATTTTAGGTTTTATCTCTCAATTAGGATATTTTATTACAAGATGGATAGTTGCAGGACACGCACCTGTTAGTAATTTATTTGAGTTTACTGCTTTCTTTGGAATGTGTTTAGTAGGGGCATTTATTGTTATTTATTTTATATATCGAACACCAGCCCTAGGCCTATTTACGATGCCAATTGCTTTACTAATTATTGCATATGCTAGTATGTTCCCAAGAGACATTTCTCCACTCATTCCAGCTCTTCAGAGTGATTGGCTTCATATCCATGTAACGACAGTCGCTCTTGGTCAAGCTATACTTGCTGTAAGTTTTGGTGCGGCATTAATTTATTTAGTAAAAGTTGTGGATCAGACAAAAACTACAAAGAGTTCGACATGGCTTGAAGTGGTTATGTTTGGATTAATTGCAACACTTGGATTTATTTTAGTTACTTCAACATTTTCTGTTCAAGGCTATCAAGCAGACTTTAATTGGATTGATAAAAATGGTAACGAATCAAAAATGGAGTATCGTATCCCTGCATTAATCGGACCAAACGATGGAGCTCTTTTAACAGAAGGAAAATTTGAGCCATTAGTAGAAGTACCAGCTTTCGTTAATGCAAAGAAACTAAATACAGTAGTATGGTCTTTAGCAGTTGGACTAATTTTATATGGTTTATTTAGATTAATTCTTAGAAAACGAATTGGTGCAGCATTAAAACCATTAACAAAGAATATCAACTTAGATTTAATTGATGAAATCAGTTACCGCTCTGTATTAATTGGTTTCCCAGTATTTACGTTAGGTGGACTTATTTTTGCGATGATTTGGGCCCAAATTGCTTGGACTCGTTTCTGGGGATGGGATCCGAAAGAAGTATGGGCACTAATTACTTTCTTATTTTACGCAGCCTTTTTACATTTACGTCTATCAAAAGGCTGGCATGGAGAAAAATCAGCATGGCTTGCCGTGATAGGTTTCATTATTATCATGTTTAACCTAGTTGCTGTAAACCTAGTTATTGCTGGTCTTCATTCATACGCTGGCTCTTAATAAATGAATTGTATATGCCTTCACTTTTTCAATAGTGAAGGCTCTTTTTAAAATAATGAAAGCATACCAAGGGGGATTATCTATATGGAAAAAGACGTGAAAATTTTAGTTGTTGATGACGAGGAAAGAATTCGCCGTTTATTAAAAATGTATCTAGAGCGTGAAAACTATGCTATCGAGGAAGCAGAAGATGGAAATGAGGCATTAAGTAAAGCCTTATCAAATGACTATGACGTTATCCTTTTAGACTTAATGATGCCAGGTAAAGATGGGATAGAAGTTTGTCGCGAGTTAAGAGAGAAAAAAGCAACACCTGTAATCATGTTAACGGCAAAAGGGGAAGAAGTGAACAGAGTCCAAGGTTTTGAAGTGGGGACAGATGATTACATTGTTAAACCGTTTAGTCCTAGAGAAGTGGTTTTAAGGGTAAAAGCATTGCTTCGTCGCTCATCTAAAACAACCTATTTACAAACGGAAACAACAACAAAAGACGTGATCGTTTTCCCTCATCTAACAATAGATAATGATGCTCATCGTGTTTTAGCAGATGGAAGAGAAGTCAGCCTTACACCTAAAGAATATGAATTACTTTACTTCTTAGCAAAATCACCGGATAAAGTGTTTGATCGTGAACAGCTTTTAAAAGAAGTATGGCATTATGAATTCTTTGGTGACCTTAGAACAGTTGATACACATGTTAAACGCTTACGTGAGAAACTTAATAAAGTGTCTGAGCAGGCAGCTCGTATGATTGTTACCGTTTGGGGCGTCGGTTATAAGTTTGAGGTTGTCAATGAATGATGTTCTGGCGAAGTGTCGTAGGTAAACTTTGGTTTACGATTTTATTACTAGTTTCCTTTTTATTATTTATCTTAACCGTTATGCTTTTAGAGTTTTTTGAAAATTATCATATAAGAGAAACAGAAAGAGACTTAACAAATACAGCCTTTAATATTGCTCATTTCTTAGAAGACCAAGAGTTAGACATTGGGTTAGAGATCTCATGGGAACTTCTTGATGAGGTAACTGGTGCTATGGTTATGAAGAATAAAAATGAGTATTATTATTCTCCTAATAGCGCGAGCATAGCGGAATTACCAATAAAATCTATGGTAGAAGATGAACAGCTCTCAAAAGTCTTTACTAATCGAGACACGGTTAAAAAGATTGTTACTGCTCCAAACCCTGAATATTCAGAAGACGCTCGTACGTTAATTATTGGGGTACCGATTAAACAAAAAGAAGGGGAAACAGGAGCGGTCTTTATCTTCCAATCATTGCAGGTTATGCAAGAGACTACTAGATCCACAACGAAGTTTATTATATTAGCTGCAGGTGTTGCTATTATATTAACGACGATATTTGCCTTTTTCTTATCCACTCGTATTACAGCACCTCTTAGAAAAATGAGAGAGGCTGCATTTGAAGCAGCGAGAGGGAAATTTGATACAAAAGTCCCGATTTTAACAAATGATGAAATCGGAGAACTGGCTACTGCCTTTAATCAGATGGGCAGGCAGTTGAAATTTAATATGAATGCTCTTAGTCAAGAAAAAGAACAGCTTTCTAGTATCTTAAGCAGCATGGCGGATGGAGTATTAACTTTTAACAGAGATGGAACGATATTAATCACGAATCCGCCAGCGGAGAGGTTCCTACAGAACTGGCATTACGATCAAGGGGAAATGTCGTCAAAAACAGAAGCAATTCCTTCTGAAATAATGGAACTGTTTCAACTTTCCGTTAATACAGAGAAAGAACAAATCGGGGAAATTTCTGTACAAGGTAGATTTTGGGTCATTATTGTTACACCACTATATAATAATAAGTTTATACGAGGTGCTGTTGTTGTCTTAAGGGATATGACGGAAGAGAGACAATTAGATAAACTTAGAAAAGACTTTATTGCCAATGTTTCTCATGAACTAAGGACTCCTATTTCCATGATGCAAGGTTATAGTGAAGCAATTGTTGATGATATTGCAGAGAGTGAAGATGAGAAAAAAGAAATGGCTAAGGTTATTTATGATGAGTCTTTAAGAATGGGTAGATTAGTAAATGAGCTATTAGACTTGGCTAGAATGGAAGCAGGTCATATTCAATTAACGATTGAGGAAATTGAGATTAACTCTTATCTACAAAGAATTATTCGTAAGTTTCAAGGCCTTGCCAAGGAAAAAGGCATTCATTTAACTGAAACCCTCGAGACTAAAGAGACTTATTATTACTTTGATCCTGATAGAATTGAACAAGTGCTAACGAATCTTATAGATAATGCTATTAGACATACCCCAGATGGTGGAGCGGTTACCATTATGACAAAAAGCGATGCAAAAGGATTGTTAGTATCCGTGAGTGATTCTGGTTCAGGAATTCCCGAAGAGGATTTACCATTTGTATTTGAGCGCTTTTATAAAGCGGATAAAGCTAGAACAAGGGGACGTTCTGGAACTGGACTCGGCCTTGCAATTGCTAAAAATATTATAGACAGTCACAAAGGTCATATCAGTGTACAAAGTAAATTGGAACATGGAACGACATTTTCCTTCTTTTTACCTCGAAATAACGAATAAAATAGAAAATGTTGCCGATTGTTCTTGATTCATGAGAAACATTATGGAACATGTATCTTTTTAAAGATAGTAGGAAGGGTGCTAAGTAACCCTTCCTTTTTTAATAGAAAAATAATATAGTTAAAGTGTAACTTTATAAATACATATTACGACTAATTAAATGAACGGGGAGGGGAACAGATGGACTCCGTTTTCGACGAATTATACTCAAAATACCACCATGATATATTTCAATTTCTTTTTTATATGGTTAAAAACCGGGAGCAGGCTGAAGACTTAGTTCAAGAAGTTTATATTCGTGTTTTGAAGTCTTATAAACAATTTGAGGGGAAAAGCAGTGAAAAGACTTGGTTATTTTCAATTGCAAGGAACGTAGCCATTGATTCTTTCCGTAAACAAAAGGGTTGGAAGCAAAGAATTATGGAAAAGTTCGATTGGTCTACTCAGCAAGTAAAGGATGATAATCCCATTCCTGAAGAGATTGCCCTTCGCAAGGAAGAGTACCAATTGATTTATAAGTGTTTAGACCATTGTACAGTTGATCAAAAAATGGTTGTTATTATGAGATATATTCAGGATCTATCTATAGCTGAAACAGCAGAGACTTTAGGTTGGACAGAGAGTAAAGTAAAGACTACACAGCACCGAGCACTAAAGGTGTTAAAGAAAGAAATGGCAGAAATGATGGAAAAGGAGGGGACTGATATTGAAAAAGTCAGAGTGGAGCGATAAGCAACTTGAAGAACTTCTTCGTGAAATGCCAAAAATTGAAGATCATCGCGATCCTCGTGACATTTATCAAAATGTAGCTTCTAAACTAAAGAAACGTCAACAAAGAACATGGGTTGTTCCATCCATCGCAACTGTAGCTGCAGCTGCTTTATTCCTTATCCTTTCTCCAAATCTTATGAATTGGGAACAATCTACTGATCGATCTGTGGAAAGTCTTGATCAGTCTAATTCTGCAGTTGAGATGAAGATGGTCCAAAACAATGAAGCTAAAGATTCAAACATAGAATCAATAGAAGAAGAGGAACTAAAGGATGATGCACAAGGAGTATCCATCCAAAAAGATGATACAGAATCAAACAAAAGAGTCTTAACAGTTGAGGAAATGCGAAAGACTGCAGTATATGAACAGGATGCAGAAGGAAATGAAGTGTTTACGTATGCCATTCCTGATCAGAATGCCCAGTTAGTTGTCCCTGTAAGTGTTGTTGTCCCGAAAGTGGAAGGAAAAACTAAATTCACTACCTTTGAGGAATGGATGGCAAAACTATCTGAACAAGAGTGGGGGTTAACTGATTATTATCCTTTAAACGCTTCTTTACAATATGATGATGAATCTAAGGTACTCAATATCGATGTACCAAAAGACCATCAATATGGTATAGGCAGTGCAGAACAGACATCCTTTTTGAAAATTTTAAATGATACTCTATACATGATGAATATCGAAAAAGTTTCTCTAACTACTGAGGGATCACCAGGTATTATGTTTGATAATTACGGGATGAAAGAGGAAATAACGGTACAACCAACTAGTAACCATGCCTATTATTTTTTCTATCCAAATACAGAAGAAGAGAAACCTTATCTTGTGCCTACAAATGAAACCTTTAATAGTGTAGAAGAAGCATTGCAAAAAATGAAAGAACCGATGGAGGAATTAGGGCTCACGCCTTCCATTCCAAGTGATATTAACTTTGAAGTTATCCCTTCTAAATCAAAAGATCTTTTAGTTATTCAATTAGATAGTAATTCCAAATTAACAGATGACTCATCGACTTTGTATATGATTGAAGCCATATTATTAACTGCAAAGGACTTTAATTATCAAAAAGTAAAAATAGAAAACTCTAACTTAGCTCAAATTGGAGATTTTATATTCAACGAAGAATGGAAAGTACCTGTTGCTCCAAATAAGCAAACAGTCACTGAGTAACATGGAAAAGGCCAGTTTAAATGCTGGGCTTTTTTTGTTGCTCAAAATTCATTCCTAAGTCCTATTTATTACACTAGTATTTAGAGAAATATTGTCAATAAGTAGGAAAAGTTTAAGATTTTGCATAAAAAAAATACTAAAGTCCAAATAATAACAAATGTGTTTTAACAGCAAAAAATTGCTTGAAAACCAAAGGGAATGTTTGAGTGGAAAAAGGAGGTTTAGTAGTGTTGTCGTATAGTACTTTCTTTTAATGAGTTCTAAAAAAATACATGTCTACATATCGTGAAAAAGAGAGTACAAGTACAAGGAGGAAAAGAATGCGAGACTACATAAGGTGTATTATGATTGCAAGTATGTTTGCAATATGTGTAAGTGTGTTATTTCTCGGCGGTAAGCACTCTCAAGCAGCCACGAATATAAAAGATGCGACTGACCATTGGATATGGCCGGCTGATGGTATCATTACTGATACATTCGGGACGAGACAAGGTAATCATAAAGGAATAGATATAGCGGGGGATTATGGAACCCCTATTTATACAGTAGATGACGGTGTTGTAACAAAATCTTATTATTCGTACTCTTACGGTCATGTTGTGTTCGTTAGACATAATAATCACATGGAGACCGTATATGCTCATCTAAAAAGTAGAAATGTAAAAGAGGGTCAAAAGGTTTCACAAGGTCATTTAGTAGGTGAAATGGGAAGTACTGGTGATTCATCAGGTGTTCATCTACATTTTGAAGTTCATCAATCAGAATGGACTTTGAATAAAGAAAACGCTATTAATCCTGTATTAGCACTAAATGAAGTAAAAATAGGAGAAGTAGTTACCGTTTTTAAATCGATAAAAGACTCGGATGTACTAGCAGCGAATGGAAAAATGGACACAGCTGAAGTGGAGGAACTTTTACAAAAGGGGCATGTTCATGAGGGTGTCAATCTAGGAACAGACATAGAGGCAAATGAAACAAGTAATAAAGATATTGAGGAACAAAAGGTCATACATATTGTTAAATATGGAGAATCTTTATGGACGATTGCAAAAAAGTATGAAACAACTGTAGATGACATCCTTAGTACAAACAAGATAAATGGTGAGTTAATTCAACCAAACCAAAAAATTATCATTCCCAATCAGGAACAATATGTGGTTAAATCAGGTGATACGTTAAGTTCAATTGCTGCGAAAAGTAATATGACTGTTAATCAAATAAAAACTCATAACGAACTAACAAGTGATACGATAAAACCTGAACAAGTTCTAATTTTGCAAAAATGATATTGATGCTAGTCTCCTTTAAGTGTATAATGGGAAAAAATTTAAAGGGGACTGGATTCGTGCTGACTGACTATCATAATCATTTAGAAACGGGAACGTTAACATTAGAGTATTTAACTAAGTTTACTGATATGGCTAAGCAAAAAGGAATTGAGCACTTTGGAATTTCCGAACATGCTTATCATTTTTATCAAACAGCTGATATTTTGAGTAATCCTTGGGTAGAAGAGCGCAGATACTATGATATGAGTGATTATGTTAATCTTTTTCAGGAAGCATGGAAACAGAATATTGATGTAAAGATGTCAATAGAAATGGATTACACTCCAGGTAAGCATGGTGAGATGGAGAAATTCATAAAGACATATGATTTTGATTATGTCATTGGTTCAATACATTGGGTGGATACCTTTGGAATTGACTTGGCTGAATTTAAACACGAATGGGACCGGAGAGATTTATTCGACACGTATAGGAAGTATTTTGATCAAGTGGTTACTTTAGCACAATCCAATCTATTTGATATTGTAGGGCATTTAGATTTAGTGAAAATCTTTAAATATGTTCCCGAGGACGAAGAATTCCTATTAGAGCAATATGAACGTGCAACCGATGCTCTTGCAAATTCTAAAACATGTGTTGAAATTAGTACAGCAGGATTAAGAAAGCCAGTTGGACAACTGTATCCTGACAAAAGACTTCTTCAAAAGTGCTTTGATAAGAAAATACCGATAGTCTTGTCTTCTGATGCGCATTTTCCAGAACATGTTGGAGCAGACTTTGACCAAGCCATTGCACTCGCAAAAGAAGTAGGATATGAAAAGATCATGACTTTCTCCAAAGGGAAGAGAACGGAATATACAATAGGTTAGTAGTTTTGTAATAAGTAAAGTCGTAGGGATGCCTACGACTTTTGTGTTTATATTAGCTTGTTTTGTACTAATTAATACGAATACGGTTGAGTGAAACAATGTCATCAAGACTTGTTAACGATGTTAGAGATTCATCATCCAACGGTTTATCAAAAGATAACACCATGATTGCTTCTCCCCCAACTTGTTTTCTTCCTACTTGCATCGTTGCAATATTTACTTCATTATCTCCCAGTATTTTACCTACACGACCAATGACTCCTGGTCGGTCCATATGTTGAATGTACAGTAAATTTCCCTCAGGATGAAAATCAATGTTAAAGTCATTTAAATACACAATTCTAGGGCCGTAATGATCAATGTATGTTCCTCTTATTGAATAATGTTGTTTTTCACCTTTTGCTGTAACCGAAATTGCATTGGCATATCCAAAGGAATTAGTAGAAATTTTCTCTCCTATTGTAATTCCACGTTCTTTTGCTGTCAGGAGTGCATTTACTTCATTTACGTGTACATCGATTCGGTTCTTAAAGAATCCTGCTAAAAGTGCTTTCGTTAAATAGGACGTTTCCAAATCGGATACGGTGCCAGAATAGGTTATCGATAATTCATCAATGCCTTCTTTTATGCACTGAGACAGTATTAATCCTATTTTTGTTGATAAGTGATGAAACGGGCGAATTTTTTCAAAAATGTCTCTAGACATAGCTGGGAGGTTAATAGAGTTAGACACTGGTTTATCTTCAAAATACGTTCTTACTTCCTTAGCAACCTGTGTTGCCACATTTAATTGAGCCTCTTTTGTTGAGGCTCCTAAATGTGGAGTAACGATAACATTATCAAATTTAAATAACTGATGTTCTCCAGGAGGTTCGGTTACAAAGACATCGATAGCGGCTCCTGCAACGTGACCATTTCCTAGGAACTTAGCAAGTGCATCTTCATCAATAATCCCACCACGTGCACAGTTTAAAAAGTATACACCTTTCTTTGTTTTAGCTAGTGTATCTTCATTAATTAGACCTTTAGTTTGAGGTGTGAGAGGAGTATGAACCGTAATGATATCAGCTAGTTCCAAGACTTCATCTAATGAGCTTGATTCTACACCAAGTTTGTTTGCTCTTTCTTTCGTTAAGAAAGGATCGTACACATGGACAGACATACCAAAGACTTTAGCTCTTTTAGCTAACTCTGAACCGATTCTGCCCATTCCTAGAATTCCTAACATTTTTCCATATAGTTCGGTACCGATAAAGTCATTTCGACGCCATTCTAAGTTTTTTACAGATTGGTGAGCTTGAGGGATGTTTCTCATTAAAGAAGCCATCATGGCAAAGGTGTGTTCTGCAGTTGAAATAGTATTTCCATCAGGGGCATTTACAACAATAATGCCACGTTTAGTTGCAGCTGTAACATCAATGTTATCAACCCCAACACCGGCACGAGCAATGATTTTTAATTGAGGCATTTTTTCTAAGAGGTCATTTGTTACTTGTGTGGCACTTCTGACTAGCAGGGCATCGACTTTATCTAATTCCACATCCGGATCTGTTACTTTTTTGATAATTAATTGGCCATTTTTAAAGTCTAAGAGTGGTTGTAATCCGTCTTCGCTAATAGCATCAGCTACTAATATTTGATACATAAAGAACCCCCTGTAAATATGTATTGTAATTTTCTGATTATTTTACAAGACGAATATTTAATTGTCAATTGGTGAAAATGTTCATGTTTAAAATGAAAACGCTTTAAAATGTAAAAGGATGCGTTTTATTTATTATTAAGTTTTATTTTTGCGATTAGGAGCTTAGAACATGAGTAAATAAATTGCTTAAATTAATTTGGTTAACATATGTTGCCCGTTAATTTCCGCTCCAGGCACTTGCTTTCCGCAGGGAAGAATTAAAGAAAAAATCCAAAACCCGATTTTTTCAAAGAGCAAATTCTTCCTCGGGAGGGATGGGAGCCTCCTCGGCGTGCCGCCATGCGTGAGTCTCCCATTCCCTCTATCCCTGCAGGAGTCAAGTGCCCTCCGCTCCAATCAACTCAGTGATTTTAAGCTAAAATACCTTTGCTTACAATGATTCAATATCATTAATGTTCGGATATTATAAAAAGATTTATTTTCTAACACCTACCAAACAATCAAAAAAACACGCAGATTATAAATTCTGCGTGCTGTTAATGGTTATCCTCTTGCATTAAATACATCTGTTAAAATAGGTACGATTTGTTTCTTACGTGAGACTACACCTTTTAATAAAGCTTTGTTGTTTTCAAGTGTAACGTTGTATGCTTTCTCAACAGCATCTGTCGCTTGACCTAAAGCTAATGCTGTGGAGTCATTGTTAAGAATATCGGTTACTACTAATAAGAATAAATCTAAGTTTTTATTTTCGATATTTTGGTTCAGTGCTGCTTCTAGTTCGTCTTGTTTTGATAGAACATCTTGTACATCAACCGCGTTTACTTGAGCAATTTCTACCTTGGAATTACCCATTTGGAATTCTTTCGCATCAAGTGAAATTAGTTGCTCGACTGTTTTATCACTTAAGTCCGCACCAGCTTTTAGCATTTCTAAGCCGTATTGTTCAGCATTAACGCCCGCGATTTCCGCTAGTTCTTTAGCTGCATCCACATCTTCCTGTGTGCAGGTTGGAGATTTAAATAATAAAGAGTCAGAGATAATAGCTGAAAGCATTAGTCCAGCAACTTCTTTACGAATTTCTACTCCATTTTCTTTGTACATTTTCTTTAAAATCGTTGCAGTACAACCAACAGGCTCCGCGCGATAATATAGAGGGTCACTAGTTTCAAAATTTGCAATTCTGTGATGATCAATTACTTCAAGTACACGAACTTGATCAATATCATTTGCACTTTGTTGACGCTCATTATGATCCACTAAGATAACTTGATTTACTTCGCTCGCTACTGCTTCAACTAAACGAGGCTGTTTAACTTTAAATGTTTCAAGTGCATAATTTGTTTCACCGTTAATCTCCCCTAGGCGAATAGGTTCAACGTTCATTCCTAGTTCTTTCTTTAATTCAGCGTAAGCGATTGCTGAACAAATAGAGTCAGTATCTGGGTTCTTATGTCCAAAAATAAGTACTTTTTCCATGTTGATCTCCTTTTAAATGGATTTTGTTAATATGTAAAATTTGTGACTGCTGCTAACTTAAATAGCCTAATGAAAACTTGATTAATAATCAGAAGTTCCACCTAATAATTTAACATAAAATTAAGAAGAACCGCAAAAGAAATTATGCTACCTAAGCCGGTTTAGTTTGTTCCAAATTGATCATATTAGTCAATCAAGAATAGTAACTAAACAAACTTATTTCCAAATGAGAATTTGTGCGCTATAATAAAAACGTTAATTAAATATTGGTCTATCTTCGGGGCAGGGTGAAATTCCCGACCGGCGGTGATGAGATATTTTCTCTAAGCCCGCGAGCCTTTTGTTTTGGGCAGGATTTGGTGCGATTCCAAAGCCGACAGTAAAGTCTGGATGGGAGAGGATGGAGGTTCTGCAAACGTTCAAAAAATGTAAGTTTGAACGTTTATTAAGCATACCTTTTTATCTAATCCCTCAAGTGGCAGCTTGAGGGTTTTTGTATAGACTGGTATGTTAAAATTGCTGAACTTTTCTTCTTTAAGCGAGATGGCCTAAAAGGAGAGAGGAAGAAATGAAAAAACTTAATGTTAAAGCTTTAGTTTCAATTGGAATGTTGAGTAGTTTGTCTTACATCTTGATGTTATTGAATTTTCCACTGCCGCCATTTCCACAATTTTTAATGATCGATTTCAGTGATGTACCTGCATTAATTGCCGCCATCATCTTTGGTCCAGTTGCAGGAATACTAGTAGAGTTATTGAAAAACATACTAGATTACTTTATGACAGGTAGTGCGACAGGAGTTCCGGTGGGGCATTTTGCAAACTTCATAGCAGGCATACTATTTGTACTTCCGACTTACTATGTGTACCAAAAGCTTAAAACTACTAAAGGCATGACAATTGCTTTAGTAGTAGGCTCAGTGACAATGGCTGTATTAATGAGTGTATTAAATTATTTTGTCATTTTACCTGCCTATACATTCTTTTTGAATATGCCAGCAATGTCGGGAGCTGAAACTCGTACACTAATCGTAACGGGTATACTACCATTTAATTTAATTAAAGGTGCTTTTATTGCTGTTATCTTTATGCTGTTATTTACTAGAATGAATACATGGATTATGAAGCAAAGTACGTATAAAAGTGCTTAATAAATATAAGTTAACAACAGCAACGATGGAAACGTTGCTGTTGTTTATTTTGTGACAAAAAAAATCCCCTACTAGGGGATTTTTTATTGAATACTATTCAAATTTTAATGCATCGCCATCAAAAGATTCGTCTGCAACTTTAATTGAATCAGTTGGACAGCCTTCGAATGCATCCATCATATCGTCGATTAATACATCAGGAATTTCTACAATCCCTTGGTTGTCGTCAAGAGTAACGAACGCAATGCCTTCATCATCATAATCATAAATATCTGGTGCAGCTGCTCCACAAGCGCCACATGCGATACAAGTTTCTTTGTCTACAATTGTGTATTTTGCCATGAAAAAAAACCTCCCAATGAATTAAAACATTTTTCTCTTAATAGTGTATTCCATTTTAATTTAAATGGAAACGCATTCCTCATCTTTTATTGTAAAGGTGAATGAATAACTTTTCAATAGAAAAAGCATTGAGAATGCTTATCATATAAGGGTTTAGACAACTTTTAGCCTTAAAATAAGGACAGGATGTTTAAAAAAATGTTTTTATTATGTGAAAAATGAATCCTGAACTAAACACACTAGGAAGTTAAAGAAGAATTTACTTCAACTTAATTATTCTATTCGTGATAAAATAGAATTATGTTTAAAGTGAGAAATTTGCATATTAATCACTAACCAGGAGTTAAAATATTTTCTTACAATATTATTACCATGGTTATATTGATTATTTAGTCACAAAAAAATATTATTCCTAAGGTGATTGAATGAACCTTCTATTTATAGAAAAAGTTATCCTATTCTGTTTATATAAAATAGACGGTGAGAGGACCATTTATTCTATATACCACCTGTTAAAAGGCAAGAAGTCTTCCCAAACTTTACAGGATGCCCATCTTTTTCAGCTGTTACCTTATTTTGGTTCCTACCATCAGATAACACGTGAACAGTTAGAATCTATTATTAAAACCTTGCTGAATCAAGGACACATTATGAAAAAACAAGATTCACATGTTTTAGTAACTGAAAAAGGTTTAGAAATTGTAAAACCCTTTTGTAATCAATACCCAATATTAAAATATTTAAACGGCTGGACCTTTCAGTATACAGAAATATTTTGGAGAAGGCTTTCCTTGTTGGTACAAGTTGCATCCAACCTTCAACATGGGGAAACAAGGTATTTGCCGATTCAAAAAGATAGAGAAGTTCAAATTTGGCTTAAGAAATTCTTACTTACTATTCCAGTTAATCGTAGTGAGTTAAGCGAAGTCCTTTTAAAAGAATTAATTGGCTGTTTTGAAAATGAACCTGATTTAGACCCTTCATCTGTCGTTATTAGATTAACAGGTTACAACACAATAGGGTTAACTGATCAACAAGCTGCAGGGGTGTTAAATATAGAGAATAGCTTTTATCATTATAATTTTATTAGTTTATTACATTATATGATTAGCGTCATTTCCACGAATCCTGAATGTTACCCCATATTGTTCTCTATGATTGATAATTTTAATGAGGAGCTTCCACTCACACATTCTACCAAAAGTACTTATAATCTTATCCAAAAAGGCTACTCAATAGAGGAAATAGCCTTTATGAGGAGGTTGAAAATGAGCACCATTCATGACCATATTGTTGAGTTAGCTCTGAACATGAAAAACTTCAGTATAGAACCTTATGTTAACGAAAATGAACAAGCTGAAATATTAGCTGCTGCTAAAATATCTCCCTCAAAACAATTAAAGCAAATTAGACAGTATGTTCAACATATGGATTATTTTAAAATACGCTTAGTCATTTCAAAATTTGGTGATTCAAAATGGAGCTAGAATCACTATTAAAAAAGCATTTTAATTATCATTCATTTAAACATGGACAAAAAGAGGTCATCACTTCTATTTTGTCAGGCTCTCATACGATGGCCATGTTACCAACCGGGACCGGTAAATCACTTTGTTATCAACTGCCTGCTTATTTATTAGAGGGACAGGTACTAATTGTTTCACCTTTATTATCGTTAATGCAGGACCAAGTCGAGCAGCTTATTATTCGTGGAGAGAAAAGAGTGGTAGCTCTTAACTCTTTTCTAGATAAAAATGAAAGAACACAGATCTTTTCACGTCTTGATCAATATAAATTTATCTTTATTTCTCCTGAAATGCTTTCAATTGATTTTGTCGTTCATAAACTTAAACAGCTTAACATTGCTCTTTTTGTAGTGGATGAAGCCCATTGTATCTCCCAGTGGGGTTATGATTTTAGGCCAGATTATATGAAACTTGGAACAGTGAGAGAAAAGCTAGGCAATCCTCTTACGTTAGCTTTAACCGCAACGGCTACAAAAGAGGTCGTTAGTGACATCATTCAGTCACTGAACCTTGAAATGTGGAATGAATTTATTTATTCAGTAGACCGTCCGAATATTTCGATTCGAGTAGAATCGTTAGAAAGTGTTGTTGATAAACAAAAAAAATTAATCGAATTAGTCTCTACCTTACAAGGACCAGGAATCATTTATTTTTCTAGTAGAAGATTAGCAGAGGAAATGGTCGAGTTACTAAGGGGTAGCGGAGTTCAAAAAGTTATGGCCTATCATGGTGGACTTGACCAAGAAAGTCGAATTTTAATCCAACAACAATTTCTTAACGGTCAGCTAGACTTTATTTGCGCAACGAGTGCATTCGGAATGGGCATTAATAAAGAAAATGTCCGCTTTGTCATACATTATCATATGCCTTTGCAGCTCGAGTCCTATTTACAGGAAATTGGTAGGGCCGGCAGGGATGGTAAGGAAAGTATTGCAATACTATTATATATTGCTGGTGATGAACAACTTCCTTATCAATTAGCAGAAAGTGAATTACCCAATGTTAAACAAATTGAATTATGTTTTAAATGGATTCTTAATTGTCCTGACAACCTTTCAAATATAGCGGATTTTGAAGCTGAACTTCGTATTTTAGCAAGGTTAACAGATATACAGTGGAGGATGATTCGAGATTATTTACAATCATTAAATGCTAATGAGTTAAATCTTACCAAATACATGAATGAATTTAAACTTTTTGTCGAACAACGATTGAATATCAAAAGGGATAAAATCAATGAAATTACAAGATGGACAAACTCGATTCAATGTCGAAGAGAAAAAATCTTGAATTATTTTGACGAACAGAAGAAAATGGATATAAGGAATTGTTGTGATATATGTGGAATGGATATGCAGTCTTTTTACAAAAAAGAGAATGAAGCCCATTCAATAGATTTTCAGTTCCATTGGAAAGATTACTTACAAGCCATGCTAACTAAGTGAGTGTACAATATGAATAATAAGTATAGAGAATTAATTAATGAGATTTCTGACAGGGAATTAATGTTCCATCTATTAGCAACTCAAGCCATTCTTTCAGTTGTTTCTTTTGTTGTAGGTATATTTCTATTTGATTCATACACAGATTTTCAAAGCCTTTTCATTTGGAATGACATAAGAATTATTTACATTGGTGGTTTAGTTGGAGTTCTTATCGTATTAGTAGACATTTTCTTTATGAAAGTACTTCCAAAATCTTATTACGATGATGGAGGTCTAAATGAAAAATTATTTAAAAATAAAAGCATCATACAAATTGCTTTTATTGCAGCAATGGTAGCAATATGCGAAGAAATTTTGTTTAGGGGCGTATTACAAACTCACTTTGGATTAGTGATTACAAGTATCATTTTCGCTCTTGTACATTATCGTTATTTATTTAATGCATTTCTTTTTATTAATATCATGGCACTTAGCTTTTTAATTGGATTCATCTATATGAAAACCGAGAATCTAGCAGTCACAATCTTTATGCACTTTATTATTGACTTTCTATTAGGTCTTAAACTGAGATATTCTAATAGGAATGGACTTCGTGAACAGGAAGGGATTATACATGACTAGGGAAGGCCGAACACGTGATCAAGCTGAACGGTTAAGGAAGCGAATAGAGCAAAGCGAAGAACTAAATATAGACGAAGTTGAAGTTGTAAGTGGAGAAGGGGTAAAGAATAAAAAATTACCACCTAGAAGTAGACTTCATAAAAACAAAAAACAGAAAACCAAGTTTAAACTAAAATATCCTATTATTAGATTGCTCGTATTGTCATTCATTCTTCTTCCAATCGTGATTTTTAGTTTCTACACATACAACGAGAATCAAAAAGGCACTTTAAAAACTTCAACAGGAGAAACGGACGGCTACGAAACAGTCGACCTAGAAAAGGAGGAATCATCCGACCCTTCTAGCAATCTTGATGAAGTAGAAGAAAATGAAGAGGAGCTTGAAACAGAAGAGCAACCTGAAAGTAACAATGAAGCGCAGAGTGTTGTAGAGCAAACGGAAAGCAAGGATAACGACAATTCTGCATCAGTAAATTATGATAAAGGTGGTTCTCCAACACCTACAGAGCAAAAAACAAAAGTTAAAAAAGAGGAAAAACAGGAAAAAGAAGAAAATAGCTCAGCAACGGAACAACAAAAGAAAATGGTCTATCATACTGTACAGCCGAGCGAGACTCTGTTTCGCATTGCGATGAAATACTATAACTCTCAAGCAGGAATACAAATCATTTCAGAAGCAAATGGTATCGTTAATAACGAAATACAAGTTGGACAAGTTCTTAAAATTCCTTTGAACTAATTGAACATAAAAACAGACATAGAAATTTATGTCTGTTTTTTATTATTTTTATTCATTTTCCCGTGGACAAACTCATAAAATTGTATAGATATGCTAGGGGAATGGAGAGGGAAGAATGGAATCATCAATTATCATGTTAGATGACAGAACAGATCAAGCGACCAAGCAGATGCTTCAAAAGATTGTTGAGAAAAAAAAGAAGTTTGATTTATTTAAGTTCAGACACTTGCTGTCTATGTGGGCATCTATATTTTCTTCCTTTTTTTACTTTTACTATCTTTATAAAACAATCATGATTCCTTATTCCTACTCTTTTGCTTCTATGTTTTCAGTTTATGTGAATCAATCAAAAAACCTCTATATTTTAGTGTTTATTGTAGGCTTATACGGATTAATGAATCTTTTAAGAGAAAAGAGAGAGAAAGCCGAGAAGGAATATCATGCATTAAGATGTGAAATTATCGATAAAAGTAAGGATCTTTGGAAAAGAGAAGAAGCTTGGAGAACTCGCCATCATGTATATGAAATGATGAAGAAAAACTATGATATTAATCTCTTTCATGAGAGTAAATAAAGAAGCAGCAACTGCTGCTTCTTTATTTTTCCCTTGAAAAATTTAGTCAATATCATTTAATAACAATTATTTTACAGAATTTTTAAATTTTTGTGGCAATTAACATATAAGTATGCTAATTTAGTATGAAAAGATAGGTATTTTCCGCTTACTGTGGAATATATAAATTAAGTGTTTATTCTAACCCTGAGGTGATATGTATGTTTGTAAAAGGCATAATGATTCCAAAACATCATTGCTTTACAATTGAACACAACGAGAATTTAACTACTGCACTGGATAAATTAGAATCTCATCAAATTGATGGTTTACCAGTTCTAGAAGGGAATAAATACGTTGGTGTTGTAACGAGATATGGAATTTATGAAAGCTTTTTCAACTCTAGTAAAGCAAGAGACGAATATTTAAACGGTACAACGGTTGCTGAGGTTGCCACACATTCAGATATGTATCTTAGCGGAGATGAAATCTTCGAAAGAACATTACTAGACCTTAAGGATTTTCCATTACTCGCTGTAGTAGATGAGAATACTAAGTTTTTAGGAATTGTTACTAGATCCGATGTGTTAGAACAATTTGGTTCAGCGTTTGGGACTCATAAGCCAGGAGTTCGTATTGCCTTTACTTCCGTTGAGACGGAAGGTAGAATTGCTCGTTTGGCAGAAATTGCGCATCATTTCCATGAGCACATTATCTCTCTAGTAACTTTCGACGAGACAGATAAACTTGTCCGTCGTATTGTAATGAAAGTTGAAAAGAAGGATAATATTGATAAATTTACAAAGAAACTAGAAGAATCAGGCTTTAGAATTCTAAATATCCAGGAAGACTAATTTGTTTCGTTTGAACCGATGTTCTTATTTTCTTTTTAATTATATTTATCATTAGAATTACAAAATTAAGCTATCCTCTCATTTCTCCTGAGAGGGTTTTTTTCTGTACAGACTAGGGTATAAAAATCATGACTAACTTAGTGACTTTTTAAATTCGAAATGTGTATGTTATGATTTTTATGGATGAATGAGTAACGAGGAGGACATATGATTTACATAATATTAGCGATAGTGGTTATTGGGGCAGTTTTAATATTATATATGCTTAAAGAAGGGTTAGATAATAGGGTTATTAAAAAAGAATTGGTTTTTCCAAACTTTCCTGATAGCTTTGAAAAAATAAAAATATTCTTCATTTCAGATATACATAAAAGGGAAGTTACGGAAGAACTGTTGAGCCAGATTACAGAAAAAGTGGATTTAGTCATAATAGGAGGAGACCTCCTTGAGAAAGGTGTCCCTTTACTGAGAGTGAAAGAGAATATTTCGAAGTTAAAACAATTAGGTCCTGTATATTTTGTTTGGGGAAATAACGATTACGAGGTTGACTATCGGGAGCTGGACGCAACCCTTTTAGATTTAGGTGTGAAAATTTTAGACAATACCGCTGTTTCTTTTGAATCATTATCAGGGGAACGTTTTATCTTATTAGGAACGGACGATTTGAAACAGGAAAGGGACCGTTTAGATCTGGCTCTTCAAGATAGTGGGGATGAAGGATTTAAAGTTCTTGTAAGCCATGATCCGGAGATTGTTAAGAAAATAAAAAAGGAAGACAATATAAGTCTAGTGTTAAGTGGTCATACTCATGGTGGACAAATTCGGTTCTTAGGATATGGACTTTATGAAAAAGGCTCCTATAAAAAGATGGACCATACTAGTATCCTTATTAGTAATGGATATGGTACCACCACTGTTCCATTTAGATTAGGGGCAAAGTCAGAAACACATGTACTAACATTAAAAAAGGGCTAAAGCCCTTTTTTTGTCATTTTACTTTATTGTAAAACTGATATTAGTCTGTGACGAGAGCTTATATAAAACTTCTTCATAGCCTATACAAATTTTACACAACTAATACTGTAATATATAATGATGTTAAATTTTTTATAAAGCATTTAGATTAATCGGTTTCATAAAGATTTAGTTATAAAGGATAACTTTTAGTTTCTAATTAAATTATATAACTTGAATTTTAATCGGATGCTATGAAATCGGTTCATATGGGGGATTTTAAATGTCTAACAATGAGGGGAAATATAACATAAAAGCAGTCTCAAAAATGCTTGGCATTCAGCCTGGTACATTAAGAGCTTGGGAAAGACGTTATCAAATGGTAGCACCTAAGCGTAATGAATCAGGACATCGTTTATATACTGAAGAACATGTAAAAATACTAAAATGGCTTATTTCAAAGCTCGATCAGGGATTTACAATTAGTCAAGCCGTCTCCCTTCTTGAGAACAATGAACAAATGGAACAAGCTTCAAATGAGAAAGTTTACGACGGAGACCAAGTAGCTGAGTTGACGGACAAGTTGTTAGATGCCCTTTTACAATATGATGAAGTGAAAGCACATGAAATGATTAATCAAGCTTTTAGCCTATTTACCATTGATAAGGTTTTAATTGACATATTAGGATCATTATTGGTGAGAATAGGGAATATGTGGGAAGATGGTAAAATTACAACCGCACATGAACACTTTGCTTCTGCTATTTTGAGGTCTAGAATAGGAATTATTTTACACTCGTTTCCTCATAACGCTTATTTACCTAAAGTAGTTGCTGTTTGTGGACCAGGAGAAATGCATGAACTTGGCTTACTAATTTTCACTCTATTCTTAAGGAGAAAAGGCTTTGAAGTCATTTATTTAGGGGCTTCCATCGCTGAAGAAGATGTAGATGAAGTTATTCAGATTGTTAAACCAAGATTTTTCTTTATGTCCTGTACGATGAAACAAAATGTAGAAGGCACTCTACAATTATCTGAGCGATTGGCTCGTGAATACGAGGATTTATACGTTGGATTAGGCGGGTTCGCTATAGATACTCTCCCAGAGGAAATAAAAGGAAAATATCACCCTCATATTCTTGGAGCCCATAAGGAGCAATGGGATGAATGGATTAAAAATCGAATGGTAAATATTTAGCCGAATCACCTTCCTGCATTTTTTTCATACACTAAAGCAAGAGTTGTAATGGCAGGGGGCATTGTAATGCGCTTAGAACGGCTAACATATAATAAAATTAAAATTTTCCTCACAACTGATGATTTATCAGAGCGGGGTTTAACGAAAGAAGATATATGGAAAGATTCTTTAAAATGGCATCAACTCTTTCATGAAATGCTTGAAGAAGCGAGTGCAGAGTTTGGTGTGGAGATTCAAGGTTCAGTTGGAGTAGAGATATTCTCCATGCAAGCTCAAGGTATGATTATGATCGTAACTGTAGATGAACAAGATGAAGAAGAAGAGTACTTAGATGATGGATTTATTGATATGCAGGTTACTGTTGAGGGAAATGAAGAAATTCTTTTTCATTTTCAAGAACTTGAAGAGGTTATCCAACTCTCTAAGCGTTTAAACTTGATGAACTATATGGGTGGCAGTTTATACGCTATGAATAACTCTTACTATTTATATTTGGATGATGTTACACCACAAGAGGTAAACAAAGTAGTTGCAATCCTTGCTGAATATGGAAATGTAACAATGGAGAGCATACATCGAATTGAAGAATACGGTAAATTAATAGCAAAAAATACAGCGGTTGAAACTCTTAATCATTATTTTAAATAATGATTAAGAGTTTGGCTTTTTTATTTGCTCTATTTTTCATTAGGTAGGTTTGTTTTTTTGTTTCTTCTACATACAATATGAAATGTTTCAGATAATAAGAGGTGTACTTATATTAAGATTGGCCGTTGCGGGATATTTGAAGTTATATTGATATAACGAATGAAGTACTTACTGATGAACAACTAAATAGGCGTCAATAAGGGTTTATGAATGTTCTTTATAGGGAAAATAGAAAAATAAATATACTGAAAAATCCTTTAAATAATAATATTGGTAGCGGTTTCATAAGTTTGAGAAAAAATGAAGAAAAGTTTATTTTTTATCTTGCATAAATTAACCAAAGGTGTATACTTGTGACTGAAAGCGGACAACTTCCGCAAAAGCGATTTTTTTAGGAGGTTTACTAATGGTAGCCGAGAAAGGTACTGAAAATATAAATCACGAAGACAAGCTTGACGTTTTAAAGTCAACTCAAACTGTCATTCATAAAGCTTTAGAGAAACTTGGATATCCTGAGGAAGTATATGAATTGCTTAAAGAACCAATTCGAATGATGACGGTTAAAATTCCAGTTCGAATGGATGATGGATCGGTTAAGGTCTTTACTGGCTACCGGGCTCAGCATAATGATGCTGTCGGTCCAACTAAGGGCGGAATCAGGTTCCACCCAGGTGTAACAGAGAAGGAAGTAAAAGCCCTTTCTATATGGATGAGTCTTAAATGTGGAATTGTAGATTTACCTTATGGTGGAGGTAAAGGCGGAATTGTATGTGATCCTCGAGATATGTCTTTTAGAGAGTTAGAAAGATTAAGTCGCGGATATGTACGTGCAATTAGCCAAATCGTAGGACCAACAAAAGATATTCCTGCTCCCGACGTGTTTACAAACTCACAAATCATGGCGTGGATGATGGATGAATATAGTCGTATTGATGAGTTTAATTCACCTGGATTTATCACTGGTAAACCACTAGTTTTAGGTGGGTCACATGGTCGTGAATCAGCAACGGCAAAGGGTGTAACCATTTGCATTAGAGAAGCTGCTAAGAAAAAAGGCATCAAACTTGAAGGTGCTCGCGTAGTTGTTCAAGGGTTTGGTAATGCTGGTAGCTATCTGTCTAAGTTCATGCATGATGCTGGTGCAAAAGTGGTTGGTATTTCCGATGCTTATGGTGGCTTATATGATCCTAATGGTTTAGATATAGATTATTTATTAGATCGTCGTGATAGTTTTGGTACAGTAACAAAACTATTTAACAATACAATTACGAATAAAGAACTGCTTGAGCTAGACTGTGATATCCTTGTTCCAGCAGCGATAGAGAATCAAATTACCGAAGATAACGCACATAATATTCGTGCAAGCATTGTCGTTGAGGCTGCTAATGGCCCTACTACATTAGAAGCAACTAAAATTCTAACTGACCGTGGAATATTACTTGTACCTGACGTTTTAGCTTCTGCTGGTGGGGTAACAGTATCTTACTTTGAGTGGGTACAAAACAATCAAGGTTACTATTGGACAGAAGAAGAAGTCGAAGAGAAACTTGAGAAGGTAATGGTAAAATCTTTCGAGAATATTTATGAAACCGCTCAAACACGTCGTTGTGATATGAGACTTGCTGCTTATATGGTTGGGGTTCGTAAAATGGCCGAAGCCTCAAGATTCCGTGGCTGGATTTAATTTGACACAATCGTTCTAGGATAATAATTTGAAACTTATTGAAAAATCTCCTATCATTATTAGATAGGAGATTTTTTGTTTACATACTTTTGTTCTTTTGGATAAATTGTTTAGGAGTGAATATATGAAGAAAGAAGATATCATTATTGTTGGGGGAGGACCTTGTGGGTTAGCTGCATCTATTGCCCTAAAGGCAATAGGAAAGAACCCTTTAATCATCGAAAAAGGTAATATCGTAAATGCCATCTATCATTACCCTACCCATCAAACATTTTTTAGTACAAGTGAAAAACTTGAAATAGGGGATGTTCCATTTGTAACGGAGGAATATAAACCAAAAAGGAATCAAGCACTTGTTTATTATCGAGAAGTGGTTAAAAGAAAAGAGTTAAGAGTAAATTCCTTTGAGACAGTATTAGAAGTAGATAAACAAGACACTGGGGACTTCCTTGTCAAAACAGATAAGGAAACCTATCAAGCTCCTTATGTTGTTATTGCTACGGGTTACTATGACCACCCTAATTACATGGGAGTAACTGGTGAAGATTTACCAAAAGTGTCTCATTACTTTAAAGAAGCACATCCATACTTTGATACAGATGTTGTGGTTGTTGGTGGAAAAAATTCAAGTGTTGATGCTGCCATCGAATTAATAAAGGCAGGGGCTCGAGTAACTGTTATCTATAGAGGAAGTGCCTACTCCCCAAGTGTTAAACCTTGGATCTTACCTGAATTTGATTCTCTAATACGTACTGGTAAAATAAAAATGGAATTTAACTCCTATATAAAAGGAATAACCCCTGAGTCTGTTGTCTACGAGAAGGATGGACAGCGATTTGAGATAAAAAACGATTTTGTTTTTGCCATGACCGGATATCATCCCGACCATGACTTTCTGGGGAAAATAGGAGTGGAGATTGACGAGGAAACAGGTAGACCTATTTACCATCAGGATACGATGGAGACAAATGTAAAAGGTATTTATATTGCAGGTGTAATCGCGGCTGGTAATAATGCGAATGAAATCTTCATTGAAAATGGGCGTTTCCACGGGGCACAAATAGCAGAGGCTATTAAACATAAAGAAAAGGTCTGAATCAAAAAATGATTCAGACCTTTTCTATACTTGAAAAATACTCTCTATTTCTTTTACATTTTTATTTGAAGCTAGTCCAATCAGAAGTTTTAATCTAGCCTTTTGGCCGTTTAATCCATTAGAGAATATAGCTCCTAATTCTTTTAGGTGTTTACCTCCGCCTTCATAACCGTACACATCTTGTGCGATACCGTTAAAACAACGCGATACTAAAACAACAGGAATGTTGCTCTTTATTAATTGTTTAAGGCCTTCTACTGTAGCTGGTGGTAAGTTACCTTGTCCAAGTGCTTCTATGACGACTCCATCAAATTGTAAATCATGGATGGCATTTAGAAGTGAAGAATCCATCCCCGCATGTGCCTTTATTAAAACGACTCTTTTTGACACATCGGAAATTTCATAACACTCTCGTTTGGTCGGTGCATGGTGGAAGAATACCCCTCTTTTTGTAACAATCCCTATCGGTCCATATTGTGGACTTTGAAAAGTAGATACATTACTAGTGTGAGTTTTGGTCACGTTTTCGGCCGTATGAATTTCGTCATTTAATACAACTAGAACACCTTTATTAATAGCCTGTTCACTCGCTGCTACTTTAATAGACGATATTAAATTATAAAGTCCATCGGCTCCAATTTCATTACTTGACCTCATCGCACCTGTGACAACAATAGGAATGGTTGTATCAACCGTTAAGTCTAAAAAATAGGCTGTCTCTTCAAGTGTATCTGTACCATGTGTAATAACAACACCTGAAATGAGTTCCTGTTTAGCATATTGATCAATAATCTTTTTTAAAGTAAGCATTTCTGCTGGTGTTATATGGGGGGAAGGTAAATGGAACGGCTCTTCGATTAAAATATCGGCCATTTCAGTCAGATTCTTTGTTACTTCTGTTAATGGATTTTTATCACCTGGTTGAACAGCACCTGTTGAAGCATCTTCACTCATGGAAATGGTTCCGCCAGTGTGAATAACTAGTATTTTCTTTTTCATATCATTTGCCTCCAAACTGCATATATAAAAAGGCTTCGCCAACATCATTCTATACTAAGTTTAGGAAAAGATAAATGGATACATATTTGAACTAAATCTGAATATTTCATTTTAAATCTATACATAACATGTTAGGATTATATAAAAGGATTTGAAAAGAGGATTATCATGTTCGGAATTTTGTCTGCCGGGATTGCACCTGGATTGGCATTGTTGAGTTATTTTTATTTAAAAGATGAATATGAATCTGAGCCAATTTCAATGGTTTTACGTACCTTCATATTTGGTGCTTTACTTGTGTTTCCTATCATGTTTATCCAATATGTATTTGAAGTTGAAAACATTGTTCAATCGGACTTTATAAAGGCTTTCCTTTCAACAAGTCTATTAGAAGAATTTTTTAAATGGTTTATTTTATTTTATACTGTGTACCAACATGTCATTTTTGATGAACCTTATGACGGGATCGTGTATGGAGTTTCCGTTTCGCTAGGGTTTGCTACAGCAGAAAATATTCTTTATTTAATTGCCAATGGACTTGAGCACGCGATCGGGAGAGCCCTTTTACCTGTGTCAAGTCATGCACTTTTTGGAGTGATTATGGGCTATTACTTAGGTAAAGGGAAATTTAGCCAAGTTCTTAAATCAAAATGGATTCTACTGTCCTTATCTGTTCCTTTTCTTTTACATGGAGTTTATGACTATATTCTTATTTCTTTTGATTATTGGGTGTTTTATATTCTACCTTTTATGGTTTTCTTATGGTGGTTAGCCCTACGGAAAGTAAAAATTGCTCGTTCTCTAAGCGGTAAACATAGCGACCCATCAATCGAAGTACCAAACAGCCTTCATTTATGAGATGAAGGCTGTTTTTTTGCTTGTCGGGGCTAACCAAGACGCTTCCACTTTTCTTGAATTTCAATATTAGGAAATACTTTTGTATAAAAATCCATGTACTACAAAAAATAGGTTTAATGTTAATAAGATTTACATCTGGGGGTTGCAAACCATGAAAAGAAAAATTTTATTAATGAAAGTATTCATATTAGTAACTATTTGTGTGTTACTGGTTCCAATGTCGATACCAGAACATCAAGTGAATGCTTTTTCGCCACAAATAATCCAGCACGGTGCAGTTGGAGATGATGTAATCGAGCTTCAATCTCGTTTACAGTATTTAGGTTTTTATAATGGGAAAATTGATGGTGTTTTTGGATGGGGAACGTATTGGGCGTTAAGAAATTTCCAATATGAATTCGGGTTACCTATAGATGGGTTAGCCGGACAAGAAACAAAGAATAAATTAGTAAAAGCCTCAAAATATAATGAGCAACACGTAAAAAATGCATTAAACAAAGGCAAAAAGTTTACCCACTATGGCGGAGTCGATTTAAACAAACAAAAGGGTCCTGCAACAGGTGGAAATCAACAAGCTAGGCAGCAGCCAACAGGGCAGACAACTCCTCAAACTCAACAACCACAAGCTCAGGGTGGAGCAGGGCAACAAGCTGCACAGCCTCAAGCGCAGCAAAAGCCGTCAGCAACAAACGTACCAAACGGCTTTTCACAAAATGATATTCAACTTATGGCGAATGCCGTTTACGGTGAGGCAAGAGGTGAGCCTTATGTAGGACAAGTGGCGGTAGCAGCCGTAATATTAAATCGTGTAAGAAGTGCAACATTTCCGAATACGGTTTCAGGAGTAATTTTTGAGCCACGTGCATTTACAGCAGTGGCGGACGGACAAATTTGGTTAACTCCAAATGAACAAGCGAAAAAGGCCGTATTAGATGCGATGAATGGCTGGGATCCGACTGGACATGCACTGTATTATTTTAACCCTGACACAGCAACGAGTGGATGGATATGGACAAGACCACAAATCAAGAAAATTGGCAAGCATATATTCTGTAAATAGGGGTGAGATCATTGCTTAGGGGTATCCTTATAGGAATTTTAACTTTAGGCGTTGCAGGTACAGCATTCTGGGGCTATCAAGAACATCGAGAAAAAAATGCTGTCTTATTAAATGCGGAAAACAGCTACCAAAGGGCATTCCATGATTTAACGTACCAAGTGGATTTGTTGAACGATAAAATTGGAACAACACTGGCAATGAATTCAAGGGAATCATTATCTCCTGCTCTTGCTGAGGTTTGGAAAATCACTTCAGAAGCACATAGTGATGTAGGCCAATTACCTTTGACGTTGTTACCATTTAATAAGACGGAGGAATTTTTAGCGAAGATTGGAGATTTTAGTTATCGAGCGGCAGTAAGAGATTTAGGCGATGAACCGCTTTCCGACAAGGAATATAAAACACTCAAGGGATTGTATAAACAATCTGCAGAGATTCAAAAGGAACTAAGAACGGTACAACATATGGTTCTAGAAAAAAACTTAAGATGGATGGATGTTGAATTAGCTTTAGCGTCTGAAAAAGCACCAAATGATAATACCATTATCGATGGTTTTCAAACAGTTGAAAAAACTGTTGAAAGCTACGGTGAGACAGATTTTGGTCCAACATCAATCGGGCTCCAAAAACAAGATGATAACTACAAATATTTAAAAGGAAAGACGATTTCAGAACGAGAAGCAATTAAGATTGCGAAAAAGTATGCTGGAGCTAATGGAAATGTGGATGTACGGGTTACGGAAAACGGTAAAGGTTCAAATTATGGTTTCTTTAGCGTCTCTCTTCTCAACAAAAAAACAAAGAATGAATCAAACATGGATATCACTAAAAAAGGTGGCTACCCCATTTGGTTCATTAACGACCGGGATGTTAAAAAACAATCGATTAGTTTAAATGATGCGACTAACCAAGCGATTAAATTTTTGAGAGATAACGGATTTGAGAATTTAGATTTATTTGAGAGTAATCAGTACGATAATATTGGTGTTTTTACATTTGTTACGAATGAAAATGATGTAAGAATTTATCCTGACGCAATTAACGTCAAAGTTGCTCTAGATAACGGAAAAATTATCGGTTTATCAGCTGAAGAATATTTAAAATCTCATCATCAAAGAGAGATTCCAAAGGCCAAAATGGCTAAAGGTGAGGCCAAGGATAAACTGAATCCTAATGTAAAAGTAATGGAAGACAGAGTGGCAGTTATAGTTAACGACTTAAATGAAGAAGTATTGTGCTATGAATTTCTAGGTGTGCTAGGAGACGACACTTATCGAATTTTTATCAATGCTGAAAGCGGTATAGAAGAAAAAGTAGAAAAGCTAAGAAACGCTGAGCCACTTTATGAGGATGTTGTTTAAAAAGGCTACTATAATAAATTGCTAAGTAACATAAACTCTGTGAGGAAAAGTCATTTCGACTTTTCCTCTTTCTATGGAAGAGAGGATTCTTTGGAAAAGGATATCCAAAATTAGGTGATTCTGTAATAAAGACAACACTTTTAGGTGGAAATTTTATTAGTTTTCATATAAATTAAGATTAGTAGTAAATTTAACCTATATGGGCAAAAAAGTGGAAGCATAATTGGGAAATAGGAAAGTGTGAGTACATGTTAAAAATCGGAGATAACATTATTTTAGAGATTAAGTATTCTGATAAATTTGAAAAGCTAAAGTGTAAGCTTGTTGAAAGAAAAGGAAATCATCTTTATATCGATTACCCTATAAATACACAGACAAATAAAACAGCCTTTCTCCTAGACGGCACTCAATTAAAAGGGTCTTTTGTTACACAGGAGGGGACCGTTTATCTCTTTGAAACGGAAGTATTAGGCAGGTTAAAACAAAACATCCCTATGTTAATACTGTCTTACCCTGGAGATGAACATTTAATTAAAATCCAAAGAAGACAGTATGTAAGAGTGGAGACAGCTATAGATATTGCTGTTCATTCTACCGATCAAGAATTTCCTGCTTTTACAACTGTAACGGATGATATTAGTGCAGGTGGAGTGGCATTTATAACAAACAATCACTCAAAATTAAAAGCTGGAATGAAGATTAATACTTGGCTTGTCCTACCGTTACAAAATGGAGAATACCATTATTTAAAATTTGAGAGCAGTATCATTAGGATAATCCCTTTAGATGCTGAGAGAAACAAGGTTTCTGTTCAGTTTACAGACATAAACCCTACTGATCGACAATTACTCCTTCGTTTTTGTTTTGATCGACAGTTGCTATTAAAGAAAAAAGGCTTATAGATTAGAATAAATTCACCTGAGATCCCCCATAATGGTAGTAAACTACACGGGGGAGAAATCGATGAAAATCATAGAAAGAATCTTAATAAAAGTAATCGTAGTCCAATTTATATTTCTAATTATCACGCAAGTATTCTTTCATAAATACGACGCATTTCCAGAACTAAAAGAAATTACACAATACGAAGGTGTAACAGAAAACAACTTCTCTGAACTTTTAGAAACCTTTAATGGAAAATAAAAATTTAAGTTATTATAACTATTACTTTTTTGTTTAAGTAATAAGTCCTCTAACATAATACCCGGTTATTAGTTGATTGGAGCGTAGGGTGACGACTCCTGCGGGAATAGTGTGGACTTGAGACCCCGCAAGGAGCGAAGCGACTGAGGAGGCTCAAGCTACACCCCGCGGAAAGCGTTCGCCCGGAGCGGAAATCAACGGTTTAGTAAGTCAATTTTAATAGAGCATGTAATCTTAAAACTATTTAATAGTATAAATAAATTTAACGCAGGTAGAAAATACCTGTTTTTTTATGCTCTTTTTTGGACACTAGTTTTTTTATTTAATAATACTAAATTAATTCCCATTAAGTTTTACATAAATATTTAACGGGTAGTAAGAAAAAATAAAAAATAGAAGTATATAGCAAAATAACCACTTATGATAAAATAAAGTAGTTGCTTTATAAATGGACAATTATACAAAATTAGTTGTTCAAACATAATACTTAGACAACCAATGTACTTTAGGAGGAAAAACATGAGTCGTATTTCGATTGCAATAGATGGGCCTGCAGCTGCTGGAAAAAGTACAGTAGCAAAAATAATTGCAGAAAAGCTATCATATATATATATCGATACAGGAGCAATGTATAGAGCTATCACATATAAAGCGCTAGAAAATAACATTGACCTTCAAGATGAAGCAGGATTAATTAACACCCTTAGAGAAACAAAAATAGAGCTATTTCCAAGTGAAGAGGGACAACTTGTTTTTCTTGATGGAAAAAATGTAACAAATGAAATTAGAACATCAGAAGTTACGAACAATGTTTCAGTTGTTGCTAAGCACAAAGAAATTCGGGAGGAAATGGTTAAAAGACAACAACAATTTGCTGTAGATGGCGGCGTTGTTATGGACGGTCGAGACATCGGAACTCATGTGCTTCCACATGCTGAAGTAAAAATCTTTCTTTTAGCAAGTGTAGAAGAAAGAGCGAAACGCCGTCATGAAGAAAACCTTAAAAAGGGATTTCTTTCAGACCTAGAGCAATTAAAAATGGAAATCGCTAATCGAGACAAACTGGATTCAGAGCGTGAAGTGGCTCCTCTTACAAAAGCTTCGGATGCAGTTGAAATTGATACAACTTCCCTAGGAATCCATGAGGTTGTTGATCAGATTATGTCTATAGCAATAGAAAGGATCGGATGAATGTGACGTTTTACTCGTTTGCCAAAACCGTGGTGTACTCTATTTTTAAACCTTTATATCGAATAGAGATTGTTGGTGCTGAAAATATGCCGAAAGAAGGTGGAGTCCTTCTTTGTGCTAATCATATACATAATTTCGACCCACCTGTTGTCGGCATAACTGCACCACGTCCTGTTCATTTTATGGCAAAAGAAGAACTATTTTCAGTTCCCGTTCTTGGCAAACTCGTAAATCATTTAAATGCATTTCCTGTTAAAAGAGGGATGAGTGACCGAGAGGCACTGCGTAAGGGTTTAGCAGTATTAAAAGAAGGAAATGTCCTTGGACTATTTCCTGAGGGAACGAGAAGTAAAAATGGGGAAGTAGGGAAAGGATTAGCGGGAGCTGGGTTCTTTGCCTTACGGTCTGATTGTTATGTTGTGCCTTGTGCCATCATTGGTCCTTATAAGGCATTTAATAAACTAAAAGTGGTGTTTGGTAAACCGATTCAAATGGATGAATTAAGACAAAGGAAAGCATCTGCAGAGGAAGTTACAGATACCATTATGAATGAAATTAAACTCATTATGAAGAGTAATAAATAAAGGCTCTTTTCTAAAACTTTGTTGCTTTTCGCTTAGATATACTTGCCTAAAGGTTATACATGCTACATTGGATTTATAAGGTTATCAGTTTTAGAAAAAGCCTTACCATCAAAATATGTAGCACTCTTTAACTAGTTAGGGTAAAAATCGGCTTCTGGATTTTTACTTTAACAACAATCATTACGAAAACAGCCTAAATAAAATATTGATGTAAAAATATCTAGGTTAATTCAAGATGTTTTAGTAGAAGTAAGAAGGTTCTTGCTTGACAAAAAACCGGTTTTGTAAGAAGTTATTAAAAAGGGATTTTTTAGATTTTTCTAAAAGATTCAGAGAGAATGTTTTCATATGTGATACCACATCACTGACATAACGATTATGGAGTAGTCATTGGATAAGGAGGAGTACATATGTCTGAAGAAATGAATCAAGTAGAAGTTAGAAATTTTGAGGTTGGAGACAGAATAAAAGGGCAAGTAACAAAGGTGGAAGAAAAACAAGTTATTGTTAATATTGAAGCTAGTAAACTCGATGGAATCATTCCAATTAGCGAATTATCTAGTATCCACGTTGAGAAGGCAAATGACGTGGTTGCTGAAGGGGATGAGCTTGACCTTGAAGTAACTAAAGTCGAAGAAGATGCCCTTATTTTATCAAAAAGAAAAGTAGATGCTGAAAAGGCATGGGATGAATTAGAGAAAAAATTTGTTAGCGGTGAAGTATTCGAAGCTGAGATTAAGGATGTTGTAAAAGGCGGCCTTGTAGTAGATTTAGGCGTTAGAGGGTTTGTTCCTGCATCATTAGTTGAAGCTCGCTTTGTAGAAGACTTTACTGATTATAAAGGAAGAACATTAACTTTTAAAATTGTGGAATTAGATAAAGAAAAAAATCGTTTAATCCTTTCACACCGTGCAGTGATTGAAGAAGAAAAAGGGAAACATAAACTAGACCTTCTTCAAACGCTTCATGCTGGTCAAGTTTTAGATGGTACAGTTCAAAGAATAACTGATTTTGGAGCTTTTGTTGATATCGGTGGGATTGATGGGTTAGTCCATATCTCTCAATTATCACATGAGCATGTGGAAAAGCCTTCTGACGTTGTAGAAGAAGGACAGAAAGTTAGAGTAAAGGTGTTAAGTGTAGATCGTGACAATGAAAGAATTTCACTATCTATTAAAGAAACATTACCTGGACCTTGGGCTTCTATTGGAGAAAAGGCACCAAAAGGTAGCGTTCTGACAGGAGTAGTAAAGAGATTAGTTTCATACGGAGCATTTGTTGAACTGTATCCTGGAGTTGAGGGCTTAGTTCATATTTCGCAAATTTCCCACAAGCATATTGCTACTCCACATGAAGTGTTAAAAGAAGGCCAAGAAGTACAAGTGAAGGTTCTTGAGGTAAACGAACAAGACCAACGTTTATCTTTAAGTATTAAAGAATTGGAAGAAAAAGAATCTGAATTCCCAACTGATTACGAATTACCGGAGGAGTCCAAAGGATTCCAACTAGGTGAAATGATTGGTGATCAACTAAAGAACTTAAAAAAATAATGGTGATGAAAAGTGACTAGATCTAAGCGTAAATGGGACCATATTGAATATGCTCTTTCAACAGGTCAAACTAGGATGACCGGCTTCGACGATATCACGTTTGTCCACCAAAGCTTACCTAATATTGCATTATCTGATGTAAAATTAGATGTTAAAATTGGCGAACTTTTTTTAAGTTCGCCAATTTTTATAAATGCGATGACGGGTGGTGGCGGTGAAAAGACACTCCAGATTAACCGGGACCTTTCCATAGCAGCCCACGAAACAAAAATTGCGATGGCTGTAGGATCACAAATGTCTGCATTGAAAGATCCGATTGAAAGGGATACTTACAGGATTGTAAGGAAGGAAAATCCAAATGGAATAGTTATTGGAAATTTAGGTAGTGAAGCAACAGTAGACCAAGCTAAGGCTGCAGTTGATATGATAGAAGCTAATGCTTTGCAAATCCATCTGAATACCGTTCAAGAACTAACCATGCCAGAAGGAGATCGTGATTTCACAGGAGCTTTAAAAAGAATCGAAACGTTAGTAGAACAATTAAATATCCCTATTATCGTTAAAGAAGTTGGTTTTGGTATGAGCATGGAAACGGTCAAACAATTAGCCTCAGTTGGAGTATCTATAGTAGATGTGGGTGGATTTGGAGGAACAAATTTCGCCAAGATTGAGAATGAAAGAAGGGCAAGACTTCTTTCTTATTTCAATGACTGGGGAATTCCTACTGCTGTCTCGATTATAGAGGCAAAGGAGCAACATCCTCACTTGTCCATCATTGGATCAGGTGGAATCCAAACGAGTTTAGATATGGTAAAATCTTTAGCGTTAGGGTCCACTGCTGTTGGTTTAGCAGGGTACTTTTTAAAGATTTTACTAAAGGATGGTTTGACCAAACTGATTGAGGAGATTAACGAAACGAAAACCGACCTTACTATGATGATGACAGCACTTGGAGCAAAGAATATCAGTGAATTACATCAAGTTCCTTTAATCATATCAAAAGACACTTATCATTGGCTTAATGAGCGTGGTATTAATACAAAGAAGTTCAGTCAAAGAAAGATACAAAAGTAAAGCTCTCGCAAAAGCGAGAGCTTTTTTTGTATCTAGGTAAGAAAAATTAAGCTTTTTGGAGTTAGACTACTGTCTAGTTCCAGCGCCCAGCGACTAGTGTACTTCTCTCCTCTCCCTACGATAAGTCAACATCGAATCGCTCTCGCTCTTCGTGTTTCCTTTATCTCAGTCGAGGAGCTCCAGTCCATACGTCGCTAAACGGGGCGCTTCCACTTTTCTTAATTAACTATACTTGTTATCATTCAAAGATCTTGCTTCCTCAGGGCTAGACAGTTTTGTTGCTCCTGGGTAATGAAGCGCTTGGTCGCGATCTGATTCATTAATACGTCCACTTTTTCTTAATTTTTTTTCTTGGCGGTCTTTTCCCATCATCACACCTCCTATCATTAACATGAGTCTAATTCGAAAGTTTATTCATGCAGCGATTAAAGTACATAACCATTAGCCATAATGTAAATGATAGGAGGTGTAGTGTGGAAGGAATCGTATTTTATTGGCTCTTTTGGATGTACTGGGTACTAACAACCTTTTTTGTAAAAAAGGATAATCCATATCGTTTTAAAATCTCAATTTGGTTACTATTTGCCATTATAACTTCATTACACACAATTGATTTATTAGGGTTTCAGATATCTGCTACAGCTCTCTTTATGCTCACTACAGCCTACATTGTATTAGGGACAATTAAGGGGAAAACATTTCTATATATGATTTTAACTTCATTCATCGGCATGTTGGCTTATACAAGCTTTCAATTGTTCGAGTTATATGACCCAGTTTGGATTATTTTTAATCGAGCCTGGCTTTTAGGATTAATTATGGCTTACTTTACGATTCTGGTTGAAAGACGTTTTTATATGAGGTTAGTAACGATGGTTTTAAGTATCGCCCAGGGTGAGATCTTATTTGCCATTGTATTAAGAAGGTTTTCTTTTGATTACGAAATTGGCTCTCTTTCCTGTTTGGATGTTATGGCCATTACAGCAGCCTTTATCCTCGCTTGGAGTGGCTTTGAGAGATTAACAGCATTATTCGAACATCACTTTAATCATCTAGAAAGGGAGAAGCATAAACTATCATGAGTGAATACACATACCCTATTATTTTTGGATTAGTTATTGGAACAGCTACTAGGATTTATATGTTAAGGTCTGACTACCGACAATATCCAACCTATCTTCATGGAAAAATTATTCACGTTGCTCTTGGTTTTATTGCTGCCGGTTTAGGAACAGTAGCAGTGCCTTCCATTTTAGAAGAGGAATTTACTGCTATAACCTTTTTAACACTTGCGGCTTCACAATTTCGCGAAGTAAGGAACATGGAGCGTAATACTCTGGCGGAATTGGATAATTTAGAGCTAGTTCCTAGGGGGAAAACTTATATTGAGGGGATAGCTGTTGCCTTTGAAAGTCGTAACTATCTAGTGATTTTTACGTCATTAGTCAGTACTATGACCTATTTATTAGTAAATATATGGGTAGCTATTGTGGCTGCTATCGTGGCTGTTATTATCTCAAAATTATTAATGTCTGGTGGAAAAGTAGGAGACATCGTTGACATCGAATTCATTGAACCAAGGTTTGATGGTGCCGGGTTATATGTTGATAACATTTATATTATGAATATCGGCTTACCTGCAAGACAAGAGGAAGTACTAAGGTACGGGATGGGATTTGTCTTAAAACCAAAAAACTTCAACTCTAGATCAACCATTGCAAATTTAGGTCAAAGACAAGCCATTTTACATGATGTTTCAACCGCACTGGGGGTCTATAGAGACTCTGGGACACCAGCTTTAGTCCCTCTTGCCAAAAGGGACTTAGATGACGGAAGAATAGGTGTATTCGTCCTTCCACAAGAAAAAGATATAGATAAAGCATTAAAGATTATCTGTAATGTTCCTGTATTGGAAAATGCAATCAGAATGCCTTCAGAACGGAACAAAAAGATGAAAGGAAGTTCATGATGTCCTCATTGAATAAATTTATCCTTGCTGTCATAACAACAAATCCAAAGAAGGTACCAAGTGGGGCGGCGGTTTTTCATTGTGATGATACAAAGGAAATGGAGCAAATCACAGCTAATTTAGAGGCGATATTAGACGGCATTGCCCATTCATTAACAGATGAAATGTATGTAATCGTCAAGCACTAGAAAATAGCTGCCAATGTTTTCATTGCGAGGAAGAATCCTCTTTGATAATATAATGAGGTTAGACCCTTCTACGAAAAGAAGGGTTTATTTTACTAATGGAATTGTTTTTATTGTATAAAGGGTCAAACAAAAGAAACTCTTTTCTACATAAAATTTAAATGACAAAGCCTGAAAAACCGAAAGGAATGATATATGTGGTAAAACCAGTTTTAGCCATCGTTGGTCGTCCGAATGTGGGTAAATCAACCATTTTCAATCGTATAGTTGGAGAACGTGTATCCATTGTAGAAGATATACCAGGAGTAACGAGAGACCGTATCTACGGTTCAGCAGAATGGCTAACACATGATTTCAATATTATTGATACGGGCGGTATTGATATTGGAGATGAACCATTTTTAGAACAAATTCGCCAACAAGCAGAAATTGCCATTAATGAAGCAGATGTCATCATTTTTCTAACAAATGGAAGAGAAGGTGTAACCGCTGCAGATGAAGAAGTAGCAAAAATCCTTTATAAAGCGAAAAAGCCTGTTGTGTTAGGGGTAAATAAAATTGATAACCCTGATATGAGGGATCAAATTTATGATTTTTATGCTCTAGGATTTGGTGAACCGTTCCCAATCTCAGGTTCTCATGGTCTTGGACTTGGAGATTTATTGGATGAAGCAGCGAAACATTTTCCTAAACATGAGGAAAATCAGTACGAGGATGATGTCATTAAATTTTCACTTATTGGTCGACCTAATGTTGGAAAATCATCATTAGTTAATGCTATTCTTGGGGAAGAGCGTGTTATTGTTAGTAATATTGCGGGAACCACTAGAGACGCTATTGACTCTCTTGTCTCGATTAATGGGGACAAATATGTCATCATTGATACAGCAGGTATGAGGAAAAAAGGGAAAGTGTATGAAACGACAGAAAAATATAGTGTCCTACGTGCTTTAAGAGCAATTGAGCGTTCAGATGTTGTCTTAGTCGTTTTAGACGCTGAAGAAGGTATTATTGAGCAAGATAAACATATTGCCGGTTATGCTCATGAAGCGGGACGAGCTGTTATTATTGTTGTTAATAAATGGGATGCTGTTGATAAAGACGAAAAGACGATGAAGGAATATGAAGAAAAAATTAGAAGTCATTTTCAATTCTTAGATTATGCACCGATCGTCTTTTTATCTGCTAAAACTAAAAAACGTATCCATACATTAACGCCAATGATTAACATGGCAAGTGAAAACCATTCGATGCGAGTTGAAACAAGTGTATTAAATGACATTATTATGGACGCTGTGGCTATGAATCCAACACCGACAGATAATGGTAAACGATTAAAAATTTACTATACCACTCAAGTTTCAGTAAAGCCACCTACATTTGTTGTGTTTGTTAATGACCCAGAACTATTGCACTTCTCTTATAAACGCTTCTTAGAAAACAGAATAAGGGATGCTTTTGGTTTTGAAGGTACACCAATCAAGATCTTTGCTAGAGAAAGAAAATAAGAGGCTGTTTCATGTTGTTGTTAGTAATAACAATAGATATGTAAGTAGTCAATAAGGTTAAAGGTTGTGATTAAATGGAACAAATTAGAGAAAAAGTAGCTGTTGTGGGAGCTGGAAGTTGGGGGACTGCGTTAGCTTTAGTCCTTGCAGATAACGGTCATGAAGTACGTCTTTGGGGACATAATCCTTCTCAAATAGATGAAATTAATCAAAATCATACCAATACAAAATACTTAGGTGACGTTATTTTACCTGAGGGCATTATCGGTTACTCCTCTTTAGAGGAAGCTTTAGTAGGAATTGATACGATTATTTTAGCTGTTCCTACTAAGGCAATTAGAGAGGTATTAAACAAGATTACAACTGTGCATAAACATCCTCTGACAGTTGTTCATGTTAGTAAAGGAATTGAACCGGATACGTTCCTTCGAATCTCAGAAATGATTGAAGAGGAAATGCCTGAAGAGTTGCTAAAAGATGTTGTTGTTTTGTCTGGCCCAAGTCACGCTGAAGAAGTTAGTCTGAGACACCCAACAACCGTTACGGCCTCTTCAAAGCGAATGGAAGCAGCTGAGAAGATTCAAGATATATTTATCAATAATAACTTTAGAGTTTACACAAACCCTGATATTGTAGGGGTAGAAATCGGTGGTGCACTTAAGAATATTATTGCTCTTGCTGCCGGAATTACGGATGGTCTTGGGTATGGAGATAATGCAAAAGCAGCCTTAATTACACGTGGATTAACCGAAATTGCTCGACTTGGAACCAAAATGGGTGCAAGTCCATTAACCTTCTCTGGTTTAACTGGGATAGGTGACCTTATTGTAACATGTACAAGCGTCCACTCTCGAAATTGGAGAGCTGGTAATTTATTAGGTAAAGGCCATAATCTTCAAGAAGTATTGGATAATATGGGGATGGTTGTTGAAGGTGTTAGAACAACAAAAGCCGCATACCAATTAGCACAAAAATATGAAGTAAGAATGCCAATCACAACAGCCCTTTATAATGTACTGTTTAATAATGCTAGTCCTAAAGACGAAGTAGATAAGCTCATGGCTCGTGTGAAGACGCATGAGATGGAAGACTTAACAAATGTGTTAGGTGAAAAAGATTGATGAATAATATTCTTAAAATATAGGCAAACGAGGATGCGAAACGTATGCATTTAGCATAAGATGCTACGAAGCAAACTGGTGAAATGAACAGGGTGAATGGAGTATTTAGTCATTCGGACTAAAGTAAGGAGCTTGCCCCTTCTTTACTTTAGTCTTTTTTTCGTTTTCCTATATAATGGTGACCATAAATCTATATAATTTATGGTTATTTTAAAAAATCGAATAAAAATTCATCCTACTATGGTATAATACTTTTCGGAAAAAGGAGAGGATGTACATGTCACCAGCAATGTTAAAAATGTGGGTTTCATTAGGTGCAATGGGATTTATGTTTATTTCTATAATCATGATTTATCTTAGCCGTTTTAAAATAAAAAACGGTGTATTAAAATTTATATCCGCTTTATTAGCTTATAGTTTTATGATTGTTTCTGGAATCGTGATTTTCTTTGTCGTATTTAGTGGACCCACTAATGAATAGCCTAAACTACATACATTAAGGGTTGATAAGAATGAAAAATAAATTTTACCTTTTATTAATTTTTATAATTGCTACGACCATTTTATCTGGATGTATGTATCCTGAAGAAAAAATGGCTCAAAATCAGACACCCTATAAGGACCAGGTAGATGCGGTTCAAAATGCAATCAAGCAGTATCAAGAGGATAATGGGGGGCTCCTACCTATTAAAACAAGGGACATGGAAACTCCTATTTATCAAAAGTACCCAATCGAATTCAAGAAAATTGTCCCTAAGTATTTAGCTGATCATCCTGGTAATTCATTTGAATCTGGCGGAATCTTTCAATATGTTTTAGTAGATGTAGAAAATAACCCGACAGTCAAATTGTTTGATCTTCGTATTTCAGAGACGATTAGGGAAATAAAAATACGCCTGAAAATGCAGGAGTATCCGCCATTTAAAGAGAGAATTGCGGGTAATGTTTATACATTAGATTTTAAAAAACTGGGCTATAAGGAAGATCCATATGTGGTCAGCCCCTTCACCAATCAAAACCTTCCCTTTGTCATTAGTGGAGATGCAGAAATCTATGTAGACTACCGAAGTGATTTATACCAGGTCATGCAAAAGGAAAAACATAACTATCAACCTGGAGAAGATATGAGGGATATCCTTGTAACTAATTCAATGTTCGTACCAGCCTATTCTCTCCCTTATACGATTGATGAAAAAACAGAAGAACCAATCTTTTTAACAAAATAGTCATAACCCTTCACCTACTAAAATACATTGTAGGAGAAGGGTTTTTTGTTTGTTTTTACACCCGATAAAATAGTAGGCATTAATAAGGGGGTAAAAAAATTTAGAAAAACTGTCATAAGCGAGTAGGACAACATCATAAACATATAGTGTCTATACAATAAAACTATTAGGATATATATTATCCCACTAATGGATTCAGGAGGGGATCACTTGGAAAAGGTAGATATTTTTAAAGATATTGCTGAGAGAACCGGCGGCGATATATATTTAGGAGTAGTTGGAGCAGTTCGAACAGGAAAATCAACTTTTATTAAGAAGTTTATGGAGCTAGTTGTTATACCAAACATGACTAGCGAGGCAGACCGAGCTCGAACACAAGATGAATTACCTCAAAGTGCAGCTGGTAGAACGATTATGACAACTGAACCTAAATTTGTTCCGAACCAAGCGGCTTCTATACATGTAGGAGAAGGCTTAGATGTGAACATTAGATTAGTAGATTGTGTTGGATATACTGTACCTGGAGCGAAAGGGTACGAGGATGAAAATGGTCCTCGAATGATTAACACTCCTTGGTATGAAGAACCTATTCCGTTCCATGAGGCAGCGGAAATTGGTACTAGAAAAGTAATTCAAGAGCACTCTACTATCGGTGTAGTGATTACTACAGATGGTACGATTGGAGAAATTCCTCGTTCTGATTATATCGAAGCAGAGCAAAGAGTTATTGATGAGCTTAAAGAAGTTGGAAAACCATTTATCATGGTAATTAATAGCGTACAACCACATCATCCAAATACAGAAGCTCTAAGAAAAGATTTATCTGAAAAGTATGACATTCCTGTATTAGCTATGAGTGTTGAGAGCATGCGTGAAAATGATGTTATGAGTGTTATGCGTGAAGCTTTATACGAATTCCCTGTACTTGAAGTGAATGTAAATCTTCCAAGCTGGGTAATGGTATTAAGAGAAGATCACTGGCTTCGTGAAAACTACCAAGAGGCTGTGAAAGATACAGTGAAAGACATTAAACGCCTACGTGATGTAGACCGCGTCGTTCACTTATTTAGTGATTACGAGTTTATCGACCGTGCTAGTCTTGCTGGAATTGAAATGGGGCAAGGGGTAGCAGAAATCGATTTATTCGCTCCAGACGACCTATACGATGATATTTTAAAAGAAATCGTTGGTGTGGAGATCCGTGGAAAAGACCATTTACTAGAGTTAATGCAAGACTTTGCTTACGCTAAACAAGAGTATGATCAAGTAGCAGACGCTCTTAAAATGGTTAAACAAACAGGATATGGAATTGCAGCTCCATCACTAGCAGATATGAGCTTAGATGAGCCGGAAATCATCCGTCAAGGTGCACGTTTCGGAGTTCGTCTGAAAGCAGTTGCACCGTCTATCCATATGATTAAAGTAGATGTGGAATCAGAATTTGCTCCGATTATCGGAACAGAAAAGCAAAGTGAAGAATTGGTTCGCTACTTAATGCAAGATTTCGAAGACGACCCACTTTCAATCTGGAATTCAGACATCTTCGGACGCAGCTTAAGCTCAATCGTACGCGAAGGCATTCAAGCAAAATTATCCCTAATGCCAGAAAACGCTCGATATAAACTAAAAGAAACCCTTGAGCGCATCATCAACGAAGGCTCAGGCGGACTAATTGCTATTATCCTATAGTTATAAGACTCCAATTTTGGGGTCTTTTTTTTGTATTATCCGAAAATATTAATGTTTTTAACAACATTTGAAGCAGTGAGTGGATTGCAGCGGAAGGCACTTGACTCCTGGGGGATTAGCGTTACAGGCGAGACCCCACAGGAGCTTGCGACGAGGAGGCTCGACGAACGCCCCCGGAAAGCTAGTGCCTGGAGCGGAAAGGAACGGGCAAAATCTATAATCTAAACCAGAATTCTATTGGATAACAGCCTTTTAAAAAACATTAAGAATAATGTATAAGCAATTATTTTTTTACAAAAATGTTTCAAAAACATAAAGATTACCATTATTTTGCTGAATTTTTCTTGATAACAGCATATGATTATGATAATCTTTTATCAGAATTACTGATAATTTTAAAGAAAGCCTTATAAATAAAGGGTTTGAAGAGAAAAACATTTGAAATTTTCATTTTTATCATTTAATATAAGGCATGTCTAGAAAAAAGGCATAGCAACGTATAGAATTCAGTAATTTTGTTTACAAATGTAGATAAGACGTTGTTTTTGATGATTTATATATTTTGGGAGGAGGTGAAAGGCATGAACAAGACAGAATTAATTAACGCAGTTGCTGAAGCTAGCGAGCTTTCTAAAAAGGACGCTACTAAAGCAGTTGATGCTGTTTTCGATGCAATCTTAGATGCTTTAAAAAATGGTGATAAGGTACAATTAATCGGATTCGGTAACTTTGAAGTACGTGAGCGCGCGGCTCGAAAAGGTCGTAACCCACAAACTGGAGAAGAAATCGAAATCTCTGCTAGTAAGGTTCCTGCTTTCAAACCAGGTAAAGCGCTTAAAGATGCAGTGAAATAATTACATAAAAAGTACTTTAAGCTTATGATTGTAAAAAAAGACCACATTTATACGTGGTCTTTTTTTGTGTCTAGCTAATCTAGTTTGTTTTAGATTTCTATGTTGAAATTTGACGCATTAACTGGATGATTTGAGTAATTCGTTACATACTATTTGTAAAAATGATTTGCCGTTATGAGAGCCTTCTATTTTGCTTGTTTGAAAATGGTTGTGCTAATATTGGTATGATAGAGAGTAAATGTAGGAAAGAAGCTCATCCCTACTTGCCATTTTACATAAAATCTTAAATTAATGTATAGCATGGGCTGATCAAGGCTCTTTTTCTTGAGGCTGTTTTCGCTCTCGAATACAACCCTATTTAATAATTGGAGGAAGCAGAATGTCTAACGTGAATCGTGCCCAAATAGAAGATGCAGTGCGCTTAATACTAGAAGCGATCGGTGAAGATCCTAATCGTGAAGGATTACTTGATACTCCTAAACGTGTAGCTAAAATGTATGAGGAAGTATTTTCAGGTTTAAATCAAGATCCAAAAGAATACTTCGAAACTGTTTTTGGTGAGGATCATGAAGAGCTTGTCCTAGTTAAAGATATCCAATTCCATTCAATGTGCGAACACCATTTAGTTCCTTTTTACGGTGTAGCACATGTTGCCTACATTCCTAGAAACGGAAGAGTTACAGGATTAAGTAAATTAGCTAGAGCTGTTGAGGCAGTTGCCAAAAGACCACAATTACAAGAACGTATCACATCCACTGTTGCTGATTCTATTATGGAAAAGTTAGAGCCACATGGAGTAATGGTTATAGTGGAAGCAGAGCACATGTGTATGACTATGCGTGGTGTAAAGAAACCGGGTGCTAAAACTGTTACTTCTGCAGTAAGAGGTAATCTTGCAAGTGATGCGAAAGCTCGTGCAGAAGTACTGTCACTAATTAAATATTAAGATATTTACCTACGTAACATACATGTGAACAGTAAAATATTAAAAGGCTGAAAGATTTCTTTTAGCCTTTTACATTATTAGATGGACGAGGTGTCTTATGGAAAAAAAACAAACTCCTACTAGTGACTATATTGTAATTAAAGCTATTGAAGATGGAGTAAATGTGATTGGTTTAACAAGAGGTTCAGATACTAGATTCCATCATTCGGAGAAACTAGATAAAGGGGAAGTAATGATAGCTCAATTTACGGAACATACTTCGGCAATTAAAATTAGAGGGCAAGCTAGAATTGTTACATCTTACGGAGAAATTGAAAGCGAACAGAAAAAGTGACAATTAAATGAAAACATGGCCCATTACAAGTTCTTTTATGATATAATTGTCACTGCCTTTATAACTATAGGCATACTCAAGATTTTATAATATTTTACATATGCACGTTCTACATAGAGAGAACGTTTTATATTTTTTGAACTAGATATTTTTTCTAGTAAGCTTGATTTTACATATGAGGAAACTATAGGGATACAAGGGTGATAATCTTGGAAGACATTCAAAAGAAAATAGCAGATCTAAAAGAAAAAATACAGGAACAGCTTATGCATCCCTATCTGTTAAGTAACATACAGGCACCAGTTATTGATGAAGATAAACTACTTATTCTCATCTCCATTTTAGATCAAGTAGACTTACCAATTAAAACCTATGATAACTACGTGCTTACTACTATGCTCTTACACGTAGCCATTGACACCCATGAGCAAGTAACTAATTCTATTCCAGACGAAGATGCCTTGAAAACGAGACAACTTACTGTTTTAGCAGGGGTATACTATAGTGGACTGTATTATAAGTTCCTTGCAGCAGAGGATGATGTGGATGTCATTAGAATGTTAGCTGAGGGCATTAAGGAAATATATGATAAAAAGATACTGGTTTATCAAAAAAGTCTTGATAGTCAAGAAAAATTAATGACAAGTCTAATGGCCATTGAATCATCTTTAATCGATAAATTCATTAACTATTTTAAATTAGATTCTTGGAATGAGTTGGCTTCCAATTTCCTGTTAATTAAGCGACTTTCAAAAGAAATGGAACAGTTTAAACAGTCAGGGAAATCGGTTGTTTTTGAAGCACTTAAACAGCTTACTTTACCTAATGTTCCTACATTAAAGGACTTATCCTTAGAGCAGCAAAACCATTTAATCTTAATCTGCGAAAAGTATATGGATTATGCACGGGATTTATTAGAAAAGGCAATAGTCAAGTTGCCACATCTAAATGCAAATTTAAATCAAAGAATATCAACCTTATTACAACAACCAAGCTTAATGCGAAAGGAGGTTAAATAAAATGCAACAATCTAAAGAACAACGTGTGCATGGTGTCTTTGAGAAGATCTCAGATAACTATGATAAAATGAACTCGGTTATTAGTTTTCAATTGCATAAAAAATGGCGTGAAGACACGATGAAAAAAATGAACGTTCAAAAAGGTCAAAAGGCCTTAGATGTTTGTTGTGGTACAGCAGATTGGTCCATCGCGTTAGCTAATGAAGTCGGTAGTAATGGTGAAGTAATTGGATTAGATTTTAGCGAGAATATGTTAAAGGTAGGTCAAAGAAAAATTGACCAGCTAAATTTAAAGCAAGTAACATTAATCCATGGGAATGCGATGGAGCTGCCTTTTTCTGATAATACCTTTGATTATGTTACAATAGGATTTGGTCTTAGAAATGTACCAGATTATATACAAGTGCTAAAAGAAATGGAGCGAGTATTAAAACCTGGTGGAATGGCTGTATGTCTAGAAACTTCTCAGCCAACAATGTTTGGATACAAACAGCTCTATTTTTTCTATTTCCGTTTTATCATGCCGATATTTGGTAAAATATTTGCGAAAAGTTACGAGGAGTACTCATGGTTACAAGAATCAACTCTTAACTTTCCAGGAATGAAAGAATTAGCTAGTATGTTTGAAAGTGTTGGTTTCAAAAAAGTATTCTACAAACCGTATAGCGGGGGAGCTGCGGCAGTTCATATCGGCTACAAAGATAAATAGGTTTTCGGTTAGATAGTAGTATCGGTAAATAACTATCAGCCTTTTTATATACTACCTTTATGTTGGTTTTCTAAAGGTTTAGGGCCTTTAAAAAGAGAGGATTAGAAACTAGGAGAAGTTGTATGAAGTTAAAAATGATGTATTCATTCCTGAATTCGGATATTAACATAATAGAAAAAACGTTAGAGGAGACTGTTGTTGCTGAGTCCCCTCTATTACATCAAGCATCCTTGCACTTACTTCAAGCTGGAGGGAAAAGAATTCGTCCAGTTTTTGTATTGCTTGGAGGTAAGTTCGGTAATTACGATATTCATGTAATGAAGAATGTAGCAGTAGCTCTTGAACTTATCCATATGGCTTCTCTAGTTCATGATGATGTAATTGACGATGCAGAGATTCGCCGTGGTCAGCCAACCATTAAGGCTAAATGGGATAACAGAATCGCTATGTACACAGGTGACTATATCTTTGCGCGCTCTTTAGAGTTAATGACCAATATCACTAATCCATTAGCTCATAAAATATTGTCTGATACTATTGTTGAGTTATGTGTTGGTGAAATTGAGCAGATTAAAGATAAATATCGGTTTGATCAACACTTGAGGGATTATCTTCGAAGAATTAAAAGAAAGACAGCTTTATTAATTGCTGCTAGTTGTCAATTAGGTGCGGTTACGGCAAATGTTGATGAATCCGTACAAAAAAAGCTGTACCAATTTGGTTATTATGTTGGAATGTCCTTTCAAATTACGGATGATGTCCTCGATTTCGTTGGTACAGAAAAGGTATTAGGGAAACCTGCCGGTGGGGATTTATTACAAGGTAATATCACGCTCCCTGTCTTATTTGCTATGGAAAACGAAGAAATCTATCCGGAAATTGTTAAAGTTCATGAGAACATGGACCGTAATGAAATCGTACGAATTATCGAGTTAATCAAACAGTCGGGAGCAATTGAGAAATCAATTGCCATTAGCGACCGCTATTTAGTAAAGGCACTCGATATTTTGAAGGAACTTCCAGATAACCGTGCTAAGAAAACATTAAGAGATATTGCACATTTCATTGGCAAACGAAAATTTTAACTGGGTTGCTAATTTATCTAAATAATGTTAATATTTTTCATGGATTGCCTGTACAAGGTAACACATACATAATGATATTTAGGAGTGGAATGCATGGAAAGAACATTTTTAATGGTTAAACCAGACGGCGTACAACGTAACTTAATCGGAGAAATCGTAGCTCGTTTTGAGAAAAAGGGCTTTCAATTAGTAGGCGGTAAATTAATGCTAATCACTAGAGAATTAGCAGAGCAACATTATGGTGAGCACAAAGAGCGTCCTTTCTTTGGTGAGTTAGTAGATTTCATTACTTCTGGTCCAGTTTTCGCAATGGTTTGGGAAGGTGAAAATGTAATTGCAACTGCTCGTTTAATGATGGGTGCTACTAACCCTAAAGAATCAGCTCCTGGAACAATCCGTGGTGACTACGCAGTAACAGTTGGAAAGAACATTATTCACGGTTCTGATTCTCCTGAAAGTGCTGTACGTGAAATCGGTTTATTCTTTAAAGAAGAAGAGTTAGTTTCTTACACAAAATTAATCAACGAGTGGACTAACTAATATAAATACAATTTATTTCTAAAAAGAGCTCTTGTATGTCTACAAGGGCTCTTTTTTGTAACCGTATACAGTAATATTCAAGAAGTTCTTGAAAAATACATTTTTTTATTTACTTTTTTGTGAAAATTGCCTTTTTTTCTCTTATTTTCGCTATACTTAATTTACAAATAGGGAAATACAATGGATGTAACAGGAGAGAAGAACCATGTCACAAGATTATTTACAGTTTATAGCAAGTATTAAGAAAAAGACGGGGATAGATTTAGCTTTATATAAAGAAGCGCAAATGAAAAGAAGACTAATCTCTCTTTATGAAAAAAAAGGCTTTAAGTCTTTCGATGATTTTTATCAAGCTATTAGTAGAAACACAGAATTACTAAATGAGTTTCTAGATCGTATGACGATTAACGTCTCCGAATTCTATCGTAATGGAAAACGATGGGAAGTACTTGAGCAACGTCTATTACCAAAATTATTAGGCCAAAATAAGAAATTAAAAATTTGGAGTGCTGCATGTTCTACTGGGGAAGAACCATATACTTTAGCTATGATTATGTCTAAGTTTATGCCTTTATCTCAAGTGCAAATACTAGCAACTGATTTAGATGAAAACGTAATAAAGAGAGCTAAGGTCGGTGCATATCCAGAGAGGTCATTAAATGAAGTCCCTGATGATATCAGGAAGAAATACTTTACCCAGGATGGAAGTTTTTATCACGTTTCAGAGGAAATCAAAAAAACGGTAACTTTTAAGAAACAGAATCTACTTGCGGATTCTTTTGGTGGACCATTTGATTTGATCGTTTGTAGAAACGTTCTAATTTATTTTACAGAGGAAGCAAAAGATCTTTTATACCATAAATTTAGCGGTGCACTTAGGCAAGACGGAATATTTTTCGTTGGCAGTACAGAGCAAATATTCAATCCTGCATTATATGGATTTGAAACAGAAGATACATTTTTCTATCGCAAAAAGTAGGGGCCAATGAGGCTCCTTTTTATTTACTAATAGAAAAGAGACATAACCTCCATTTTTGTTTATTAGATGCTTTCATGATAAAATGACTCCATCTTTAAAAGCTTAACGTATCTAATTTTTAAAAGTAGCCAAGCAATAAAATTACTATAATTTTCAAACTAATACTATTCTTATTATTATGCATATGTTATATTGAGACATAATCCTTTAATGAGTTGAAGGGGGAAAGAGTGATGAGATACTTAACAGCCGGGGAGTCACATGGCCCCCAATTAACGACAATTGTAGAAGGTCTACCAGCGGGTATGCCACTTGAGGCAGAAGAAATAAATCAGGAATTGTCTAGACGTCAAAAAGGGCATGGACGAGGACGGAGAATGCAAATTGAGAAAGATACCGTCCAAATTTTAAGTGGAGTTCGTCATGGTTATACATTAGGTTCTCCAGTAGCATTAGTGGTAGAAAATAATGACTGGAAACATTGGACTAAAATTATGGGTGCAGAACCATTGGATTTAGGAGCAGAGGAAGAAGTAAAGAGAGTGATTTCTCGCCCGAGACCTGGGCACGCTGACTTAAATGGTGCACTAAAATATGGACATCGAGATATGAGAAATGTATTGGAACGTTCTTCGGCTAGAGAAACGACTGTAAGAGTGGCTGCAGGGGCAGTTGCTAAAAAGCTACTATCCCTTCTAGGTATTAAAGTTGCTTCCCATGTAACTGAGATTGGTGGCGTTAAATCTTCAGTACATTCTTATAACTCTATTGAAGAACTTCAGGAGATTACGGAGAATTCCCCCGTAAGATGCTTAGATCCTGTAGCCGAAAAAGAAATGATGAAGGCAATAGATGATGCAAAAGCAAACGGGGATTCAATCGGTGGGATTGTAGAAGTCATTGTTGAAGGAATGCCTCCTGGAGTAGGAAGCTATGTACACTATGATCGAAAACTCGATGCAAAGTTAGCTAGTGCAATCATCAGTATTAATGCCTTTAAAGGCGTTGAGTTTGGAATTGGCTTTGAGGCGGCTAGAAAACCTGGAAGTGAAGTACATGATGAAATTACGTGGAATGAAAAGGATGGTTATTCTCGTAAAACGAATCGCTTAGGTGGTCTAGAGGGTGGAATGTCCACTGGAATGCCTATTATTGTTAGAGGAGTCATGAAACCAATTCCTACATTATATAAACCGCTGCAAAGCGTTGATATTGAATCAAAAGAGCCATTCTCAGCAAGTATAGAACGTTCAGATAGCTGTGCTGTTCCTGCAGCAGCTGTTGTTGCGGAAAGTGTGATTGCTTGGGAATTAGCGAGTGCGATTGTAAATCAATTTTATTCTGATAGAATCGATACATTAATTGAAGTAGTTGAGAAACAACGCCAATATGCGAGGGAGTTCTAATGGAAAAGGTCCATATTTCAACGCCCTCTAAAGACTATCCCGTATTTATTGAAAAAGAGGCCATTGGTCAATTAGAATCATTTCTTAAAGATTCAAATCGGGAAGTTAGTAAAATTCTTATCATTACGGATTATAATGTTGGTGACCTTTATCTGTCAAAGCTAGAAAATAGTCTTTCTAGCTTTGACGTAACTCATTACGTCGTTCCAAATGGAGAAGAAGCTAAGACATTTGAAATCTACTATAGCTGCTTATCTTATGCACTTGAGCAGAAGTTAGATCGAAAATCGTACATTTTAGCGTTAGGTGGAGGTGCGGTTGGAGATTTAGCCGGCTTTGTCGCAGCGACTTATATGCGAGGGATTCCTTTCATACAAATTCCGACTACTATCCTTGCTCATGATAGTGCTGTTGGTGGGAAAGTAGCTATTAACCACCCTCTTGGAAAAAACATGATTGGGGCTTTTTATCAGCCTGAGGCTGTTTTTTTTGACTTGAATTTCTTAAAGTCACTGCCTCTAGTAGAAAAAAGGTCTGGATTTGCGGAAGTAATTAAGCACGGATTAATCCAAGATTTCTCCTTTTACGAATGGTTAAATAAAAATATTACTAGCCTAGAGACACTGACCGATGAACAAATAAGTTTTTTCTTAAAAACAGGTATCAACATTAAGGGTGCTATCGTAAAAGAAGATGAAAAAGAGAATGGTATTCGAAGGTTCTTAAATTTTGGTCATACTCTAGGGCATGCCATCGAAGCAGAAGCTGGGTATGGTAAAATTTCACATGGTGAAGCTGTTATGATTGGTATGGTTTATGCTCTTCAGCTTAGTAAGGCAGTAACTAATCTTTCTTTTAATATGGATCATTTTAAGGGGTGGTTATCTGAGCTAGGTTATCAAATTACTGTGCCTAGTTATCTGGACCCTAAGAAGTTGTTAGCTAGAATGAAACAAGATAAAAAGTCTATCAAACAAAAAGTTACTTTTGTTTTATTAGAAGAGATTGGCCAACCAATGATAAAAGAATTATGTGATGAACTGATATTAGAAGAGTTAGAGCACTTATATACTTATAGTGGATAAACATGAACTAAAAAAGGGAGGAATGTGAATGATTAGAGGGGTTAGAGGAGCTACCACAGTAACGGAAGATTTAGAAGGACAAATCGTAGAGGCAACAGGTACATTATTAGAAGAGATGATTAAATTAAATGAAATTAACCCAAACGATGTAGCATCTATCTTTATTTCTGTTACTGAAGATTTAACAGCTACTTTTCCTGCAAAAGCCTTAAGATCATTTGATGGTTGGACATACGTTCCAGTCATGTGTATGAAAGAGATTCCCGTTCCTTCTGCTTTAAGAAAATGCATAAGAATCATGATTCATTTAAATACCTCTAAGGAGCAAAATGAAATTCAACACGTTTATCTAGAGGGAGCATCAAGTTTACGTCCAGATTTAAAGTAGATTTTATATATGAGTTTAGTTGAGGTGGATACGATGAGATGGAAAGAGCAAGTGTTGGTACTTCAACCATACCAACCAGGTAAATCAAAAGAAGAAGTAAAAAAACAATATGGTCTTGATGAAATAATAAAATTAGCATCAAATGAGAATCCTTTTGGCTGTTCTGAAAAGGTAGTGTCAGCCATACAAGATTTTTCAGGCTCTTATGCGCTATATCCAGATGGTTATACAACAGATTTACGTTTTGAATTAGCTGAATTATTAAAAGTAGAAGCAAATCAATTGATATTCGGAAACGGTTCTGATGAAATTATACAAATAATTGCCAGAGCATTGTTACGACCTGGTTATAACACCGTAATGGCCTCACCAACATTTCCACAATATAAGCATAATGCAGTAATTGAAGGAGCAGAGGTTCGAGAAGTTCCACTTATTGAAGGTGAACATGATTTAGAAGGAATGCTTGCTGCCATTGATGATAAAACAAACGTGGTTTGGGTTTGTTCTCCAAATAATCCAACAGGCACCTATATCTCTAATCATAAACTTCTATCCTTTTTAGAAAGAGTACCTGAAGAAACTCTTATCGTTCTTGACGAAGCCTATTTTGAATATGTAGTTGCAGATGATTATTATGATGCAGTTGAATTAATAGAGACATATAAAAACCTTATTGTTTTAAGGACATTCTCAAAAATCTACGGATTAGCAAGCTTCCGTGTAGGATATGGGATCAGCAATTCAGACATCATTCGCTCCCTAGAGCCAGTAAGAGAACCATTCAACACAAACACATTAGCTCAATTAGCAGCAAAAACAGCCATTCAAGACCAAGAGTACGTAAAAAAATGTAGAGAGCTTAACCGCAAGGGATTAGAGCAGTTTTACTCTTTCTGTAATGAAGTAGGTCTTTCGTATTCATTATCACAAGGAAACTTCATCCTGATTGACTTTGAGGTAGACAGCAATGAAGTATTCCAATACCTAATGGAGAGAGGTTTTATCGTTCGTTCTGGTAAAGCACTAGGCTTCCCAACCTCCATTCGTGTAACAGTCGGATCTGAAGAACAGAATAATGGAGTGATTGAAGTCATGAAGGAATTTCTTCAATCGAGAGTGACCTTAACTAAATAGAATACTTTTGATAGAAAAGGTTAGTGCTTTTTAGTGTTATTATCTGAGTTGATTGGAGCGGAGGACATTTGACTCCTGCAGGAATAGAGGGAAGGGGAGACCCCACAGTCGGCACGACGAGGAGGCTCCCCTCCATCCCTGCGGAAAGCAAGTGTCCGGAGCGGAAATCAACGGGCAAAATTTTTACAGTAAACAAACAACAAATAGCTACTGTTAGTCTCATTTTTAAAAGGGGGGATTTCCTTGAAAGGTCGTGTATTTGTAATAGGGTTAGGCTTAATTGGAGGCTCTTTAGCTCTATGCGTAAAGGAAAGACACCCTAAGGCAACCATAATCGGATATGATATAAACGGGGAACAATGCCGCCTAGCAAAAATGCTGGGCGTCATTGATGAAATCGCATCTAGTATTGAATCAGTAGCTACAGAGGCTGACTTAATCTTACTGGCAACTCCTGTTAGAGAAGCGGAAAGAGTAATTGATAGTCTCTCTAAACTCCCTTTAAAAGATAATGTCATTATATCTGATGCTGGAAGTACCAAGGATATAATCGTCCAAAAAGCTGCCTGCTTAAAAGATAAGAACATTACTTTTATTGGTGGACATCCGATGGCTGGTTCCCATAAAAGTGGTGTTACCGCGGCAAAAGCCATTCTGTTTGAAAATGCTTTTTATTTGCTGACACCAGAGGACCATATTGACCCAAGAATAATAGACGAATTAAAAGAATGGTTAGCTGGAACAAAAGCGAAATTTCTCATTGTCTCTCCGGAAGAACATGACTACTTAACAGGAGTTATTAGTCATTTCCCCCATGTTATTGCGGCTTCACTCGTTCACCAAGCTCAACAAACAAGTCATGATCAAAAGCTTGTTACACGTTTAGCTGCTGGTGGATTTCGTGATATTACCCGAATTGCTTCTAGCAGTCCTGAAATGTGGAGAGATATATCCCTACATAATAAAAAGGTTTTACTATCCTTATTAGGTCGTTGGCAAAACGAGATGAATAAAATTGAGAAAATCATCACCGAAGAAAACGGGGAAGAACTTCTCAATTATTTTTTTCAGGCTAAACAATTCCGCGATGATTTGCCTATTAAAGAAAAAGGCGCTATTCCAGCCTTTTACGATTTATTTGTTGATGTTCCCGATTATCCAGGTGTGATCTCAGAAATAACAGGATATTTAGCGGAAGAAAGAATCAGTATAACCAATATTAGAATCTTAGAAACTAGAGAAGATATTAATGGAGTACTAGTAATTAGCTTCCAAACAGAAGAAGATAGAGAACGGGCTAATCAATGTATAGGGTCATATACCAATTATGAAACTTCCATTAGTCCTTAATGAAAAAAATGATAAGAAATCAATACTATTAAAAAAAGGGAATGATTATATGAACTCTGTTCCATTAACAACATGTGTTAATCAATTAAGAGGCAGTATCGACATTCCGGGAGATAAATCAATATCACACCGTTCCATTATGTTTGGGGCTATATCAGATGGAAAAACGGTCGTAACCAATTTCCTAACTGGAGAGGACTGCTTAAGTACCATAGCATGTTTCAGGAAGCTTGGAGTACATATTGAAGTTGATGATCAAAAAGTCGAAATAACTGGAAAAGGACTAAATGGGTTACGAGAACCGACTGAGGTTTTAGATGTCGGGAATTCAGGAACTACTATTCGTTTAATGTTAGGAATATTAGCAGGGAGACCCTTCTACTCGACGCTTATAGGAGATGACTCTATAGGTAAAAGACCTATGACAAGGGTGACAAAACCATTAACTCAAATGGGTGCCAAAATTGAAGGTCGTGAGGATGGTAAATATACTCCTATTTCGATACGTGGTGGGCAACTAAAAGGTTTTAACTATGAGCTTCCTGTTGCAAGCGCACAAGTTAAATCAGCTTTACTTTTTGCCGGACTTCAGGCTGAAGGAATAACAACTATTTACGAGCCCTCTAAAACAAGAGATCATACGGAGAGAATGATTGAACAGTTTGGTGGCGAAGTGGAAGTAGACGGGCAAGTGATCAAAATAAAGGGAAATCAATCATTTAAGGGGACGAACATTCATGTTCCTGGAGATATTTCATCAGCGGCATTTTTCCTAGTAGCAGGTGCCATTGTCGAAAATAGTGAAATCACCTTAAAGAATGTGGGACTAAATCCTACAAGAACAGGAATTCTAGATGTAATGAAAGAGATGGGTGCTGAAGTACAAATGATTAATGTACAAAAAGATGCCTTTGAACCTGTAGGTGACATTATTGTAAAAACATCAAAATTGAAAGGCACAGTTATTGAAGGTGACTTGATTCCAAGATTAATTGATGAACTTCCTGTAATTGCGTTGCTAGCTACCCAAGCCGAAGGAAAAACCATTATTAGAAATGCAGAAGAGCTTAAAGTGAAGGAAACCAATCGGATAGATACTGTTGTGAGAGAGCTAACCACACTTGGAGCAAAAATTGAAGCAACTGATGATGGAATGATTATCTATGGTAAAACCAACTTGGTAGGTGGAACGGTAAACAGCCACGGTGACCATCGGATTGGAATGATGTTAGCAGTTGCTGCCTTAATCTGTAAAGAAAAAGTAACACTCGAAAACTCAGAAGCCATTGCCGTATCGTATCCGTCCTTCTTTTCGCATTTAGGCAAAATCACGAAAACTTAACTAATGATTAGACACTTGAAAAAGGGGGCTGTCCGATAAGTCCCTATCCTATTTAAAAATACTCATCCAAAGTTCCATCTTTATATTGAGCACTCTGTTGATTGGAGTGGAAGGCACGAAGACTCTTGCGTGAGCAGCATGACAGGTGAGACCCACTGGCTTTGCAAAGTTGTAAATCAATTTGAATTTAAGTAAAAATTTTACATCTATATTTTGCTGTGGGAGCAAAAAAGACAATCTACAAATAAGATTGATATTTGTTCCCTTTTTTTGTAAAATGGTTTATTTTATTGTTCTTTTGACTTGCTTTTTTCTTTTCTCAATGACGAGAGCTACACGACCATAATTGACTTGTTCTTTTGGTCTATCTGGTATCTTCTGCCTGCCTCTTGATGTTTTCTTTGGCTTGAATTCCAAGGCGTTGATGAATTCTTCCCACGTTCTATTAAGGTAAGCTTGGATATGTTT